>CANQWS010000010.1 GCA_947627615.1 uncultured Muribaculaceae bacterium | reverse complement strand
TAAATCGTAACCTATTACTATCAAGAGCAATTAACCTACGCTCATTTCCAATAAATTACACTCTTTTCGTAACTTCTTTTTGCAAATGTACGAAAAAGAGTTCGTCCGCGCAATTGCAAGGCTCAATATTTGCCGTTGCGGATGCGGTAAAGCGTTTCTTTTGTGATTCCGAGGTAAGACGCTATCTGTGTGAGATTTGCCCGTTCGAGAATTTTGGGATAACGCTTCAGGAGCCACTGGAATTTTTCCGGGGCGGAACAGGTCTGGTGCATCAGAATGCGTTCTTCGAGCTGAATCACATGCTTGTGCATGCTGTTGATGAATTTGTCAATGATGATTGCCGCAACCGTGGGTTCGCAGTTGCGTATGGCGGTCTGAAGCTTCTCAAGCGGAACGATGACCACACGGCTCGGCTCAAGAAATTCAATTGTGGTAACATAGCTCTGGTCTGAAATCAGAGCCTGAGGCATGGATATGGCCTCGGCATCGAATGCGAAAGAGTAGGTGTGTTCCTTGCCTCGGGCCATATAGAAGACTCTGGCTGAGCCGCTGAGCATGAAGAAAATATTGCTGCGCATGTCCGCTATGGCGGATATGGTGTCGCCTTTTCTGTATGAACGTTCCGATACCAGATTATAGATGGCCTTCTCCAGCTCGGGAGTGAGGTCAATGTGCTGCTTTAATTCGGATATGAGGTCAATCATCTGTTCTGTGCTGTTCGGTTAACGATCACGGCTTTCACCGTGCAGGTCACGTCGAAAGGAGTGCCGTCGGCCCGTCTCGGTCTGGGTGAGAGCCTATAGTGGAATGACTGCTGTCGGTCCCATGATCTGAAACAAATCTGACGCGTTTCTCCGGCCGGGATGTCACAGGCTTTCGTGACGGTCCTCTTGTGAAGCTGCCGCCCTTTGGAATCGGAGTATTCCAGTTCTATGACCAGTCCGGAAATGTCGGTGCCGGTCATGTTTCTGACAAACAGCGTTTCATTAGTGGAGCGAAGAGGCTTGTCGAACCCGCTGAGGATTATGTTAGATGTCAGACTGTCGTCGGTCAATGTGTCAAGTGACGCGGTCTCAGTCCTGAGTATGCGCGATTTGTCGACGCTCAGCCGTCGCCGCGTGGTGTTGTCGCCTGAATGAGCCGCAGTTAGAGTAGCGGCGCAAAGGATAATCGGGAGAAAGCATAAGGGTTTCATGGTCGGTTCAATTCAAAGGTAGACAGGCTCCGACGGAAGTTCTGGCGCCGGAAAAATACGGATGCACCCTGCGGTTGACGGTTGCTTGTTGTTTTTTCGTACCGAGTAACGGAACATATAGGGCAGCATCCGCCAGAGGTTTATGGAATAGGCGCTTTTGTTCATCTCGAATATGAGATGGCTGTCATTGTCATCCAGTTTCAGGGTGAACTTCCTGGCAGCCGACAGCTGCGGGCCTATTGCTTTGGTGTAGATACGCGCATCGTAAGTGCCGGTCTTGGCGGTGGGGCTAACGAGTCCTATTACGGTGCCGGGGCGCAAAGCCCGGTTGGCGGAGCGCATCAGTATCATGCGGTAGGCTCTCGCATTGTTGTCGGAATCGGATTGATTCCGGTCTCTCAATATGGCTATTTCGGTGCCGTCCGATGTCAGCTTCCAGATTCCCTCTATGTGGTGGAGGGGAGTGGAGGCTATTTCCTTTCGCATCTCAGCGACGGAAAAACCGGAAATGGTTTTCGAGGTGCCGGGCAGTCCGTCGATATATCTGTCGGCCGCATGGCAAAGCCCCGGACTCGCTGACAGTACGGAAAGAAAGAGGATTATGACATGCAGGCAACGCACTTGTCACACTCCGAAATGGTAAGCAAATCCGAAACTGAAGATTTCCTTAAGCTGGAATTTATGCCAGCTCGGGCTCTCTTCGGAACGCGGGGTCTGGGTGTCGTAGCGCATGTGGACATAGAATCGGGTGGAAAGATATTTGTTGATATTGAAGTCCACGGTATGTTCCCAATCGGCCTGGAATCTGTCGTAGTCGCTGAACGCGAACAGACGAGAGTTGTAGACTATGTTGTAGGCGATTTTCCACCACCATGTCAGCTCGGCACTCGAACCGAACTTGTTCATGGACTTGTGGCCGTCCTCTATTCCGTAGGAGCCGGGATTTATGTCATCGTTGATGCACGTCTTTAAGTTCCATGACAGCGGGGAGAGTGAGGCACCGAAACGGAAGTTCTTTTTCTGATTCTCGAAGTTGTAGGTCATACCGAGACCTATGTTGAGTTCGCCCGGTGACAGGAACGCCGATTTCGGGTTGCGGGAATTGGCCGGATAGCTGTGGAAGAGCTGTGTCTTGAACATCAGGTTGGCCGAGTAGTACCAGCGTTTGGCCGCTTTCAGACCGAAAGTGGAGTTTATCTGGAATATGTCGTCGGTTATGTTAATGCTGTGGATGCTGTCGTCAGGAGCCGAGTTGAGGGCGAGCTTGTACTGGACCGTTGTCTCGAAGAGGATTTTTGGATAGAATTTCTGATTCAGCTTTACGTGATAGAGCAGCTGCCCGATCATGTTGAGGTTGTTCTTTCCGCCCTGATACCAGTTGGGGGAAATGTAGGCCTGGGAGAACTGCAGGGAGGCGTTGAATTCATGGAGCCATTTCTTGTAGGTGATGTCGGCTGTGATGTCAAGCGGAGTCTCTGCGACCGGAACATTGATTTCCTCCACCACGATGTTTGTTGTTAGGGGGTCCACGTAAGCCCTGTAGGCTTTGGGTGGTTCGGGCAGGGTGGCCACATTGTATTTTATGCGTCCGGGGTTGTTGAATATGTAGTTCTGACGGATGCGGTTGAGCATATTGTATGACGCATCGTAATCATCGAGCCATTCGTAGGCCTTGGCGAATTCGCCTCTGTCCGACACTTCCATGGGTATGGAGTCAAGCAGCTCGTAGGTGTCGAACACAGCGGGCGCATAGAACTCGGACGTTGCCAGATTGTAGGGACGCTCGGGCGTTGAAATCAGTTGCTGAAAGTCCTCGCGGTCAATCAGGAGCATTGGTACGGTATGCGGCGATGTCAGAGTGACGTAGTCAAGGGAGTCATGGGTGCATTTCTGCTTGAATATCAGGTCGGAGAGCTTTCTTTGCGGTGCTGCAAACGCGGTGATTGTAGAGAGAATCAGCAGGAAAACTGTGAGATGTCGGGATTTAAGCATGATGCGGGATTCTTCTTTGATGTGAACGGGATGTAGAAAGGAGATTGGTTTTGCAAATTTAAGAATTTAATTTGGTAATACCTTATATCCTGCCCGCATTTCTTGTGCCAAAAAATCCTAAGGGACTAAAGTCGGGTTTTGTCGAACCGGCTCTTACTGTCCTATCGTTTCAGGCGATATTCCATATTCGGCAATGATTCTCTCCACATCCTTTTTGAGTTCGGGGATATGGCGTATAACCAAGCTCCACAGAAATTCGGGTTTCACAGAATCGTAACCATGTATAATGCGATTGCGTGTGTGTCAATCACTGCTTTTGCATTTGGCAGAGGGAAATCGCGTTGGATTTTCAAAATACGGTTTATGGCTTCTCCCATTATCTCCGCTTTTCTCTCAACGGCACTTCTGCGCAGGTAATCCTTCTCAAATACATCGTAACGCATAGGATAGCCCACAAAGTAGCTCTCGACCTCATCTATGGCACGTTTGACATCGTAGATATAAACGGCTATATAATCATCCATATATCAACTTTTTTTTCTTATCAACCAATGCCTTGAAGATTGGATTGAGGTTCTTTCCGTATTCAATCAAGTCCACTTTACGATTGAATAACTGCTCCAATGAATACTTTAAATCGAAGTAGTTGCCGACATAATCAAATGTTTCATGGTCTACCGGCTCAAAATCCACAAGCAAGTCCACATCGCTCTGGTCGTTGAATCTATCCGTGAGGATGGAGCCAAAAACAGAAAGGGTCCTGACCTTATGCTTACGGCACAAGTCCAGGATACGTTGCAGATTCATTTCAATCAGTTTCATACGGGCAAATGTAGCGATTATTTCTGATATGAAAACGCTTAAATCTGAAAAATCGTTGAAAATTAGTATCTCACATTCGATTCTGAGTGACTGTGCGACACTGATATGATGCCGGAAGCACGCCGGAGGGTATCTTTTGTCCGGGACTGGTAAGAGGGAGCCGCCGGGAGGCCGGATGGTACGTGACCGGAAGTGTGACAAACTGTTATTTATTTTCAGTACTTGAAAAGTTTTATTACCTTTGCACTAATAATGTATTAAAGTACAGATTCAAGATAGTTATGACTGATTTTATTGAAGAACTTACCTGGCGCGGCATGATCCATCAGATGATGCCTGGTACGGATGAGCAGCTAAAAAAAGAAATGACCACAGCCTATCTGGGCATTGACCCTACGGCGGATTCTCTTCATATTGGTCACCTTGTCGGTGTGATGATTCTCAAGCATTTTCAGCGCGCCGGCCACAAACCCATAGCACTTGTCGGTGGTGCTACCGGCATGATCGGCGACCCTTCGTGGAAAAGTCAGGAGCGCAAATTGCTCGATGAGGAAACTCTTCGTCACAATCAGGAATCAATCAAGCGTCAGCTTGCAAAATTCCTTGATTTTGACTCGGATGCTCCCAACGCCGCAGAAATGGTCAACAATTATGACTGGATGAAAGATTTTTCATTCCTGTCGTTTATCCGCGATGTGGGCAAGCATATAACGGTCAACTACATGATGGCTAAGGATTCGGTGAAGAAACGGCTTGGCGGAGAAAACCAGCAGGGCATGTCGTTCACGGAATTTTCCTACCAGCTGATTCAGGGCTATGACTTCCTGCACCTCTATCAGGACAAGAACTGCCGGCTTCAGCTCGGCGGATCGGACCAGTGGGGAAATATCACCACCGGTACAGAACTCATACGCCGCATAACCGGCGGCGAGGCCTACGCCCTTACCTGTCCGCTGATAACGAAAGCCGATGGCGGCAAGTTCGGCAAAACCGAGAGCGGAAGTGTTTGGCTTGATCCCAAGCGCACCTCGCCCTATAAGTTCTACCAGTTCTGGCTGAATGTCACCGACGCCGACGCCGAAAAATATATAAAGATATTCACCGAGCTGAGCCGTGAAGAGATAGAGGATCTCGTCAAGGCGCAGCAGGAAAATCCCGGACTGCGTCCGCTTCAGAAGCGCCTGGCCAAGGAGATCACTATCATGGTGCATTCCGAAGCCGATTATGAAGCGGCTGTGGAGGCTTCGCAGATTCTGTTCAGCAACAAAGCCGGCGATATTCTCCGCAAAATCGATGAGCCTACGCTGCTTGCCGTGATGGAGGGTGTGCCCACATCGGAGGTCAGCCGCTCGGATTTCAACGAAGGTCTGAAGCTCGCCGATCTGCTCACCGAGAAAGCTCCCGTGTTCCCCTCGAAAGGCGAAATGCGCAAGATGGTTCAGGGCGGAGGCTTAAGCATCAATAAGGAGAAAGTTGCCGATCCCTATATGGTGGCTACTGAAGATATGCTACTGAACGGCAAATATATACTGGTGCAGCGCGGCAAGAAGAACTATCACCTCATCATTGTGAAATAATTCTTGCTTTCCGTGAAAAAAGTTGTAAAATTTGCTTAGTAACGAAAAATAGCGTAATTTTGCACTGCTTTAGGTCACCGTGAGTGGCTTGGGCAAAGGATTGTCTTATGGTGTAATGGTAGCACTGCAGTTTTTGGTTCTGCCTGTCTAGGTTCGAATCCTGGTAAGACAACAAAATAATAAGCAACGGCTTGAATGAACAAGGGCTGTTGCTTTTTTTATAGACCAAATTTAAATCCCGAGTAACTTTCGGGTAGATAAACGGCGAAGCCATGGACCGTTAAAAATACATGGCTTCGCTGTTTGTTGTTACGCTTACTATTATAATACGGGCTGGGCCGGCAGCTGGTCAGCTTTCTTCTTGTGGTTGACCACGGTGCGGAAATATATAGCCTTGTCCGGAATGTCAATCACGAGATCCTGATCGAAAACATTCAGGAGGTTGACCTGATATTTATCCTCGCTGTTGTCATAGTAGAACACGCGTCTTGAACCGGATCGGTTGCCGAAATCCACCCATGCCTGATCTTCCACCTGAGCCTCGAAAGCATGAAGCATGGTGCGGATTGAATCGTTATGGAGAGCGTACTTAGACCGGATTATATCCGATGTGGGCATCTTTATGGCCGTTTTCTGCAAGCCTGTATCCATGAGGAAAATGTTGGGATGCTGATTGACGGAAATTATCACGTAACAGCGTTCCGACGGCCAGAAACGGTCAAGCAGATAAATGTTGGTCTGAAGTTTGGCCACTTCCTGATACTGCTCGGTGTCTACATCGTTCCTCAGGCATACGGCTCCGGGATTGTAAAGGCACTCAAGCTTGAATTTCTGCAACACGTCAAGTCCGATTGTCGACAATGTATCTTCCGTATGAGCGAAGTCAACATTCATAATTGTATTGGCAGGTTTTCCGGTATACACTAATTCGGAGTTGCCCAGACTGTCGGTGAGAACTCTGTAGCCTCCGATGGGGAGGTCCACCGTGTATCTTTTTACGGAAAATATGTATTTGCCATATCCGTCTCTGCCGGTTATGGGCATGTGTGACTCCTTGATTTTGTATCCTTTTTTCCGGAGGGTCTCAAGGTCCCGGTCGTTTATGGTCGAGATGTCGGCGCCAGTGTCGAATTTAAATCTCAGGTCGGGGGTAAGCTCCATGCAGAAGGGGAGGCCGCGCAGAGGCATTGTCTCGTTGTCGTCCTGAAGGGGTTGGGCAGTTGTCAGATTTCTTTGTGTACTGTTTATGATGATGGCCCATGCGGAAGCCAAGACCAACAGCACGGCAAAAGTTGCGGATAGTATAATTATGAGTTTCTTTTTCATTTTGCTAATCTTTCTATCACAAATATAATCAGTAGAATCGAGTAAACAAAAGTGTCAGGCTCATTGAAACATTCACTTAATCTAATTGTAACAACTTTGTGTTTTTCCCCTCCGTTACAGCATTCTTGTTATTGGTCTGTGACATATCTGTCATCCACAGGTATACGCTTTCGGGTTTGTGTTAAAATTAAATCAGAACGGCCTTTCAGGTTTTCACCTTTTGGCCGTTCTGGAAGTGACTCCTACAGGATTCAAACCTGTAACCTTCTGATCCGTAGTCAGATGCTCTATTCAGTTGAGCTAAGGAGCCATCATTTGTTTGTGACTCCTACAGGATTCAAACCTGTAACCTTCTGATCCGTAGTCAGATGCTCTATTCAGTTGAGCTAAGGAGCCAAATCGCTATGTCGTTTTGCGATTGCGAGTGCAAAGTTAGAAGCTTTTTTTTACATGACCAAATTTTTTGCGATTAATTTGTAGAATATTTTTAGCGATTGATTTTTCACTAAAATTTGTAAAAGACTTTTGACCGTTGGGGATTATTGAGTAATTTCGTGGGTTGTTTCAAGGAAATGATTATGCATAACAAGACAGTTCCCTTTCGTTTTATCTTTTCCGCTCTGATGGCTCTGGCGGTGCTGTCAGGCATGTATGCGGAAGAGCTTGTGATTCTCCATACGAACGACACTCACAGCCAGATAGAACCGAACGACAGGAATCTTGGAGGCATATTGCGCAGAAAGGCGCTGATTGACAGCGTCAGAGGCGTGCATGACAATGTGCTGCTTGTTGATGCCGGAGATATGGTGCAGGGCACACTCTATTTTACGCTTTTCGGAGGCGAGGTGGAGGCAAAACTGATGAATTATCTCGGATATGACATGCAGATTCTCGGCAATCACGAATTTGACAATGGAGTCGAGGCGCTGGCTTCCGTTTTCGGAAAGTTAAACGCGAAAAAACTCTCCACTAACTATGACTTTACGACAACCCCGCTCGCTGACATATTTATCCCTTACGAAATCAAGAAATACGATGGCCGTAAGATAGGTTTCATAGCCATTAACCTGAACCCGAAAGGGATGATTTCCGATGACAATGCACGCGGAGTGAAGTATCTCGACGGAATCACGGCCGCCAATGCCACGGCATGGCATCTGAAACATAACGAGAAAGTGGATATGGTGATAGCCATAACACATATCGGCTACTCAGACGAACCGTTCATCAGCGATGTGGACCTCGCATCGAAAAGCGAGAATATCGACATTATAATAGGCGGCCACAGCCACACGGCAATCAACCCCGCCGATTCAACGTCTGTGGCATGGCTCGTGGACAATGCCGCAGGGAAGCCCGTACTGATAGCGCAGACCGGCAAATCCGGCGTGAATGTGGGCGAGATAGTCATAGACCTTGACACATTCGACAAGAATTCGCGGCTGCTGCCGGTTGACTCGCGCTATGACAGATTCGAGGATTCGAGACTCGATTCCATTCTCGCACCCTACAAAGAGTCCGTGGAGGAATTCCGCAATGCGAAAATAGGAAAAACCAAGGGTCTTAAAAAATCGGACTGGTCACTCGTGAACTGGATGGCCGATTATGTTTTCGATGAGGCACGGAATCTCACTGATGAAAAAATTGACCTTGCCATTGTGAACAAAGGCGGTATCCGGGCCGATATGCCTGCCGGAAATGTGACCAAAGGCACGATAATGCAGATATTTCCCTTTGAAAACCGGATTGTGGTGGAGCGGGTGACGGGACGTCAGCTCCGTGACGCTCTTGACATCATG
Source organism: uncultured Muribaculaceae bacterium (assembly GCA_947627615.1). GTDB lineage: Bacteria > Bacteroidota > Bacteroidia > Bacteroidales > Muribaculaceae > Paramuribaculum. Next base: position 72,776 of record CANQWS010000010.1, on the reverse strand, counting down.
GCCCGGAGAGGCGGCGACGGAGTGAGCAAAGGCGTAATGGCTGAATATGATGCCGCCGGTAAATGTGTGTCTGTCACGGTTGACGGCCGTCCGATTGACGATGATAAATATTACAATGTGGCCACGATTGATTATCTGGCCAATGGAGGCGATTATATGGAGCCACTGCGCAAAGGTGAAATCATAGCCCGAAGCAATGAGGTGCTCTATAATGACATGATTGATCATTTGCAGAAAAATAAAAAGACTCTCAAAGCCGACAGAACTTTGAGAATGTATCCGAAAAAATAAACCCGAGATGAGGAAAATGAATTCAAAAATAAGACTTATATCACTGTTGGCATTAAGCGCCGTTGCTATCGGCGCCGTAGCCGCAGGTCTCTCACATTGTTACGGATCATCGGACGGCGGGAAAAATACATCTGTGGCCGCCGACACCGTGGAAGTGGCCGCGGTTGAGGATGTAGTAGCGGGCGAAACGGTCATGACGGCCGAAAAATGGGCCGATTCGATAATGCTGACACTTTCGCCCCGTCAGCGCGTGGCGCAGCTTATCATACCGCGTTGGGACATCGGTGTCACCAGCCGCGAGGAAATGCGCCGGCAGGTAGTGACCGAAGGTATAGGAGGCTTTCTGCTCGGGAAAGGTTCCATTGACGCATACGCCGACATCATAAACCGCGAGCAGGCAGAGGCAAAGGTTCCGCTGCTGATTACTCTTGACGGCGAATGGGGTCTTTCGATGCGTATTACCGGGACACCGCGTTTCCCTTACAATATAGCGCTGGGAGCCATTCAGGACCCGAAATTGCTTGAGGAATACGGCAAGGAGGTGGCACGCGAATGCCGTCTGGCCGGCATTCATGTTGATTTCGCTCCGGTCCTCGACGTGAATTCCAATCCCTCAAATCCTGTTATCGGCTACCGTTCTTTCGGAGAAGACCCCGGACATGTTGCCAAACTCGGAGCGGCCTACTGCCGCGGAATGGAGTCAGGAGGCGTGATGTCGGTAGGAAAGCATTTCCCCGGTCACGGAGATACGTCGGTGGATTCCCACAAGGCGCTTCCCACGGTTGACCACAGCCGCAGCGAGCTTGAAAAGGTTGATTTCCTTCCTTTCGTGGAGGCTAAGAATGCCGGCATGAGCGGAATAATGGTGGGCCATCTGAGAGTTCCGGCCCTTGACAAATCCGGCCTTCCGGCATCGATGTCAAAAGTCATCACCACTGACGTGCTGCAGAAAGAACTTGGCTTCAAAGGACTGATTTTTACCGACGCCCTCGGAATGAAAGGAGCTTCAGTGGCAGGGGAGAACAGTGCCGTCGGAGCTTTCCGTGCTGGCGCCGACGTGCTTTTGGGCTCGCATCAGCCTGTCAAAGACCTGCAGGCCATGATGGATGCCATAAAGAACGGGCGTATTTCTCAGGACGAGGTTGACAGACGATGCCGCAAACTGCTGACCTATAAGTTCAAGCTCGGACTGGTAACACCTCAGGTTATCAAGAAAGAAGGGCTGGCCGCAAAAATAAATTCGCCGGAAGCCAAAGCTTTGCTTGACCGTCTGTCCAAGGCATCGATAACCGTTGTCAGAGACAATAACAGTCAGCTGCCTGTTGATATGTCACATCAGAAAGACGTCACCCTGATAAGCCTCGGAGCATCGTCGCGTGAGCCGTTCGCTGAAGTGTGCGGCAAATACTCGGAAGTTCAGAACATCCGTGTCACCACCGCTGCCGAAGAGGCAAAAGCTGTTTCCGCAGCCCGCAAAGCCGGTGTGGTTATAGTTGCCGTGTTCAAGAATGATGCTGTGACACGCAATGCTTTCGCCCGTCTGCGCAGCGCATGTCCGGAAATGATACCTGTGTTCTTCATCAATCCGTTTAAAATGTCGGGATTCGGAGACCTGTCGTCTCTGCCGGTGTTTGTGACGGCCAATGACAATACCCCCGAATTGCAGGCTGCCGCCGCAGGAGCCATTTTCGGTGCCTTTGATGTGACCGGCCGGTTCCCGGTAAATATTAAAGGCGTGGCCTCGCTTGGCGAAGGCGTTGACCTAAAAAAAAAAGATTAGCACTCGGATACCCGGCGGAGGTGGGTCTTAAATCGGACCTCGAAGCCCGTGTGAGGGACATCCTGACCAAAAGCATCAAAGGAGGTGCCATGCCGGGATGTCAGGTGCTCGTAGCCCGAGACGGACAGATTGTAATTGACAAATGCTACGGACGGCTGAGTTCGGCCGAGTCATCCGGAAAGGTTACGGAAAAATCCGTATATGACCTCGCTTCCATGTCGAAAACCTGCGGCACGCTCGCGGCGCTGATGGTTACGTATGACCGCGGACTGTGGAAACTTGACGACAAGGTGTCGAAGTTCATTCCGGCTACAGATACTCTGGCCGTAGGCGACATAACTATGAGAGAGCTGCTTTACCATCAGTCAGGGTTGCCCCCGATGCTCAATATATATAAGGTGGTCCTCGATACGGCAACATACGAGGGCGAGCCGATGAAGTACAAGAAGGTGGACCCATATACTATCAAGGTCCAGAAAGGTGTCTACGGTAACAGGAACGCAAGACTGCGGTCGGACTTATATTCCGCCACACCCTCGGACAAATACAATCAGCCGGTGGCCAAAGGGATTTATGCGTCAGACAGTGCACGGATTGTAATCATGGACGAAATCTACAGGATTGTACCCGGAGCGAAGAAATACCGTTACAGCGATCTGAATTTCTGCCTGTTGATGGAGATACAGGAGAGAATCACGGGAGTTCCTCATGAAGAGTTTCTGAGGGCCGAGGTGCTGGAACCGCTCAACATGCACCATACCGGTTACAGACCTACGGAATTCATCGGAATTGGAGATATAGCCGCTACGGAATATGACAACTATCTGCGCAAACAGCACATCCGCGGTTACGTTCATGATGAAACGGCTGCTTTTTCCGGAGGCGTGCAGGGCAATGCGGGATTGTTTTCCAACGTGAACGACCTTGTGAAACTTTTTCAGACATGGCTCAATGGCGGCACTTACGGCGGTAAGCGGATATTCAGCAAAGAGACCGTTGATCTGTTTACCGTGACCAAAAGCCCGGATTGCGCACGCACTCTCGGTTTCGATATGCTTACGGACAAAACCGACTGGGGAGTCTCTGACAAGACCTACGGACACACGGGTTTCACTGGAACCTGTTTCTGGATAGATCCTGAAAATGATCTGATCTACATATTCCTGTCAAATCGTGTTGATCCGACGCGTGACAATAGCGCCTTTACGAAGTTCAATCCGAGATACACTGTGTTGAAAGAGATTTATGGTTCCATGAAATAATGGAATATTGCATATTTATGTATAAACGGATAATTTTTCTCTTTTATTAAACATTTTTTCTCTGAAATTTGTATAATATACATAAATGATATATTTTTGCATCAAAATCAATTATGAAAACAGGTCTTACATACAATATGCGATGGTGGAGCGGTTCGTTGCAGAGCGGACGGCCATTTGCATATAGGTAAGTCTTATAATTCCATAATAACTTTACTATTTTTGATGTCGCCGCACTGCTTTGCAACGCGGCTTTTTATTTATATCCCCGTTTTGAAACAATAACCAATAAAAAAATATCAGATTATGTTTAATTATCCTCTTGACAATCTTTTACCAGTAGATTCCAACGGTTACTATGGACGTTTCGGCGGAGCTTACGTTCCGGAAGTTCTTAAAGAAAATATCCGCTCCCTTGACGAGGCATTCCGTAAATATGTGAAGGATCCGGAATTCCAGAAAGAATTCAACAGACTGTTGCATGACTACGTGGGGCGTCCCACACCCTTGTTCTTTGCCGAAGGCCTGAGCAAGCGCTATGGCGCCAGAATCTATCTGAAACGTGAGGATCTGAATCATACCGGGGCCCACAAAATTAACAATGCCATAGGGCAGGCGCTTCTGGCAAAACGTATGGGCAAGACAAGACTTATTGCCGAGACCGGCGCGGGACAGCATGGCGTGGCTACGGCTACAGTGGCGGCCCTTCTCGGAATGAAATGCACGGTCTATATGGGTGCGGAGGACGTGAGCCGTCAGGCCCCCAACGTGATGCGCATGAAAATGCTCGGCGCAGAAGTGGTTTCCGTCAATGCCGGCAACGCAACGTTGAGCAATGCGGTGGACGAGGCGCTCAAGGCATGGTGCGAGGATCCGGATGAAACCTTCTACCTCATAGGCAGCGCGGTGGGTCCTCACCCTTATCCCGAGATTGTCTCGCGGTTCCAGTCAGTTATAAGTTATGAAATCAAGAAACAGCTTGAACAGCTCGAAGGCAGGAATTATCCGGATTACGTGATAGCCTGTATAGGAGGCGGAAGCAACGCTTCAGGAGCATTCTATCATTTCCTCGACGACAAACGGGTGAGACTCGTGGCAGTGGAAGCCGGCGGCAAAGGTGTGGAGTCAGGTGAAACGGCTGCATCCATATCCATAGGTAAGCCCATGGTGCTTCACGGGTCCAAGACAATGGTGCTTGTGGATGAAGAGGGCAGTGTGGTCAACGCTTACTCAGTGTCCTCCGGACTCGATTATCCCGGAATCGGTCCTCTTCAGGCTTATCTGGCTGAAACAGGACGCACGGAGGTAAAAGTGGCCGATGACGGACAGGCGCTTGAGGCGGCATTGCTGCTGTCAAGAACCGAAGGAATTATTCCCGCACTTGAAAGCAGCCATGCGCTCGCCGCTCTTGAAATGATTGATTTCAAGCCCGACGATGTGGTGGTGGTCAATCTCTCGGGAAGAGGTGACAAGGATATGTCAACCTATATGTCGACAGTGTGCAGGCTTTCAGATTGAGAGATTGCCCGCATAGTTGATAGCAAAGTCAAGTATTGTATCGTGGCCGTCGAGGGCTGCCTGAGGATCCATATCCACAGCGCAGCCTTCGCTCGGTTCAACACCTGACTCCGTTGACTGTCTGTTGCAGTCAAGGATGGAGCATGCCGAGAATCGTATGTTCCATCCGTTGGGAAGTTCGGAGTTGAAGGGCATTCCGCTGCCGCCGCCCGTGGTGCTGCCTATCACCGTGACGTTGGGCAGGTTTTTCATTATGGATACGAAATTATTGGCCGCGCTGAACGTGCTTCTGTTCGTAAGAACAATAACCGGCTTTTCCCATGCAAGATGTCCGCCGCCCACAGGGTCGATGTAATAGGCGAACGGCTTGTCGAAGTCATTATGTCCCGGGCCGTTTTTGTGGATGATGTATCCGGCGAGAATACGTTGCGAAATGAAGCGGTTCACGAGGTCCTCGACATTGGTAAGATTGCCGCCGCCATTGTCGCGCACATCAAAAATCAGAGCCTTTGCTTTGTTGAAGTAATTGAGTATGAGATCGATGTTGCCGTCGCCGAGTCCCGATTCAAATGACGAGTAGTGGATGTAACCGATGTTTTCCTTAAGATATTCGTAATCAAAGGCGCCGATTGACCGGTAGTTGAAATTGAAGTAATACTGCTGGATGAGACGAGCGTTATAATTCTGCGGGTAATCGCTCCACCATTTGCGGTAATAGGACGTGGCGAAGGGCGATGACAGATTGGTGTGTCCGTCCTTAAGCTCGGCGGTCATTTCACTGAGCAGGTCAAAGAGCTGCTGTTGCGACATGTTGTCGCTGATGCGCTGGCTGTAACGGTCATGGACTTCGTTCCAGTCAAGATTTTTGTCAAGCAGGAAGCAGTAGTGCGTGTCGATAATTGACCACAGAGCTTCAAAATTGCCTCTGGGGTTATTGGCGTATTCCTCGACCTTATGGCATGAAGCGAGTGACAGTGCTGTCAGAATGGCTATTATAAAATATCGTTTCATAGAAGGGGGTGTCAGATTGAAAGATTGCGGCGCTTAATAAGTGGCGGATATGATACGGGCCTCTTTGCTCAGACCTTTACGCGGATTCAGCGATATCCATTCACCACTGATACCTACAACTGCCGCATGAGTGAAGATATTGGTCACGGTGTGGTTGATTTTTGTACTGTATATCTTGCCGGTATAGCCCAGACGCAGGGATGTTGACCCGAAATGGAGGTCGGCGGAAAGAGCATTGTCCATTACAAAATAATTTCCCCACCATGAACAGTGAGCGAGACCGGAATGGTTGCCGAGATATATCTCATAGTACAGTTCGCCGTAGTCAGGAGCGAAAAATGCGCCGACGACGGGTATGACCGGTTGATACCGGAGAGTGACCGGAAGCCCGGCTATACGTCCGTTCCAGGCCACATATCCGGTGGCGTTAAGAGTCACGGAGCCTTTGGCTGATGCCGGATTGTTGCCTCCGCGGTCGAGATAGATACACCCGCCCGACAATGACGCGGAGCCACCGACACCGGCACTGAATCCTTTATACGGAAGTTTCCATCTGCGCATCATGCCCCATGAGAAATCAAGTTCGCCATACCACATATCCTTGTTGCCCACAAGGTTGTTGTCGTGGTCGGCTGAGAGATCCACACGCATCTGCATGACCCAGTTCTCGGGTGAGAATTTCATGGCCTGATTGCGTTCATAGTTCAGCCCGATGTGCCATCCGGAGTATTTTATGGGGGTCAGGTAAGTGTCAGTTATGTGTGACGAGCCGGCCTCAATGGTGTATACCGAATTCACCGGACGTAGGATTTCATCGTTTTCCTGCGCGTGGATAACCGCGCAATGGAATATGAGCGCTATTGCTAAGACAGCTGTTTTTTTCATCTTTTAAAATATTCGTTGTTGTCCCAGAATCTCATCTCGAACTTCCTCTTCGGACTTTCCGTCGTCTTCATCCGTTACGGTGTCGTCAAGTTCCGGTTCTGTCACTTCCACATTTTCGTCAGGTTCGTCCGTTGAGACGGGTTCGAGCTCTCGGACGTCGGCGAGGTTGAATGTGGTCAGGCGTTTGCCTTTGGCCCTGAACGATTTCACTGCAATAAACTCCGAGGCAATAATCTCCAAAGGTCCACGGAAAGTGTCGGGCTCGCCGAACGTCAGCTCAAAGCGTGCTCCGAAAGCTTCGGCCAGCAGTATGAGCTGTGACTTGGGATTCTCCCCGATGAAACTCTGTTTTTTGGCCGACGGCTCGAAGGTGAACCGTTTCAGATAAGGATAGTTCTGCTGGTCGGCATCGCGCACAATCGCGGTCCACACATGTTTCGGCCTGTATTTCTCAATACACAGGATGTTGTCGTCATAATGGTTGGCCGCATCGAACGATGTGGTGTGGTACTCGCCGTTTTTGAGCACTACGAGCACCAGATCGTCAGGCCCGAATTCACCGAGGAACTCTCCGCGACCGTCGTAGTTCAGGCGGAGAATGTCATGGTCAAACCAGACCTCACGTCCGCCCAATGTGGACTTGCCTTTTTCTTTCAGGGAGAAGCGGTGGACCTCATTACGGGTTACGAGGTTGCCGCGTGCCGTGCGTCCCTTGATGGCCATGGTTGAGAAATCAGCGTCAAGGAACAGCCGCTTGAGGCGTGGGAGCGGCTTGAGAGTGACTTTTACCACTTCGGCCTCACCGTTGGGGTTGGCCGAGAACCATACCACTCGCGAGCCTTTGGTGCCCTGAGTGACATTGTAGTCCCTGTCACGGGTTACGCCGGTTATGTTGAAGCGCTTCATGTAGTATGCGCCTCCTTTGCCGTCCTGATAGATCACATTGTAGATCGTGCGGGCGTCTTTCTTGAAAACGTTGACATACAGAACGTTTTTACCCACTGACATCTTTTCCTGCACGCGCGTCACCTTGTAGGTGCCGTCTTTATAGAAAATGATTATGTCATCAATTGACGAGCAGGTACAGAGATACTCGTCTTTTTTGAGCGATGTTCCAATGAAGCCTTCTTCGCGATTGATGTAGAGCTTCTCGTTAGCTTCGGCAACAGTTGCAGCCGCTATGTTCTCAAAGCTGCGTATCACGGTCTGACGCGGATGGTCGGCTCCATATTTCTCTTTCAGGGTTTCGTACCACCTGATGGTATAATCCGTCAGATGTGACAGCTCGTCCTTGAGATGAGCTATACGCTCCTTGTATGCAGCGATGTTTTCCTCGGCCTGATTGGCGTTGAATTTGAGGATGCGGCCCATCTTTATCTCAAGAAGTCTCTCGATGTCCTCCGTGGTCACCTCGCGTATGAGTTTCGATTTCCACGGTTCAAGGCGGCGGCCTATGTGGGCTATTGCCTCTTCTTTGGTGGCGCTTTGCTCGAATTCACGGTCTTTATAGATCCGTTCCTCTATGAATATTCTTTCCAGAGATGCGAAATGAAGCTGCTCGTTGACCTCCGAGAGCTGAATTTCAAGTTCGGCGCCGAGAATGTTTTTCGTGGTGTCCACGCTACGGCGCAGGACATCACTCACGGAGATGAAATGCGGCTTGTTGTCGTAGATGACGCAGCAGTTCGGCGAGATGGGCAATTCACAGTCCGTAAAGGCATACAGTGCGTCAATGGTCTTGTCGCTTGACGTACCGGGCTGGAGGTGCACAAGAATCATGGCGGTGGCAGCCGTGTTGTCATCGACCTTGCGAATCTTAATCTTGCCTTTCTCGGCAGCTTTTATTATGGAATCGATGAGCGATTCGGTTGTGGTGGAGAAGGGGATTTCGGTTATGGCGAGAGTTTTGTTGTCAATCTTTTCGATTTTCGCTCTGACACGGACTTTTCCGCCTCTGGCACCGTCATTGTAACGGCTCACGTCAATGAATCCACCCGTTGCGAAGTCAGGATAGAGTGTGAAAGGCTCGTCGCGGAGATATGCTATGGCCGCATCGAGAATCTCGTTGAAATTATGCGGCAGAATAAGCGAAGACAGACCTGCGGCTATTCCGCTGACACCCTGGACGAGCAGGAGGGGATATTTGGCCGGAAGCGTCACAGGTTCCTTTTTGCGGCCGTCGTAGCTCAGGGTCCAGTTGGTGACCTTGGGATTGTAGAGCACATCAAGGGCGAACTGCGAGAGGCGTGCCTCTATGTATCGGCCGGCAGCGGCAGGTGCTCCGGTCAGGATATTACCCCAGTTTCCCTGCGTCTCAACCAGAAGCTCCTTCTGTCCGAGCTGCACGAGGGCGCCATAGATTGAAGAGTCGCCGTGAGGATGATACTGCATGGTGTTGCCGACAATGTTGGCCACTTTGTTGAAGCGGCCGTCGTCCAGCGTTTTCATCGAGTGCAATATGCGCCTCTGCACCGGTTTCAGTCCGTCGTCGATATTGGGAATGGCACGGTCAAGGATTGTATAGGAGGCATAGTCGAGATACCAGCTCTGGAACATGCCGCGCAAGTGCTGCCGCACCACATCGTCGGTAAGGTCAACAAACATCGAAGAGAAGCCGCCTGCACCGGCCACTCCGCCATCATCAAGTTCGTCCTCGTCAATATAGTTATCTTCGCTCATGTGATATTGATTGCATGCTGTTACGGGTGATAATCCACCCTCTCTACAAAGGTACTAATTTTTTTTGTAAATATCTTGCAAAAAGCTTGAAAAAGAAAGTCACGGCCCGTATATGGGCCTATGACTTCCAATCCGTTATGAAGAATGTGGTTCGGAATCAGAGATAGAAATCAATGTCAGGGGTGATGTCGTTGAAGTTGTCGGTAATGGCCTTGATGAAAGGACATCCCTGACCGGTGCCGAACAGCAGGAGAAGGTCGGGCTGGTTGGGCTGCTCCACTTCAATCGCATAAACATTCTTTGATGCATCGGGATATTCGTAGAGGTTAATGCCGTCAACAGTCAGCTGTCTGTACTCGGTCTTGTTGAAGGATACATTCAGGTCGTTGTCAGGAACGAGGAAAAAGTCCTTGCCATAGTCGGTGTCGGTCATGGCCCATGTGGCGGTGGTGTTGCTGCCGGAGTACCATGCCTCATATTCGGGGCCGTTGGTAACCTCGCGCCATTCGGCCGTATAGTAACCGCCGGCTTCCTTTTCCCTTTTAACACCCTTGGCTGCGGGATACTTGGCGTTGAATGCTTTTACTATCGCATCGGGAACAACCGGTGCGGGTGCGTCGTCATCATCGTCACTGCAGGAGACAAATGAAAGCCCCATCACAGCGAGTAAGAGAAATAAGAATCTGGTTTTCATAGGAAAGTTTGTTGTAAATAGATTTTTAACTACGTAATAAACACAAACTTCCTTATTAATGTTCAGTTACACCCGCCGCACGCCGGGAGCGGGGACCATCTGCGGTATCTTGAACCCGGTCCAGGCCATGAGCATGGACATAAGAGGGGAGAGGATGTTGAAAACGCAGAAGGGAAGATAGGTGAGCGTGGCCACGCCGAGCACGGTTGACTGGGTGATTCCACAGGAATTCCACGGGATGAGAACCGATGTGACGGAAACCGAGTCCTCAAGGGTGCGGCTCAACAGTCTCGGTTCGAAAGAATATCTGTCGTAGACGTCACGGTACATGTTGGAGCCTATTATTATCGAAAGGTACTGGTCGGCCGTGCAGCAGTTCAGGACAAGGCCGCTCGAAACAGTAGCTCCCACAATGGAACTGCGCTTGCTGAGACGACGGGTGAAAGCCATGGCTATGACTTTAAGCATTCCCGTTCCGAGAAGCGCTCCGCCGAAAATCATGGCGCATGTGACGAGCAGGACCGTGGGAAGCATTCCCGTGATGCCTCCTGTCGACACGAATGAATCGAGATTGGTATCGCCGGTGGAGAGCGAGGTCTCGTTCCAGAGTATGCTCAATGTAGCTACTATGTGGTCCCATGCAGTGTGAAGGCTGTTGCCTTCAATCATATTGAGTATTTTGGGCTGGAACACGAAGATTCCGGCTATGCCGAGAGCGGACCCTACGGCAAGAGTGTAGATGGTCCTCACCCGGAGTATGATCAGAACAATCACTACAAGGGGTATGACGAGAGTCAGGGGGGTAATGTTGAATGTGTTGTGAAGGGCGTTGATTATGTCGGTGGTATGGGATTCCGACATTTCAGGGCCGGAGAACAGACCAACGCAAAAGAACACGGTGAGGGCTATCGCCATGGCCGGGATGGCTGTCAGCATAAGATACCGGATATGGTCAAAAAGGTCTACTCCGCAGCTTGATGAAGCAATTACTGTGGTGTCGCTCAGGGGCGAGACCTTGTCGCCGAAATATGCACCCGAAATTATAGCTCCGGCTATCCATCCCTCTTCGTAACCCATTATTTTCCCTATTCCGATGAATGCGACGCCTATGGTGGCTATAGTGCTCCACGAGCTGCCTGTCAGAACGGAGACGAGAGCGCATACTGCGCATGTGGTGACGAGAAACAATGTCGGATTCAGGACGTTGAGGCCGTATTCAATCAGCGTTGGCACAACACCCGAAAGCAACCATGTGGTGGAGATTGCAGCTATCAGAAACAGAAGAGGGATGGCAGGCATTATCTGTCGGGCGCTGCGTCTGAACCCGTTTCGGATGCTTTCCTTGCTGAAAGAGCGTGTGGCCGCCGAAAGAACAATGGCGAATGCGGCGGATACGAGCAGTATTATGTGGCTGTAGCCGGAAATGGAATCGCTTCCTTTTATTATGATGATGGCAATGAGGGATATAAGCATCAGCATCACAGGCATCAGCGAAATCCAGAGTTTTGGTTGAGGGGTGACGTTAGTAACGTTCGTTGCAGGATTTTCCAATTATTATCGTTTTAATCTGACTTCTGATATGTGTTTTGCGCTGCAAAGTTAATAAATATCCGATTGTTATGCAAGTTAATTGCATATTATAAGGTTTTTTAAAACAACAAGAGCCTCGGGTTATTGATTTCCGGGGCTCTTGTGATTATTTGGATTAAAATATGTTTAAATCGCGCCTTTTTGTTAAGGGACTTCGTAAGCGGCCACCTCTTTGAGGCCGATGTTGAATCTGAGGGCGGAGTAGGGCGGGATGGTCAGACTACCCGATGAGGAAGTCGATCCATTGTAGCCATAGCCCTGGACATACGGAATGATAACTTCGCAGGTGTCGCCTACGCGCATGTCGGTAAGAGCGAGCTTCCATCCGTCGATGAGGCCTGATACGGCGAAAGTCCTGACGCTGTCAGCGCCAACGCCGGTCGAATCGAAACAGGCGTCGTTGTAGAGGCGTCCGTGGTACTTGACCGTGACCTTGCTTGTGAGCATGGGCTGCAGGTTGTTTTTCGTCAGCTCCCTGTCATTGAAATAGTGAATCAGGACACCGGATTTGGGATACCAGTCAGGCTGAACGGGAACGTAATAGAGAGAGCCGTCGGGATTGAGGCGGGCACTCTGCTGGGTTACCCACGCAGTGTTGTCGGCACGCCACTGTTCGTATTCATTCCAGTTCTGGTCATCGTCATTGCAGGCAGTGAACGAGATGTTGACGAGTATGGCTGCGAGTACTGAAAAAATAAGTTTTTTCATCTGATGGTTCAATCGAAATTAACTTGTGGGGCACGAGCCGCGCCTTCTTCGGCTTGGAACTGAGGCTTTTTGGAGAATCCGAACATTCCGGCGAAAATGGTGGCCGGGAATCTGCGGATTGAAACGTTGTAGTCCTTGACTGCTTCCGTGTAGCGGGTGCGTGCTACGGCAATGCGGTTTTCCGTTCCTTCAAGCTGAGCCTGCAGGTCCTCGAAATTTTTGCTTGCCTTGAGGTCGGGATAGTTTTCCGATACGGCAAGGAGCGATTTCAGGGCCGACGACAGATCGTTCTGGGCTTTCTGATACTTGGCCAGGTTCTCTTCAGTAAGGTCATCGATGTTGAGAGTTATCGATGTGGCTTTAGCGCGGGCTTCGGTGACTTTTTCAAAAGTCTGCTGTTCATGAGTGGCATAGCCTTTGACGGTGCTGACAAGGTTAGGGATGAGGTCAGCGCGACGCTGATACTGCGTCTCTACCTCGCCCCAGCTCTGATCAACAGATTCTTCAAGGCCTACCATCTTATTGTAGGTGCTGCATGCGCCGCCTCCGAGAATGAGCAGGAGCACGACTGCAATAATCAGTACCAGTGTGGTGGGTTTCAGTTTCATTTTGTCTGTGTGTTTGATTTATGCGAGTTTGCGCAAAAGTGAGTTGAGACTCACGTTGCTGTGGATAAGTTTGTGGAGGTCGTCGATGCTTACGCGTGACTGCTGCATTGAATCGCGTTCGCGCAGCGTAACGGTGTTGTCCTCGAGGGTCTGATGGTCAACGGTGATGCAGTAGGGGGTGCCTATGGCGTCCTGACGGCGGTAACGTTTGCCTATGGAGTCCTTTTCATCGTAGTGTGTGGCGAAGTCGAATTTGAGGTCATTGACAATCTCGCGGGCCTTTTCGGGAAGACCGTCCTTACGCACGAGAGGCATCACGGCGCATTTGACGGGGGCGAGGGCCGCCGGGAGGTGGAGCACTACGCGCTTTTCGCCACCTTCGAGCTGCTGCTCTTCGTAGGATGAACAGAGGACGGACAGGAACATGCGGTCAACACCTATGGAGGTCTCTATTACGTAGGGAGTGTAACTTTCGTTGAGTTCCGGGTCGAAATATTTGATGTTCTTGCCGGAGAATTTCTCGTGCTGCGAGAGGTCGAAGTTCGTACGCGAATGGATGCCTTCCACTTCCTTGAATCCGAAAGGCATGAGGAATTCGATGTCAGTTGCGGCGTTGGCGTAATGGGCGAGCTTCTCGTGGTCGTGGTAACGATATTTCTCGTCACCGAGGCCAAGAGCCTTGTGCCATTTGAGGCGCCATTCCTTCCATGTCTTGAACCATTTCAGCTCTTCGCCGGGACGAACGAAGAACTGCATTTCCATCTGCTCGAACTCGCGCATGCGGAAGATGAACTGACGGGCCACGATTTCATTGCGGAATGCCTTGCCTATCTGAGCTATACCGAACGGTATGCGCATGCGTCCGGTCTTCTGTACATTAAGATAGTTGACGAAAATACCCTGAGCGGTTTCGGGACGCAGATAGACGGTCATGGCACCGTCGGCGGTGCTGCCCATCTCGGTGGAGAACATCAGGTTGAACTGGCGAACCTCGGTCCAGTTGCGTGTGCCTGATATGGGGCACACGATTTCTTCATCGAGTATTATCTGACGGAGTTCATTGAGGTCGTTGGCATTCATAGCATCGGAAAAACGCTGATGCAGTGCATCGCGCTTGGCCTGATGTTCGGTGACGCGGGGATTGGTCTGACGGAAAAGAGCCTCGTCAAAGCTTTCGCCGAAGCGTTTGCGTGCCTTGGCCACCTCTTTCTCAATCTTGTCGTCAATCTTGGCTATCTGCTCTTCAATGAGCACATCGGCACGGTAGCGCTTTTTTGAATCGCGGTTGTCGATGAGGGGGTCATTGAAAGCGTCAACGTGGCCCGATGCCTTCCAGATTGTGGGATGCATGAAAATCGCGGAATCGATTCCGACGATGTTCTCGTGTAACAGAGTCATGGAGTCCCACCAGTATTTTTTTATGTTGTTCTTCAGCTCAACGCCATTCTGACCATAATCATAGACGGCTGAAAGTCCGTCATATATTTCGCTTGAAGGAAAAACAAAGCCATATTCTTTGGCGTGAGATACAATTTTCTTGAATACTTCGTCTTGTTGAGCCATTTCTAAATGTCATTTATGTTTTAGCCGCAAATTTACGCAAAATTTTTCTATTAAAGGATATTGAACAAGTAAATAGACAAAATAAAGCGATATTAATAACAAATAGTTGCAAACATGTCTCCAAAGTTATACCTTTGTGCGATTTTTTACGAATTTTTAATATAAAATGAAGTTTCCAATTTCCGCGTTGTTATTGTCAACATTGCTTATTTCTACAAACAATTCCTACGCCTCATCGGTTGACGCTTCCGCAGAATCCTCCGACACTACGCACTGGCTCGGTGATATAACCGTAACAGCAATCAAGCAGACGCCCGACCTGTCCCTTCAGCCTTTGGCTGCGACCGTGCTCGGCCGGGAACAGATTGAAAACTGGTCGCTTAATTCGCTTAAAGGACTGAGCGAGATAGCCCCCAATTTCTACATGCCTGATTATGGCAGCCGCACAACATCGAGTATCTACGTGCGTGGCCTCGGGTCGAGAATGGATCAGCCGGCAGTGGGAATGACGGTCGACAATGTGCCGTATCTCAATAAAAACGCCTACGACTTCATGCTTGTGGATATTGAGCGTATCGAGGTTCTCAGAGGTCCGCAAAGCACCCTTTACGGCCGCAACACAATGGGAGGACAGATAAACATATACACCCTCAAGCCCATGGATTATCAGGGCTCGAGGATAGCGGCCACGATAGGCAACGGCCCGACGGCAAATATGGCAGTGGCCCACTATCAGAAGTTCAGACCCAATCTGGCCATGTCATTCGCCGGAAACTTCCAGTTGTGTGACGGATTCTATAAAAATGCCTACAACGCCAAGAAAGTGGGGGTTGAAAAAGGCGGTGGATTCCGCTGGACCACCCAGTGGCAGGTATCGCCCTCCCTCACTGCCGACAATACCGCCTCGTTCAATTACACACAGCAGGGCGGATATGCATACGAGTACGTCGGGAGCGGTGTCATCAATTATAATGACACCTGTTTCTATCGCCGAAACATAGTGTCGGACGCATTGACCGTGAAGTGGAAACGCGATAATTTCTCGCTGTCGAGTATAACCAGCTTCCAGCACATGACCGACAATCTGACGCTTGACCAGGATTTCCTGCCGCTGAATTACTTCACGCTCACACAGGCCATCCATGAGTCAAATTTCACTCAGGACCTTGTTGCCCGCGGCAATGTAGGGAACTATTCATGGCTCGGCGGTCTGTTCGGTTTCTACAAGCACACCAAGATGAATGCGCCGGTCATGATTAAGAATGACGGAATAGAAATGCTGATAACAAACCGGGTCAACAACAATGACCGCATTCCCGTGTCCATATCGTTCGACAAGCCTGAGATACCTCTGCTGAGTGATTTCCGTATACCCACATGGGGACTCGCTTTCTATCACCAGAGCTCGTTCAGTGTTGGCCGTTCCAATGCCGTGCTCGGGCTCAGACTGGATTATGAATCGACCAAGCTTGATTATGCAAGCCGGTGCAACACGGCCTTCTCCGTGTTCATGAAGAGCGGAATGCCTCCTACGCCTATTATGAAGAAGGAGATTAATATTGACGACAGGGGTGACCTGAACCATCATTATCTTGAATTCGTGCCCAAAATTACCTTCAGCTACGATTTGCCGATGCACAGCGGTTCAAGCGTATATGCATCCGTGGGCAAAGGCTACAAGTCAGGCGGGTTCAACACTCAGATGTTCAGCGAGATTCTCCAGCAGAGAATGATGGCCGAAATGATGGCGTCGATGCCCGGAATGAAGCCTTCGGAATCCGAGATCGATGTTGACGAGATTATATCCTACAAGCCGGAGCGCAGCTGGAATTATGAGGTGGGCGCCCACATTGGCTGTGCCGACAACCGGGTGATGACTGACATAGCTCTGTTCTATATAGCGCTGACAGACCAGCAGCTCACCATGTTCCCTGACGGTTCCACCACGGGACGAATTACCACGAATGCCGGAAAATCACGCAGCTTCGGAGCCGAGATACAGACCCGTTTCAATCTCAACGAACACTGGCATTTCATGACCTCTTACGGATATACAAATGCCAAATTCCGCCGCTTCAAGGACGGAGACATGGATTACAAGGGTAAATATATACCGTATGCACCCGAACACACTCTCTTCATTTCGGCCGCTTACAGCCATAAAATCGGACAGATGTGGAAGCTCACCTACGATGCGCGTCTGCGTGGGGTAGGGCGGATATACTGGGATGAGGCAAACAGTGTGTCGCAGCCGTTCTATCTGCTCC
Source organism: uncultured Muribaculaceae bacterium (assembly GCA_947627615.1). Classification (GTDB taxonomy): domain Bacteria; phylum Bacteroidota; class Bacteroidia; order Bacteroidales; family Muribaculaceae; genus Paramuribaculum. Next base: position 55,920 of record CANQWS010000010.1, on the reverse strand, counting down.
CTTCGGCATCTGTGACCGCCGACAGAGGCTGGATTGAACTCGAAGCCTGGATTGACAATATCTCGGGCACCAAATATGACACTTTCTTCTTTGAATCAATCGGAAACAAGTTCCTTCAGAGAGGAAAACCGCGTCAGTTCGGGGCTACGGTGCGCCTGAAATTCAACGGCGCAAAATAATATGTGCCGGTGAACTGAACCACTTTGGGCTTTTGTAGGTTGAATGTGTATGAAGCACGTTCAACTTACCATATTATTCATCATGGCCCTGGCCTTTACATCATGTTCGCATGGTGACGACGAGCCGTTCAAGGATATAGTCATTGCGAATAGTCCCGAGATGTTCAATCTCGTGACACGGGAGGGCTCGCGGGCCAATCCCGAAGTGACTGACGGTGTCTCTTATTATATTGTGTTTGATGACGTCAAGCGCAAGGCGGAGCTGACGATCAACAATCTGCGTACCGACAAGTCATCCACGGGTCTCATAGCCACTTTCTCGAACCTTGACTGGACTTACGAGCCCGGCATTCACGAGAAGCGGCGCATTATTGAGGCCGATGTGCTGACTTCGGATAATCCCGGCTACGATATAACGCTGACGGATGTCACGATAATCTATACTGAATCCAATGAAATGTCGGAGATAAAAGCGGGAGGATTCTATGCTTCGTTCGTCATGAATTCCACCTATTCGTTCATGTCTTACCCTTACGATGTCTATGCCCAGGGAACTACGACCGTTTCATGGACCCGCTCGTCGACTCAGGACCATATTGACTATGAACCTAAATACAGAATCAGGCTCGCGCCGTCGACCATGACCGCTGACCTTTCCGTAGAGGGGCTTGTTCTGGATACCCGCAAGGTTGATTTTAAACTTTCCGGACAGCGGCTCGGCCTGACGGCTGAAGGTTACACGCTGACTCTGCCTTCGTCGGCGACCGTGACGGATGCCGATGGATCGCAGGTTGTGATCAAATCACTTTCGGCCCATGCCGATCTCAGGGATGAGCTGGATATCGACGCGAAAATCGAGGTGGACGGGACCGAATATACCGTAAGCGCATTTCTTTCTCCCGATCTCAATGTTCTGCGCTGAAAGATAAAGCTGATTGTTAGATTATGTTGAGAAACATATTGACATTGTAAAAATTAGTAGCGGATAAAGGCGGCTTTTACATTAAAAATTGCTATATTTGCACCGTAAAACCCGAACAGTCACGGAAAGCATGTATCTGTTCGGCAGCTTTAGTATTGATTGAAGTTGCTGACAGGCAGGTGGATTCCGTGTAGTATGTGTATGGACAAGTAATAATTTTACTAAAGCATGATATCACTTACAATCTTATCATCCACGCTCGCAATCACAGCGGCAGTGACAGGTATCGCGCTTGTCGGCCTCGCGCTGTGGCTTGCAGGGTTAATGTCGCCCCGCTCCTATAATGTTCAGAAAGGCGAGGCCTACGAATGCGGTATTCCCACCCGCGGCGAAAGTATGGCTCAGTTCAAGGTGGGCTATTACCTGTTTGCAATTCTGTTTCTTATGTTCGATGTGGAATGTGTCTTCCTTTTCCCCTGGGCTACGATAGTGCGCAGCCTCGGTGGGGCAGGCCTTCTCAGCATCGCCGTGTTTTTTGTAATCTTAGTGCTCGGGCTTGTCTATGCCTGGCGGAAAGGAGCTCTTGAATGGAAGTAACAACAAAGAGCATGCCCTACGACGCATGGAAAGACAATGAGTACATTGAAAAGCTTGTCAAGGAGCTTCAGGCCAACGGAACCAATGTGGTTGTAGGTAGTCTCGACAAACTTATAAACTGGGGCCGCTCGAACTCTATATGGCCTCTTACATTCGCTACAAGCTGTTGCGGAATCGAATTCGTTTCGCTCGGTGCCGCACGATATGACATGGCACGCTTCGGATGGGAAGTAGCCCGTTCGTCACCACGTCAGGCTGACTTCATGATGGTTGCCGGAACTATTGTAAAACGTATGGCTCCTGTGATGCGTCGTCTTTATGACCAGCTCGCCGAACCGAAATACGTGATTGCTTGCGGTGCCTGCGCCGTATCCGGTGGCCCGTTCAAGAAATCCTATCACGTAGTGATGGGTATAGATCAGATTGTCCCCGTCGATGTGTTCCTTCCCGGATGTCCTCCACGTCCAGAGGCAATGATTTATGCCATAATGCAGTTGTCGCGTAAGATGAAGGTGGAGAAATTCTTCGGAGGGGTTAACCGCAAGGAAAACCAAAAAGAATTCCTCAAAGCTCACCCTATTCAGGACGTAGAAAACTGAATTTAACCAAAGCAAAGATTTTAAGAGACGATTAACGTTATTGAAAAATGGCAGAAATTAAGGACACCATAGCCAGATTATTCCCGGAAGCGACATTTGAGGATGGCGATACCCTGTTGGTGAATATACCTGATAAAAGATGGCATGACTTGGCCTCCACTCTACGTGACAATAGCGAACTCAAGTTCGATTTTCTGGTCACCATAGTAGGTATGGACTGGGCTGACAAGCTCGGATGCTATTATTATCTTACCTCTACTGAATACAACACTCATATCTCTGTCAAGGTTACAACAGAGGATAAGGAACACCCGATGCTCCACAGCGTTCATGACCTGTGGCAGATAGCGGGTATTTTTGAACGTGAAGTCTATGACTTCTTCGGAATCGTGTTCATCGGCAACCCTGACATGCGTCGTCTGTTCCTTGACATTGACTGGAAAGGATTCCCGCTGCGCAAGGATTTCGACGAAAGCGAGGAAAACAATCCTGTATCCGTTGAAAGCGAGCGTCAGTCCGATTTCACCGATACCTGGGTGGAACTCCCCGACGGCGAAGTTGAAAAACGTCAGGTCAGAGTGTTCCAGCCTGAGGATTTTGTTGTCAACATCGGCCCGCAGCACCCTGCAACCCACGGTGTGCTCCGTTTCCGTACCGCAATTGACGGCGAGACTATCAAGAAAATCGACGTTTACATGGGTTATATCCACCGTGGAATAGAGAAAATATGCGAAAAACTCACATATCCGCAGACTCTCCATTTCATGGACCGAATGGATTATTTCTCCGGTCATCCCTATCACCACTGTCTGTGCATGACAATTGAAGAGGCTGCCGGAATAGAGATTTCCCGCCGCGCTCAGGTTATCCGCGTGATTATGGATGAGCTTTCGCGTATTGCTTCCCACTGTCTCTTTATCGGAACATTCTGCATGGACCTCGGTGCCACAACAATGTTGTTCTACACACTCCGTGTCCGTGAGCAGATTCTCGATATCATGGAGAAGACCTGCGGTGCCCGAATGACATTCAACTATGGCGCCATCGGAGGCGTGATGCAGGATCTGGCTCCTGATTTCGTTCAGGACGTTAAGGCACTGCTTGAAGTTCTGCCGCGTAACATAAAGGAATACAACAAGCTGTTTACCGGAAACGTCATCACCAAGAACCGTATGGAAGGCGTCGGCGTTCTCTCTAAGGAAGATGCCATCTCATGGTCCGTCACCGGTCCCTCGGGACGTGCATCGGGCTGGGCATGCGATGTCCGCAAGACAGATCCCTACAGCATCTATGGCGAACTTGATTTCGAACAGGTTGTGAAAACCGAAGGCGATTCCATGGCCCGCTTTAAAGTACGTATGGAAGAAATGGAGCAGAGTGCCCGCATTATCAGCCAGTTGATTGACAACATACCTGACGGCGAGTACTGTGTGAAGGTTCCCAAAGTACTCAAACTTCCCGCAGGACACTGGTTCCGCACGGTTGAAGGTTGCCGCGGTACATTCGGCGTGTTCCTTGAAAGCGACGGAACAACCTCGCCCTACCGTCTGAAACTCGTTCCTCCGAGCCTTACCGCCGCCGCGGTGGTTGACCATATAACAAGGGGCAATAAGATTGCCGACCTTATTACTATCGGAGGTTCGCTTGACTACATCGTTCCCGATATGGACAGATAATCCTCGATAAATAGCTATCACATTTCGATATCAGTAAAAAATAACAAATCTATGTTCGATTTCTCATTATTGACTGACTGGATTGACAACCTGCTCGAGAATACTCTCGGAATGCCCGAATGGCTCGCCACAACAGTGGAGTGTGTACTTGTCGGCCTTCTGCTTCTGACTGTCTATGCAGTGTTGGCTCTTTTCTATATCTGGTACGAGCGTAAACTCTGTGCCGCATTCCAGTGCCGCCTCGGTCCCGACCGCGTGGGCCGCTGGGGACTTCTGCAGAGTTTCGCCGACATGTTCAAGATGCTCATCAAGGAGCTTATATCGCTCAACCATGTCGACAAATTCCTGTTCGCCCTCGCCCCGTATCTCGTGATTCTGGCTTCAATGATTGCTTTCGCGGTGCTTCCCTGGGGTAACGGTCTGCAGATAATCAACTTCAATATCGGCATATTCTTCCTCATCGCCGTTTCATCCATCGGCGTTCTCGGAATTCTTCTTGCCGGTTGGTCAAGTAACAACAAATTCACACTCATCGGCGCCATGCGTTCAGGCGCACAGATGGTCAGCTACGAGCTTTCAATAGGTCTCTCTGTCCTGACCATGGTTGCATTCGCAGGAACCATGAATGTCGTTGAGATTGTGGAGGCTCAGAATAATCTCTGGTTCATTTTCTCCGGCCACATTCCTGCCATCATAGCATTCATCATCTATATGATTGCCGGTACCGCCGAGACAAACCGTGGCCCGTTTGACCTTCCCGAGGCCGAAAGCGAGCTGACCGCCGGTTATCACACCGAATATTCCGGTATGCACTTCGGATTCTTCTATCTTGCGGAATACCTGAACCTTTTCATCGTGTCTGGCGTAGCCACCCTTCTTTTCCTTGGCGGTTGGATGCCGCTTCATATTCCCGGATGGGAGGGCTTCAATGACATAATGAACTATATTCCCTCTGTTGTGTGGTTCATCGGTAAAGCTATTCTGCTGTCATTTGTAATCATCTGGTTCAAGTGGACATTCCCCCGTCTGAGAATTGACCAGATGCTCTCTCTCGAGTGGAAGTACCTGTTGCCTATCAATCTGTTCAATCTCGTATTGATGGTGCTCATCATCGTCTACAACTTCCATTTTTAATCTTTCGAAATAACTTAAAAACTCCATAACTCCAAAATCTTATCATGAGCGACAAATTCGGAAAAATAGTTCAGGTAATCGGGCCTGTTGTCGACGTGGCTTTTGACGGTGAGGACAAAGAACTGCCCCCCATCTACACTGCCCTGAAAGTCGACCGCCCTGACGGCAGTATGCTAATACTTGAAGTTGAACAGCACATTGGCGAGAACACCGTCAGATGTGTCGCTATGGAAAGTACTGACGGTTTGCAGCGCGGTACCCGTGTCGATAATCTCGAGCGTCCTATCGCTGTTCCGACCGGCGACCAGGTCAAGGGACGCCTTCTGAATGTAATAGGGGAGGCTATTGACCGTCTGCCGGCTCTTGAACGTGAGAATCTGAGACCTATCCATCAGCCTGCTCCCGAATTCGACGAACTTACAATCGGTACCGAGATTCTTTACACCGGTATCAAGGTGATTGATCTTCTCGAACCTTACAGCAAGGGTGGAAAGATTGGTCTTTTCGGTGGCGCCGGTGTGGGCAAGACCGTGCTCATCATGGAGCTTATCAACAATATTGCCAAAGGACACAACGGTTTCTCGGTGTTCACCGGTGTAGGTGAGCGTACCCGCGAAGGTAACGACCTCCTGCGTGAAATGATCGAGAGCGGTGTTATGAAATACGGCGAGAAGTTCCGTGAAGGAATGGACAAGGGTGAATGGAACCTCCACGATGTTGACATGAAACAAGTGGAGCAGTCACAGGCCACCCTCGTTTTCGGTCAGATGAACGAGCCGCCGGGCGCACGTCTGCGTGTGGCTCTTTCCGGTCTTACCGTAGCCGAGCAGTTCCGCGATCAGGATGGCGGAGGCAAGGAGATACTTCTGTTCATTGACAATATCTTCCGTTTCACTCAGGCAGGTAGTGAGGTTTCGGCCCTTCTCGGACGTATGCCGTCGGCCGTAGGTTATCAGCCTACTCTCGCATCCGAAATGGGTGCTCTGCAGGAGCGAATAACTTCAACCAAGAACGGTTCAATCACTTCGGTTCAGGCTATCTACGTGCCGGCCGATGACCTTACGGACCCCGCTCCCGCAACAACGTTCAGCTTCCTTGACGCAACTACCGTGTTGAGCCGAAAGATTGCCGAGCTCGGTATATATCCCGCCGTGGATCCCCTTGAGTCAACCTCACGTATCCTTGACCCGAATATAATCGGAGAAGATCACTACAACACCGCTCAGGCAGTGAAGCAGCTTCTTCAGAAATATAACGAGTTGCAGGATATCATAGCCATTCTCGGTGTGGACGAACTTTCGGACGACGACAAACTCGTGGTTGCACGTGCGCGTCGCGCCCAGCGATTCCTTTCGCAGCCCTTCTTCGTTGCAGAGCAGTTCACGGGTCTTCCCGGTGTCATGGTGCCCCTGTCGGAAACCATCCGCGGATTCAAGATGATTCTCAGCGGAGAAATGGACCAGTATCCCGAACAGGCGTTCCTGAACGTGGGAACTATCGATGAAGCCATTGAAAAAGGCAAGAAGATGCTTGCCGAGGTTCAGGGCTAAACAATCAAGTCACAACATAAACGAATAACAGGCTACATTCATGACACTTAAAATTATCTCATCGGAGGACATAGTGTTTCAAGGCGAAGTGACTATGGTAAACCTTCCCGGCACCAACGGAAGTTTCGCCGTGCTGAATCATCATGCGTCACTTGTATCCACCCTTACAGCCGGCAATATAGTATATACTGTCGAGGGAGGGGATAGCGTGACTCTCCCCATTTCCGGAGGACTTGTCGATGTCGATAACAACGTGGTGTCAGTCTGCTTATATTAATGAAAGGAATATGATGAAAAGAATTCAGATATTGTTTTGTCTGGTGATGGTTGCCATCATGGCGCCGTTTGCCATACAGGCTGAATCCGACGGACATTCCGGAGAGTTGTCGCCGAAGGATATCATCTTCGAGCACCTCGGTGACGGATATGGCTGGGAAGTCCCCTTTGACCACCATCATCGCATTCCGTTGCCTGTGATTCTTGTGGGTAAGGACGGATTTCACTGCTTCATGTCATCGAAGGTGGCTGACGGAAAGAAATACGTTGACGGAGACAAGACTTTCTTTATTCCTAAGGAAGGCGATTACAAGGGTAAGGTAGTCCAGCAGCTGGCCGACGGATCCGTTTACCGTCCCTGGGACATATCGATCACCAAGAACGTCTGCGAGCTTTTTATAGCCTGTCTGCTCGTTTTGTGGTCAGTGTTCGCTGTCGCACGCTGGCACAGTCGCGAGATGTACAAGGCTCCGCGCAAGATCCGCGGCATTCTTGAAGTCCTCATAGTTTTCATCTATGACGGCGTTATCAAGCCCACACTCGGTAACCGTACGGCCAAGTTCGGACCGTTCCTTCTGACGGTATTTTTCTTCATACTGTATCTGAATCTTCTCGGTCTGATGGTAGTATTCCCCGGCGGTGCTAACCTTACCGGTAATATAGCGGTGACTCTCGTTCTCTCGGTATTTACCTTCTTCGCCACAAACATCTTCGGAACCAAGCATTACTGGAAAGATATCTTCTGGCCTGATGTGCCTCTGTGGCTTAAGTTCCCGATACCCATCATGCCTATCATCGAGCTCTTCGGCGTGTTCACAAAACCGGCGGCTCTTACCGTCCGTCTGTTCGCCAACATGATGGGAGGCCACATGATAGTCATCGTGCTTACCTTGCTCATTTTCATCTTTGCCGCCCTCGGTCCGGTTGTGACAGGCGCGACAACGGTGGTATCCATAATCTTCTCGGTGTTCATGCTTCTGATTGATGTGCTTGTCAGCTTCATCCAGGCCTACGTGTTCACCATGCTCTCCACACTCTTTATAGCCTTCGGAACCGATCCCGGTCATCACGAAGAGAAAAAAGAGGCGGCTGAAATCAAACAGATTGAAGAAGCTACAGCCGCATGACCAGGAATTAAATAAAAAACAAATAAAAAACATTAACTTTAAAATTTTAATATTATGTTGGCAACAATCTTATTATTAGCTGAAATTATTGGTTTAGGCGCATGTGTCGGTGCAGGTATTGCAGCTATCGGAGCCGGTATCGGTATCGGTAAAATCGGATCTTCTGCAATGGAAGCTATAGCTCGTCAGCCTGAGTCGGCCGGAGACATCCGAAGCAATATGATTGTAATCGCAGCCCTCGTTGAAGGTGTGGCTCTTTTTGCTGTCATTGTCTGCGTTCTCTCTATGTTCGTAAGCTAAATTCCATAAATCCCCGCTTATGGAACTGTTCACGCCTGATTTCGGCTTGGTATTCTGGATGTTTGTGTCCTTTGCCGTGCTCCTGTTTATCCTGTATAAATGGGGCTGGCCGGTCATAATCAAAGGAGTAGAAAGCCGGGCCGACCTGATTGACAAAGGAGTTGAATATGCTCAGGAAGCAAAAGAGCAGCTCCAGAACGCCAAGAAGGAATCGGAAAAATACGTAGCCGAGGCGCGTAAGCAACAGGCTGATATGTTGCGTGAGGCTGACCGCATGAAATCACAGATTATCGACGAGGCCCGTGTTGCAGCCCAGCAGGAGGCCAAGAAAGTGATGGATGCGGCCAAGGTGGCTATAGCTCAGGAACGTAAGGAAGCCGAATTGCAATTCCGCAACGAGGTTAGTTCTTTTGCTCTTGATATCGCTTCAAAAGTCGTGCGTAACGAATTAGCCGACGAGAAGGCCCAGACCCGGCTCGTTGATACGCTACTTGACGAAATGGAAAAACAAAACTAACGAACTGACGCTATGAATGATGGTTTGATTCCCCGCCGATATGCCAAAGCCCTTTATCTTGTGGCTGTGGAAAGGAATGCCGATGCCGGAGTTTACGAACTGATGAAATCTCTTGAAAATGGATTCGAGAAATATCCTCAGCTCAACGCCACTCTCAACAATCCGTTCGTATCTTCTGCCGACAAGGCTGCGTTGATTCGCACGGCAGCCTGCTATTCCGGCAAAAATGACACTCTGCTGGATGATTTCATCAAACTGCTTGTGGAGAACGGCCGAATCGGCATGACCCGCCTGATTGCCTGTGCTTATATTGACCTGTATCGTGAAGAAAAACGGATCTACAAAGTGGACGTGCACAGCGCCACAAAGTTGTCTGCAAAAGACGAGCAGCGTCTGAAGGACATGGTGGCCAGGCATCTCAAAGGCGGCACTATGGAATACAGCCTCAGCGTCGATCCCTCACTCATAGGAGGATTCACGGTAAGCGTCGGCAACGAGAAAGTCGATGCATCAGTAAGCAACGAACTAAAACAATTGCGATTAAACCTTATTAGCAAATAACCTCATCCAATGATTAATCCCAGCGAGATTTCAGAAATATTAAAGCAACAGCTTGAGACCGTCAACTCGAAAGTGTCATTTGAAGAAACAGGCACTGTGCTCGAGGTAGGCGATGGCGTGGCCCACGTCTATGGTCTTGACAATGTTTGCGCCAACGAGCTTGTGGAGTTCGAAAATGGTGTCAAAGGCGTTGCGCTCAACCTCGAAGAGAGTAACGTGGGTGTCATTCTGCTCAACAATGTTGACAAAGTGACTGAGAACATGTCTGTGCGCCGTACCGGCGAGATTGCCTCTATCCCCGTTGGTGAGGGGCTGCTTGGACGCGTTATCAATGTTCTCGGCGAACCCATTGACGGTCGCGGCCCGATTTCCGGCGATCTGATGCTTCTTCCTCTTGAGCGTAAAGCCCCCGGCGTAATCTACCGTCAGCCGGTGAAACAGCCTCTTCAGACAGGTCTGAAGGCCATTGACTCGATGGTGCCCATAGGCCGCGGTCAGCGCGAACTTATCATCGGCGACCGTCAGATCGGTAAGACTGCCATCGCCGTCGACACGATTATCAACCAGCGCAAGAATTACGAGGAAGGCAAGCCTGTCTACTGTATCTATGTAGCTATAGGACAGAAGGCTTCGACAGTTGCCGCACTTGTGGATACTCTACGTCAGAACGGTGCTCTTGACTACACTGTGGTCATCGCAGCCACAGCAGCGGATTCCGCTTCCATGCGTTACTACGCTCCGTTTGCGGGCGTTGCCATCGGCGAGTATTTCCGTGATACCGGCCGCGACGCGCTTATCGTTTATGACGACCTGTCAAAACAAGCCGTTGCCTATCGTGAGATTTCGCTTATCCTGAAGCGTCCTTCAGGTCGTGAAGCATATCCGGGCGATATTTTCTATCTACATTCGCGTCTGCTCGAACGTGCTGCAAAAATCATCGACAACCAGGAAGTGGCATCGCAGATGAATGACCTTCCCGCGCCTCTGAAGCCGATAGTGAAGGGCGGTGGCTCGCTTACAGCCCTCCCCATTATCGAAACTCAGGCCGGTGACGTGTCGGCATATATCCCCACGAACGTGATTTCAATCACCGACGGTCAGATATTCCTCGAGACGGCTCTGTTCAACCGCGGTATCCGTCCGGCAATCAACGTAGGTATCTCCGTGTCGCGTGTAGGCGGTAACGCCCAGATCAAATCGATGAAGAAAGTTGCCGGTACACTGAAAATCGATCAGGCACAGTTCCGTGAGCTCGAATCATTCACCAAATTCGGCGGCGATATAGACCCCGTTACAGCTCGTGTCATCGACAAGGGCCGCAAGAATGAACGTCTGCTCATCCAGCCGCAGTACCATCCAATGGCTGTGGAGGACGAAGTGGCAATAATCTTTGCCGGTACCAAAGGCTTGCTCGAAAACGTGCCTCTGGAAAAGGTGGCTGAATTCGAGAAACTCTATCTGCAGCTTCTCCACGCCAAATATCAGGATACCGTTCTCGAGCCTATCAAACAGGGCAAACTGACGGATGAAGTGGTTGCAGGACTGACTGCGGCTGCCAATGATATTGCCGGCAGATATAACTGATACTTTATAAACAAGAAGCGATTAGAAACATACTGACTGAAAAATGGCAACTCTTCGTGAACTAAAAGGACGTATAGGTTCGGTAGCATCCTCCGAAAAGATTACCGGAGCCATGAAAATGATTTCATCGGCTAAAATGCATAAGGCCGAGATGGCACTGCGTCGTCTGCTGCCATTTCGAAATCAGATCGAGACCATAATCGGTAATCTGATGACGGCTGACGCTGACTTTTCATCGCCTCTGACCGAACCCAGAAGCGTGAAGAGAATCGGCGTGGTGGTCTTCGGATCCGACGACGGATTGTGTGGCGCCTACAACGTCAATATCTTCAAGGTCCTGCTCCAGCAGCTCAAAAGCTATCGCGATGAGTTCGGCAAGGATGTTGACATCACTGTCTATCCCATAGGAGCCAAGATGGTGAAGGCGGTTGCCAAGCTCACCGACGTGAGGATGCATCTTGCCATAGTTGACGGTGTGGATTCCAAGACTACCGGCGACGGCGTCAAGGATTTCGTGGAGCGTCTTCAGCAGGAATTCCTTGAAGGTCAGGCTGACAGGATTGATGTCCTGTACATGAACTTCAAGAGCATAAGCCGCCAGCGTCCCGTGTGTGAGCAATTGCTTCCCGTTGTCAGCGAGACATTCGCCCAAAACGGTGTCAAGGCCTCGTGCCGGCCCTATCTGTTCGAACCGGATGCCAACTCCATTTTCCGGACAGTTCTCCCGATGTTCCTGATGTCGGTAATGCAGGATGTTTTCACCGAAAACAGAGCATCCGAACAGGCTGCGAGAGTGATGGCCATGCAGAGTGCCAACGACAATGCCAAAAAGCTTCTTGAAGAACTACAACTGGAATACAACAAACTACGTCAGCAGAGCATAACCACCGAGCTGCTTGATATTCTCGGAGGCCAGATCCGCTGATGCGATTTACTGAAATAACAAATAATTTAATAATTACAGAAGAATAATTTATGGGTAGTGTAAAAGATTATTTTTCATCTTTAGGTGCCGGAATCTCAAGCCTTCTGAAAGGTATGCAGGTTACGGGAAAGGAATTCATCACACCTAAGATTACTGAAAAATATCCTGAGGACCGCGAGACGGTGCATGTGCCCGAGCGATTCCGTGCTATTCTGCAGCTCAAATATGATGCCGACGGCAATCATAAATGTATAGCCTGCGGAATATGTCAGCGCAATTGCCCCAACGGTACAATCTCGCTTACCACAAAAATGGTCACCACTTTTGACGGTAAACAGAAACGCAAACTTGACAAATATATGTATGATCTCGGGAGCTGTACTTTCTGTCAGTTATGTGTGACCACATGTCCACAGGATGCACTTGAGTTCAAGAATGATTTTGAGCAAGCTGTTTTCACGCGTGACAAACTGGTGAAGAAACTCAATTACCTGCCCGAAAAAGAAGAACCCGCACCCACTCCGGAACAGATAGCCAAGATGCAGGCCGAGCGTGAGGCCAAGATAGCGGCCGCCAAAGCTGCTGCCGCTGCAAAAAAGGCTGCTGCCGAGGCATCGCAGAAACCGGCCGAAGCCAAAGGGGCACCCTCAAAGGACTCAACAGAAAAATAAATCAAACATTCATATATGGAATCAGTAGGAAGTATCATCATGTATCTGGTAATCGCACTGTCGATTATCCTGTTTTCGGTACTGACTGTTACCACCCGCAAAATCTTGCGCTCCGCCACATTCCTTCTCTTTACGCTGTTTGCTACCGCAGCCCTCTATTTCAAGCTCGATTATGAGTTTCTGGGTGCGGTTCAGATCGCTGTCTATGCAGGAGGTATAGTGGTGCTGTTCGTATTCTCGATTTTCCTGACAACACATCCGGGTGACAGCAGCGAAAAGCTCGTTTCTAAGAAAAAAGTGCTTGGAGTGTTTGCCGCATTGCTTACATTCGCTGTTGCCGCGTTCGCTCTTCTCTATCGCTGCGGAATGGCTCTGACAAAGCTCCCCGAGATGGAAAATCCGAAAATGCACGAGATAGGAACCGCCCTGATGGGTACGGGTGAATATCAGTATCTTCTGCCCTTCGAGGCAATCAGTGTTTTATTGTTGGCATGTATAATCGGTGGCGTCGTTGTCGCCCGCAAAAGATGATTGACTAATGGATATAACAATTCTTTATTATCTGGTACCGTCGCTGATCATGTTTTGCTGTGGCGTCTATGGTTTTATTACCCGCCGCAACATGATAGCGATGCTTATTTCGCTTGAGCTGATGCTTAACGCGGTCGACATCAATTTCGTGGTGTTCAACCGCTTCCTTTATCCCGAGAATATGGAGGGCATGTTCTTCACCCTCTTTGCGATAGCTATTGCAGCTGCTGAGACAGCGCTCGCTATTGCCATTATTATCAATGTGTTCCGCTCGGCAAAGAACATCAGCGTGTCTGATCTATCAAAAATGAAACATTAAGGCATTATGGAAGCTACAATTCCCGTTCTAATACTCGCGATACCCCTCTTTATGTTTCTCTTCCTGGGCTTGCTCGGGAAGTTCATGAGCCATAAGATGGCAGGTATCTTAGGCACTGCAGGTATGGGTGTTACTCTTCTGCTTGCCTATTTCACCGCTTACGTTTACTTCTTCTCCGGCACACCGGAGTTCGTGGACGCAGCCGGCAACCGTCTGCAATTTGTCGTGTTCAATGTGGACTGGCTGCAGTTCTATGAGAATCTCGTGATTCGTTTAGGATTCCTTCTCGATCCGATTTCGGCAATGATGCTTGTGGTAATCACCACAATCTCTTTCATGGTCCATCTCTACAGCAATGGTTACATGCGTGACCATCATGGCGTTTATGAGCATGGTTTCCAGCGCATCTATGCGTTCCTGGCCCTGTTCAGCTTCTCCATGCTCGGTCTTGTCGTAGCAACCAACATTTTCCAGATGTACATATTCTGGGAGCTTGTGGGTGCTTCATCGTATCTCCTTATCGGATTCTATTACGTGAAGCCGAGTGCTGTATCCGCCTCCAAGAAAGCATTCATCGTAACCCGTTTCGCTGACCTCGGTTTCCTTATCGGTATTCTGATTCTCTCATATTACACCGGTACGTTCAGCTTTACGGATCTCACTTCCGTGAATGTCGCCACAGATACTTTCGCAGTCAATCTCGGAACTGCCGACCATATCAAAAACATATTCGCCAACAGCGCCGTTCCCGTGTTCATGGGTGGCTCGGTGCTCACATGGGCCCTCGTGCTCATCTTCATGGGCGGTATGGGTAAATCGGCAATGCTCCCCCTGCACATCTGGCTCCCCGACGCTATGGAAGGCCCGACTCCTGTTTCGGCCCTTATCCATGCCGCTACCATGGTTGTCGCAGGTGTTTATCTGGTTGCCCGTCTGTTCCCGCTTTACCTCATGGAGACAACAGCGCTGGAGATCATCACGGTGGTCGGCGCCGTTACGGCTCTCTATGCCGCCATGGTCGCATGCACGCAGCTTGACATCAAGCGCGTCCTTGCCTTCTCGACCATCTCCCAGATAGCGTTCATGATGGTATCGCTCGGCGTTGCACGTCCGGAATTCCACGAAGGTCTCGGCTACATGGCTTCGATGTTCCATCTGTTCACCCACGCCATGTTCAAGGCCCTTCTGTTCCTCTGCGCCGGTGCTATAATCCACGCCGTTGGTTCAAACGACTACACCTCGATGCACGGACTCCGCAAGCACATGCCTGTGACCCACATCACATTCCTCATCGGCTGTCTTGCCATAGCCGGTATCATACCGTTCTCAGGCTTCTTCTCCAAGGACGAGATTCTCAGCTCATGTCTCGGACATGGTTGGGTACCTTATGTTTGGATGTCGTTCGTGGCAGGTCTCACAGCATTCTACATGTTCCGTCTCTACTTCCTGATTTTCTGGTGGAAGGAACATAAAGTGCCTCAGGGACACCATCAGCCCCATGATCAGGCCTGGCCCATGACCGTGCCTCTGGTCATTCTTGCTGCCATCACCTGTGTGGCAGGATTCATCCCCTTCGGCAAGCTTGTCAGCTGGGATGGCGTGTCATACGATTTCATGGCCCATTTTGACTGGAGCGTAGCAAGCGTCAGCCTTCTGGTAGCCGTTGTTGCAATCCTCATAGCCATGAAGATGTACATGAAGGAAAACCCGCTTCCGGAAAAGATGCGCAACGCTCTGCCCGCTCTCTGGACATGGTGTTACCATCGTTTCTACTGGGACGAACTCTATATGTTCATCACCCATAAGATCATATTCAACGGCATCTGCCGCCCGATCGCATGGTTTGACCGTCATATCATCGACGGCACAATGGACGGATTCGCATACGTCACCAACAAGGCCTCTTACGCTATCCGCGGTCTGCAGAGCGGCAAGATCCAGATGTACGTATGGGTATATCTCATCGGAGTGCTTCTGCTTGGTCTCGTCACAGCCATCTGCCTTTTATGATTGATGACATGTGAATAATCTAAACTTGGAAAAAGTAAATAAATAGTAATTATGTTTTCTAATATATTGATTTATTTCGTGGTAATTCCGGTGATAATGCTCGCCGGGCTTGCCTTGTGCCGAAATATCAAGCAGATCAGGGCGGTTGCTGTTACCGGCTCGCTTGCACTGACAGCCCTCTCGATTTATCTGCTTGTGGATTATCTCGGACTGCGTGCCGCCGGCCATACCGAACAGATGCTTTTCACAGGCGCCTGGGACTGGTTCAAGCCGCTCCACATCCAGCTTGCTGTCGGTGTTGACGGTATTTCCGTGGCCATGCTCATTCTGTCATCAATAATCCTCCTGACCGGAAGCTTCGCATCCTGGAAGATCAATCCTCTTCCCAAGGAATTCTTCCTCTGGCTTATCCTTCTTTCGACCGGTGTGTTCGGATTCTTCATCTCCATAGACCTGTTCACCATGTTCATGTTCTATGAGGTGGCCCTCATTCCCATGTATCTTCTTATCGGTGTATGGGGAAGCGGTAACAAGAACTATTCAGCGATGAAGCTCACACTGATGCTCATGGGCGGCTCCGCATTCCTTATGCTCGGCCTCATAGGTATCTACTATCATTCATCGGCCAACCCCGAGACTCTCACATGGAATCTTCTGGAGATCTCCCAGAACGGAGCCATCTCCAAAGGCTGGCAGTACTTCCTGTTCCCCATGACGTTCGTGGGATTCGGAGTACTCGGAGCTATGTTCCCGTTCCACACATGGAGCCCCGACGGTCATGCTTCGGCACCTACGGCAGTGTCTATGCTCCATGCAGGTGTGCTCATGAAGCTCGGAGGTTACGGCTGCTTCCGCGTGGCTATCTACCTGATGCCCGAGGCTGCAAATGATCTCGCCTGGATTTTCCTTATCCTTACCGGTATATCGGTGGTTTACGGTGCTTTCAGCGCATGCGTCCAGACGGACCTCAAGTATATCAACGCTTATTCTTCAGTAAGCCACTGCGGTCTGGTGCTTTTCGCAATCCTGATGCTCAACACCACAGCAATGACCGGCGCCATCATGCAGATGCTCTCGCACGGTCTGATGACAGCCCTGTTCTTTGCTCTTATCGGTATGATCTACGGTCGTACACACACCCGCGACATAACCAAGATGGGCGGACTGATGAAAATCATGCCGTTCCTCGCAGTATGTTATGTCATAGCCGGTATGGCATCGCTCGGTCTTCCCGGTCTGAGCGGTTTCGTAGCCGAAATGACCATATTCGTGGGTTCGTTTGAACATGCCGATATGTTCCACCGTGTGTTCACAATTGTTGCATGCTGCTCCATCGTGATAACCGCCGTGTATATTCTCCGTGTTGTCGGGAAGCTGTTGCTCGGTCCGGTACAGGACGAACATCATCTGAAACTGACCGATGCCGAATGGTGGGAACGTACCGCTACTGTAACCCTCATCATCAGCGTAGCAGCCATCGGTTGCTTCCCCAACTTCTTTGCCGATTTGATTCGCTGGACTTTCTCATCGGATATTTTCAGCGTGATTGGAATGAACTAAAAAGATTAAAAAGAAATGGATTACTCACAGTTTTTAGCAATGAAGCAAGAAATAAGCTTGTTAGTTTTATTTCTTTTAGTCTTCCTCTCCGATACGTTTGCATCAAATCGCGGCTGCAAGACCATTGGTGGTCTGACATGTGTCCTTTTCGGACTGTTTACCCTCTGGGGATTCTGTCCGGTTGTCATAGGCAGTGACACGGTTACTGCTTTTGAGGGCATGTATGAGACATCACCCGCCATCGTGGCTATTAAAAACATCCTGAATGTGGGTGTGCTGATAGTGCTCATCCAGTCATTGAAATGGACCGCATCGGAAAATCAGGTAATTCGTCGCGGCGAATTCTATGAGCTCTTGCTCCTGACACTCTTCGGTATGTATCTTATGATGTCAGGCCGTCACTTCCTCGTGTTCGTGATTGGTCTCGAATGTGCGTCTCTGCCGCTGGCCGCCATGGTCGCTTTCAACAAGCACCGTTATGAAAGCCATGAGGCCGCTGCCAAGTACATCCTGACTGCAGTGTTCTCGTCAGCCGTCCTTCTGATGGGTCTGTCGTTCGTCTACGGTCTGACCGGCTCATTGTATTACGGACACATCGCTGATTCGATGTTCTCTGCTTCCACATCCAATATAGTGATGCTCGTTGTGGCTCTGGCGTTTGTTATCTCCGGTCTCGGATTTAAACTCTCGCTTGTTCCGTTCCACCTCTGGACTGCCGATGTCTATCAGGGTGCCCCCACCTCCGTTACCTCATATCTGTCGGTGATTTCCAAAGGCTCTGCGGCATTCGCATTCCTCGTAATCCTGTGGCAGGTATTCGGTCAGGTATATTCCGAGGCATGGGAATGGATGCTCTACGCGCTCATTATCCTCACAATCACCATCGGTAACCTCTTCGCAATCCGTCAGCAGAACCTCAAACGCTTCCTCGCGTTCTCGTCCATCTCTCAGGCCGGTTACATCATGCTTGGAATCATAGGCGACAATGCCATGGGCGAAGCCGCACTGATGTTCTACATTCTGGTTTACATTTTCTCGAATCTTGCAGCATTCGGAGTTATCGGTGCTATAGAAAACAATTGCGGCAAGGTCTCCATGACGGACTACAACGGTCTGTACAAGACCAATCCCCGTCTTGCCGTAACGATGATGCTTGCAATGTTTTCACTGGCAGGTATTCCTCCGTTCGCAGGATTCTTCAGCAAGTTCTTCATCTTTACTTCAGCAATCAATCAGGGATCCGTAGCCATCTATGTGCTTGTTCTCATTGCTTTGATAAACACCATCATCTCGCTCTACTACTATCTGTTGGTTGTGAAGGCGATGTTTATCAAGGAAGAGGATGAATTTACCGTGGCTCCCTTCCGCAGTGCTCTTACAGAGCGCATCGGCATGTGGGTCTGCGTTGCAGGAATCCTCGGACTCGGACTGGTAAGCTGGTTCTATGACTCCTTGCTCTCAGTAGTGGGATTCTGAGTCAACCACTAATAGATACTTCTTTAAAAGGGACTGCGTTCACCGGAATGCAGTCCCTTTTTGCGCCTTGAAGAGTTTTAATTTTTTTATACAAGAGCCTGTTCCCCATCAGGCTGAAAAGCTTGGGTGGATAGGGCGTTTTGCGGACCGGGATGGGGAAGGTCAGTTGGCGTGGGGGTTGCGGGGATGGTAGCGCCAGCCACGGAAGTCATGGCCGAGCATACGGACACAACGGTGCCAGTAGGCGTCCTCACATCCCGTGAGAAGGGCAGGGTAGTCCGAGGTATGGCTCACGGCCCAGACCTTATTGCCTATTTCCTCATCGAGCTGATGAGGGCTCCACCCGCTGTATCCAACAAAGAATCGAACGTATCCGTCGAGCGGATATCCGTCATTGACATATCTGATGATGGAATCGAAATCACCTCCCACATAAAGACTGTCGGCAATCTGCCGGCTTTCGGGGATGAGGTCTCCGAGGGTGTGCAGATAGAACAGACGGTCGTAGGACATTGGACCTCCACAGTAGACGGGGACGGGTTCGTCGACAGTCACTTCGGCAAGCAGACTCTGAAGATTGTAGGCTGTCATGCGGTTGAGAACAACACCCATAGATGACAGATCTTTGCCATAATCTATGACGCATATCACGGCATGATGGAAATATTCTTCCTTCAAAAACGGTTCGGCTATGAGAATCGAGCCAACGTCAGGAGTGCCGCAGGGAATGTCGATATTGAAAAGACAGTTGTCAAAGTCAATCATGTGGAGGAGATGGATTGTGGTTGTTTCTTATTCTATGAAATTTGTGCGGTAGGTCCGTTCCTGCTGGGGAATGGAATCTTTCATCCGGGCTATGGCTTTGACAAGGAATGCGAAATTACGTCCCAGATTACGCATGGTCTGTAGTCCCTCGAGATCCTTCTCCACATCCTCGGCTTTGCTTCCGTGGACTTCGTTCCAATAGGTGGATGTCACGACAGGCATTGAGCATATCCCGAAATATTTCACGATTTCATCGTAGGCGGTGGTGCTTCCGGCACGACGTGAGGATATGACGACGGCTCCCGGTTTCATGGTCTTGACGATATGCCCTGAGCTGTAGAACAACCGGTCAAGGAATGACCGCAGCTGACCGTTGACGCCGGCATAGTATGTGGGGCTGCCGATAATCATTCCATCGGCCTCGTCGAGCTTCTGAGCGGCTTCATTCACAATGTCGTCGAACACACAGCGGTTATGTGTGCGGCAATACATACAGGCCATGCAGCCGCGTACCGGTTTGATGGCAACGTCGATGCGTTCTGTTTCTATTCCTTCGGCGTGAAGCTGCTGTTCAACTTCCTGAAGCGCGCGGGACGTGCATCCGTCAAGGTGCGGGCTCGCATTTATAACCAGTACTTTCATGAGATATATTGCTGTGGTGGTTTTTTAATGATTTTATGCAAAGATAGACAAAGCCGCGGATAAACAAAATTTTATTGATGAAATTTATGGTTTTTATAACGCAGTTTATTATCTGCAATAGTATGCAGCCGTTGAATATGGGTAATTGACCCTGATTCCAAATTCCGGCACCGAAGTTTTACGAAGCTTTAGGACGTCAGTCCCCGCCTTCAATTAACTGAAATCACATAATGGATTCAATTAAATTGAAGTTTTTCATTACTGAGGGATTGTCAGACCCTGTCTTATTATTCAGGTCGGGATCTTAGAAATTATCCTATTCGGTTAATGAAGGTGGGGACCTCACTTAAAGCAAAAAAAATTACTCGTCATCACGACGAATAATCTTCTTACCTTAAATCTAATACCATGAAAAACTGATGCAAAGTTAATATTTTTATTTTTAACTGCAATATGCGGCCAAATAAAAATACAATTCGTTAACTATATTTAACTAAATAGGGTGTAAAATGCCTGTATAATTATATTTTGCTTCATATTTTGATGAAATCTTGTATATAATTACAGGAATTTCTATCTTTACGGATATTTAATTTTTAATCAGAAAATGGCAAACGAGGCAGACTGGTGGACATCACCGCAGGAAAGTGAATCAGGCAAGGTCATAATTGTGACCGGGCGCAATGACATAGCGAAATTCAGGAATAATCCGAGGTTCAGCATAAGGGTTGAAGTCACTTGGCTCTATGACGCGTTGCCTGACGGTATGCCTGATTATGAGACATCCGTTATGATGGGCGATGTCACCGAACGTCTGAGCGCCGTATTCGACAAGGACCCGGTGGCCGTCATGACAGGAATTTTCACCGGTGACGGACAGCGTGACTGGATATTCTATACGTTGAGTACAAATATATTCGGCCGTAAACTGAATGAGGCTCTTGCCGACCTGCCGGAGCTTCCGCTCTCGATAATAGCGGAAAACGACCCTGACTGGGATGCATACGATGAAATGAAGGAGGCCGAGATTAGAGCTGGAGAATAAACTATGGCGAAGCAGGAACAGATTATGCACAACCGTCAGTTGCTTGCCGAGATAGCGACGACGAGCGGAGTGGAGCCGGTTGACAAAGGTATCTACCGCAAGGTCATCAAATCATCAGGCTCCGGCAGGAAGCCTAACCGCAACAGTGTGGTTGTGATGCATTACACCGGAAAACTCATCAACGGCAAAAAGTTCGACAGTTCCAGAGGCGGCGCACCTATGGCTGTCAGACTGAGGGAACTTATTCAGGGCCTCGTCATTGCCATACAGCAGATGAGCGTGGGAGACAGATGGGAAATCTATATTCCGGCCGAGATGGGCTACGGAATGCGCTCCCAGCCGGGCATTCCCGGCGGCTCGACACTAATCTTTGACATCGAACTGATTTCAGTGGCCTGACCCCGACAAACAGACATAAAACGAGTCCCGGCAAATTTGCGTTTGTCGGGACTTGTTTTAGGGTGATGATCTATTTTATTCTTCGGTCTTGGCCTCGGGATTTTCTTCAGGTTTGTCTTCAGACTTATCTTCGGGTTTGTCCTCAGAATCTTCTTCGGGTTTGTCCTCAGGGACGGGCGGGGGTGTCTCGGTGTCGGAAGTGGATGTGTCAGATGCGGCCGGAAGTGACTTTTTGGCGTCTTCCGAAAGAATCTCTTCGGTTCGTGAGGCCCAGGGGCGTTTGCCGAAAATATGTTCCACATCTTCAGTGAAAATCACTTCGCGCGTTATCAGCACGTCAGCGAGGGTATTGTGGCCTTCGGCATGCTTTTTCAGGATTTCTTTGGCCCTTTCGTACTGCTCGTTGATGATTCTGGAGACTTCCTCGTCGATAGTCCTGGCGCGCTCATCGCTATAAGGTTTCGAGAAACCGTAGTCCTGACCCGATGAATCGTAGTAGCAAAGGTTGGGAAGCTTATCGCTCATGCCGTAATAAACCACCATGGCGTAGGCCTGTTTTGTCACGCGTTCAAGGTCATTGGCGGCGCCGGTGGAAATGCGGCCGAGGAAGAGTTCCTCCGCGGCACGTCCGCCGAGAGTAGCGCACATTTCATCAAGAATGGCCTGCGTAGGCGTTATCTGACGTTCTTCAGGCAGGTACCAGGCGGCGCCAAGAGCTTTGCCTCGCGGAACGATGGTCACTTTGATCAGAGGATTGGCAAATCTCAAGTGCCATGACACGGTAGCGTGACCGGCCTCATGAATGGCTATAGAGCGTTTCTCCTCGTCAGTGGTTATCTTGGAACGCTTTTCAAGACCTCCAACAATGCGGTCAACAGCATCGATGAAATCCTGACGTGTCACTGTCTTATGGTCGTGACGTGCGGCTATAAGCGCAGCCTCGTTGCAGACGTTGGCAATCTCGGCGCCGGAAAATCCGGGAGTCTGACGTGCGAGAAGGTTCACGTCAACGGAATCGTCCTTCTTGATTTTGCGCAAATGGACGTTGAAAATGGCCACGCGGTCATTGAGGTCTGGCAGGTCAACGTAGATCTGACGGTCAAAACGGCCGGCACGCAGTAGCGCCTTGTCAAGAATGTCGGCACGGTTTGTAGCCGCGAGAATTATAACGCCGCTGTTGGTCCCGAAACCGTCCATCTCGGTCAGAAGCTGATTGAGGGTGTTCTCGCGTTCGTCGTTCGAGCCCATATTCGGGTTACGTCCGCGGGCACGTCCCACGGCGTCTATTTCATCGATAAATACTATACAGGGAGCTTTCTCCTTGGCCTGACGGAAGAGGTCGCGCACACGTGACGCGCCGACACCCACGAACATCTCCACGAAGTCACTACCTGACAAGGAGAAGAACGGCACATTGGCTTCGCCGGCAACCGCTTTGGCCAGCAAGGTCTTACCGGTTCCGGGAGGGCCTACGAGAAGTGCGCCCTTGGGAATTTTACCTCCGAGATCGGTATAACGCTGCGGATTCTTGAGGAATTCCACTATTTCCTCTATCTCGGTCTTGGCTTCTGACAGGCCGGCCACATCCTTGAATGTGACCTTGTCGGTATTGTCCTTGTCAAAAATCTTTGCCTTGGACTTACCCACGCTGAACACACCGCCGCCGGGTCCTCCGTCACGTCCGGACATGCGCCGCATCATCCAGAACCAGAATGCAATCATCAGCAGGATTGGTCCGAAAGCCCAAATATAGGATGAGAAATCGGTGGAGCGGTCATAGCGTACGTCTCCCTTGAATGCTCCGGTAGATTTCCACTGGTCAATGTCTTTCTCTATTCCTTGCTGTGAACCGATGGTCACAATGACTCTCGCCGGCTGATTGGAGCCTTTTTCATAGTTATGGAATTCCTTGACGGCGGCAGCCTCAGTCAGGATACCTACAGCCTGATGCTTTGCGGAGTTGATCTCGATTTCCTTGAGTCCGCCCTCTTTGGCTATGGTCTCGAACTGAGTATAGCTCTCAAGTTCCTTGGAATAAGGCTCGTCCTCAAAATAGAAGCAACCTAAGAGAAATACGATTATAACGACGTACATCCAGTACATACTGGATATTCCCGTCTTTTTTGGTTTGGGTATATTCTTCATCTGGAAAAGAGTCTGTTGATGGGATGAATATCAGTCAAGATCAGGAATTTCGGTGATTTTGGCATCGCTCCAAAGTTCCTCAAGATTGTAACGCGAACGCTCCTGCGGAATGAAGACATGGACAAGAGTGTCGCCATAGTCAATCACGATCCACTGGGAGTTCTCGTAGCCGTCATAGTTGTAGGGTTTTATTCCGGCATGTTCGAGCAGGTAGTCACGGACGCTGTCTGCTATTGCCGAAACCTGCATGGTGCTTGTTCCTTCGCAGATTATAAAATTGGAAACACCTGATGATTCAATGTCTGACAAATCGACATGAGATATTTTTTTGCCTTTACGTTCCTGAATACCTTCGGTTATCAGACGGAGCATATCGACAGAAGTTGCGGTTGTTGAATCTGACATCTATGAATTCTTGATATATGAAATTGATTACAAATATAATAAAAATGGAGAAATCGGTGATACTTAGGAAACAAATATCATGCCAAAAGGGTCATTATTGGATGATAATTATTCGTATCTGATTGATTTTGCCGGAGAGAGTGTGGAAATGAGGTAGGAGGGCAGTATGAGAATCAGCGCCGAGATAATGATTACGGCTATGTTCAGTGCAAGCACAGACCACCATGAGAGGTCCATAGGTACATAATTCAGATAGTAGGCTTCAGGGTCGAGCGGCAGTAGATGGAAATGAATCTGTGCGAATATTATGGACAGAGCTATCACGTTTCCGATGACAAGTCCACGGACCACAAGGCGCTGGGCCATGTAGATGAAAATGCGGCGAATCTGTGAATCCGAGGCTCCCATAGCTTTGAAAATGCCAATCATGTTCACCCGTTCAAGAATGATGATAAACAGGCTCGAGATTAAAGTAAAGCCTGATATAAATGCCATCAGAATAATGATAACCAGCACATTGGTGTCGAGTAGGTTCAGCCAGTTGATGTACATGGCACACTGCTGGTTGATATTCTCGATTCGGTAGAGAAACGGATTCTCTCCCGTTCGCATACTCTCCGACATGGCCCCGGCCATCAGAGACTCGTAGAGCCTGACGGATACCTCATCCACTTCATCCTGCGGCAGCCCGCGTATTTCTATTGAAGTGGATTTCAGACTGTCAACATTGAAAAGCTGCTGCAACATGCCGATTGGCGTGAACGCGAGCATGTTGTCGAAATCGTTGAAGTGCGAATCGTAGATACCTGAGATGTGCAGATTCCGCGAGCGGAGATTGTTCCCGTCAAAAAAGTGGGTGACTATTTTGTCACCGCACCTGACACCGAGAGCTGAAGCCGTAAGAGACGACATCACCACCTCTTCAACATGGCCGCTGTCAGGAATATTGCCCTGAACCAGGTTGTTCCTTACGAAGTCCCAGTTGCCGTCATGAGCAATGCCTCGGAGCACTATACCCTGAAAAGCACTGTCGGTCTTGAATACTGCCGGCTGGTTGAAGGAAAGAGATATGGCCGCATCGGGATTGATGTCATGGATGGACTTGCGCAACTCCGGAGTCAGGGCTATGGGTTCAAGTCCGTCCTCTCCTTCGGCTGGCAGAGGGGGCATTATTGTAATCTGGGCGTTGAATCCGGTGAGTCTGTCAATAATCTGGTTTTTGAAACCGGTGACAATAGATATTGCCAGAAGCATTATGACGTATGACACCGAAATGCCTGTTACGGCTATGACCACACCTGCCGACAGCTTCCTGCCGTCCTGGCGGAAGCTGATGCGTTGGCCTATGAATGACGACAGGTTCATGGCAGCCGTAACGGGAAAATGGTCACTTTATCCAATGGTGCGTCCGGGGTAAGCTTTCAGAGCCTCGGCAAGTACTTTAAGAGCTCGGGCAAGGTCCTCGCGCTTGAGCACGTAGGCCATTCTGACCTCATTGCGGCCCATTCCCGGAGTGGTGTAGAATCCTGAAGCGGGAGCCATGAATACAGTGGCACCCTCGAACTCGAACTCTCTGAGGCACCATTCGCAGAACTTGTCGGCATCGTCAACGGGCAGACTCACAACCGTGTAGAACGCGCCCATAGGGATAGGCGAATAGCATCCCGGTATGCGGTTCAGTCCGTCGATGAGGAATTTACGGCGCTCCACATATTCGTTATAGGTCATCAGCATGTATTCCGACGAAGCGTCGATTGAAGCTTCAGCCACAATCTGTCCGAGCAAAGGAGGACTGAGACGTGCCTGACAGAATTTCATGACATTCTTCTTCAGTTCGGCATTTTTGGTGATGAGTGCCCCGATGCGTATTCCACATTCGCTATAGCGTTTTGATACAGAGTCAATCAGCACCACCTGTTCTTCTATTCCGGGAAGGTGGAATGCGGAAATGTAGGGCGCGCCGGTGTAAGTGAACTCGCGGTACACTTCATCGGAAAACAGGAAGAGGTCATACTTTTTCACGATGTCGCGCAGCTGATTCATCTCTTTCTGCGTGTAGAGATAGCCGGTGGGGTTATTCGGGTTGCAGATCAGAATGCCCTTGGTGCGCGGAGTGATGAGTTTCTCAAATTCATCAATCGGAGGCAGAGCGAATCCTTCATCTATCGATGAGGGAACGGTGACGATTTTAGCTCCCGCTGAAATGGCGAAAGCCATATAGTTGGCGTAGGCGGGTTCAGGCACAATAATCTCATCGCCGGGATCAAGACATGCCATGAACGCGAAGAGAACGGCCTCGCTTCCGCCGGTGGTGACTATGATGTCATCGGCCGACACATCGATTTTGAACCGGTGATAGTAATCGGCGAGTTTCTCGCGCAGGGAGAGAAGTCCCTCGGAAGGGCTGTATTCAAGGACCGTGCGGTCAATTTTTTTCAAGGCATCCAGACCTTCCTGCGGTGTAGGGAGGTCCGGCTGACCGATATTCAGGCGTATGACCTCCACGCCGCGCTTTTCAGCCATTCGGGCCAGAGGAACGAGTTTCCTGATAGGAGAGGCGGGCATTATCTGTCCGCGTTTTGAAATGTTAGGCATATTATATTCTCGGGTGAGATTGTCTTGACTGTGATTTAAATGGGTTGATCAGCTCAAAGTCGCTATGGCATTGTTGATGCTCTCTATCTTGGCATCGGCATCGGCAAGCTTTTTGCGCTCGGCCTCTACCACGGCCGCGGGAGCGTTGTTCACGAACCGTTCGTTGGAAAGTTTTTTCATTACCGAGGCCTTGAATCCGGTGATGTAGTCAAGATCCTTCCGTAATTTGGCAATCTCGGCTTCCTTGTCGATGTTTCCGGCCAGAGGAATGTTTATTTCCGTAACGTCAACAATGAAAGATGCGGCGGCAGGATCCTTATCTGCATTGTGGTTTATGCCCTCAAGGTTGGCAAGCTTGCAGATGACGGAGTCCTGACTCTTGTCCCATGTCCCGAGGATGTTGAGCGTCAGCGGCTCTTTGTTGGGAAGATTCTTCACCGCGCGGACATTGCGCACTCCGTTGACCACCTCCTTGGCATGTTCCATGATGTTGAGAATGTCGTTGTCGACGGGAGTGGCCTCAGGGGTTGAAGCATACATGATGGATTCACCGTCGCGGCGTTCGCAGAGATGCTGCCACAGCTCTTCGGTTATGAACGGCATGAACGGATGCAGCAGACGCAGCAGTTTGTCAAAGAATCCTTTGGTAGCGTTCAGAGTGGCGGTATCGACAGGCGAACCGTAGGCCGGCTTGACCATTTCGAGGTACCATGACGAGAATTCATCCCAGAAGAGGCGATAAATCTCCTTCAGAGCCTCGGAAATGCGGAACTTACCGATCAGATCGTTGATTTCCTCTATGGCTACGCTGAGTCTCGATTCCATCCATTTTATGGCGAAGGCGGCAGACTCGGGCTGCTGTGCATTTTCGTCAACTTCCCAACCTGTCACAAGGCGGAATGCATTCCATATCTTGTTGGAGAAGTTTCGGCCGGTCAGGCAAAGATTCGTATCGAACAGGATGTCGTTGCCGGCAGGAGCGCAGAGCATTATACCGACGCGGACGCCATCGGCACCGTAATCGGCAATCAGTTTCAGCGGGTCGGGTGAGTTGCCGAGCTGCTTCGACATCTTGCGGCCGATTTCATCGCGGACTATACCGGTGAAGTAGACATTGCTGAACGGCTGCTGTCCGGCAAATTCGTATCCTGCCATAATCATGCGGGCCACCCAGAAGAAAATAATGTCAGGTCCGGTCACAAGAGTTGTGGTCGGATAGTAATATTTCATGTCGGCATTTTCGGGGTCGAGAATACCGTTGAAAAGGGAAATCGGCCAGAGCCATGACGAGAACCATGTGTCAAGACCGTCCTCTTCCTGACGGAGATCGGAAGCACTGATGCCGGGACATTTCTCGTTCGCGAGTTTCAGAGCCTCTTCGGCGTCCTCGGCAACGACAAAACTTCCGTCGGGCAGATACCACGCGGGAATGCGGTGGCCCCACCAGAGCTGTCGCGAGATGCACCAGTCACGGATGTCGGTCATCCAGTGACGATAGGTGTTCTTGTATTTTTCGGGGATAAATCTGATTATATCATCCTCAACAGCGGCGAGGGCCGGTTTCGCCATCGAGTCCATTTTCATGAACCACTGGTCGGAAAGGCGAGGCTCCACAACGGTGTCGGGATTACGTTCGGAATATCCTACCTTATTCTCGTAGTTTTCCACTTTCTCAATCAGTCCGGCAGCTTCGAGGTCCTTGGCAATCCGCTCCCTGACATCGAAACGGTCCATGCCCACATACATTCCGGCAGCTTCGCTGATTGTAGCGTCGGGGTTGAAAATGTCTATAGTCTCCAGATTGTGTTTCTGACCGAGCATGTAGTCGTTCATGTCATGGGCCGGGGTGACTTTAAGGCATCCCGTACCGAATTCCATGTCAACGTAGTCGTCCTCGATTACCGGGATTTCGCGTCCCACGAGAGGAACAATGACCTTCTTGCCTCTGAGATGCTGGTTCTTGGGGTCGTTGGGGTTTATACACATGGCGGTGTCGCCCATTATTGTTTCGGGGCGGGTTGTGGCCACAATGGCATAAGTGTCCTCTCCAACCACCTTATAGCGGAGATAGTAGAGTTTGCTGTGTTCCTCCTTGTAGATAACCTCGATGTCACTCAGCGCAGTAAGTGCCTTGGGGTCCCAGTTGACAGGACGCTTGCCGCGATAAATGAGACCTTTGCGGAAAAGTTCCACAAATACTTTCGTGACGCTTTTCGAGCGGGTCTCGTCCATGGTGAACGCGGTGCGGTCCCAGTCGCATGAAGCTCCGAGTTTCTTGAGCTGTTCAAGAATTATGCCGCCGTACTTATGGGTCCAGTCCCAGGCATGAGTCAGGAATTCTTCGCGTGTGAGGTCGGATTTCTTGATTCCTTCGGCCGCGAGTTTTGCCACGACCTTGGCTTCGGTAGCGATCGAGGCGTGGTCGGTTCCGGGAACCCACAGCGCGTTCTTGCCATCCATGCGGGCGCGGCGCACAAGTATATCCTGAATGGTGTTGTTGAGCATGTGGCCCATGTGAAGCACGCCGGTCACGTTGGGCGGCGGAATCACAATGCAGTAGGGTTCGCGGGAATCGGGTTCGCTGTGGAAGAGCCTGTGCTTCATCCAATAGGCATACCACTTGTCTTCAACATCGGCAGGATTATATTTCGTGGCTAATTCTTTCATGTCAGTGCTGTTGAGATTATGAAGTGCTTTAAACTTAATTCGATATGTTATAATCCGAAGTGAATCAGACCATCCGATCAATCCTTCATGTCATTTTCCGGCTCCTGTTACCATGGATGGCGCCAAAGTCAGCCACAAAACTTTACATAAAGCTTAATAATCAAAATGATTAAATCACTTCAGCAGAATATTTACAGACTGCAAAATTACAAAAAAAACAGTCTCAGTCAAAGATTTTGTCCCAGTCTTTCCAGACCGGCTCATATCCTAAAGCTTTTATTTCGGCAGCGACTTGCAGCGGAGTCCTCGAATCGGTCACCTCGAACTGTTCCAGGGCATCCGGTGAAGACACATAGCCGCCCGGCTCCGTCTTGCTTCCGGCGCTCATTGAAGTGACTCCGAGCTTCATCATATTGGCCCTGAATTCCGGAGCCTCGCGGGTGGAGTAGGAGATGTCTACGTCATGGTCCAGAATGCGGAATGCGAATGTCAGCTGGGCGAGTTCCCTGTCGCTCATTATGACCTTGGGCTGGTATCCGCCCTCTGCGGGACACATGCGGGGGAAGTTTATGCTGTAGCGGGTGCGCCAGTAGTTCTTGCGCAGATACTGGAGATGGCGGGCCATCATAGTCACGTCGGTGCGCCAGTCCTCGAGACCTATTAGCACTCCCATGCCTATTTTGTGGACACCGGCCGCTCCCATCCTGTCAAAACCGTTGACTCTCCACTCGAATATTGACTTCATGCCTCGTGGATGGTACGTTTTATAGGCCGCCTCATGATAAGTCTCCTGAAAGCAGACCACCCCGTTCAGGCCGCTCTGCGTCAGCCGGTAGTAATCACGCTCTTTCATCGGCATGACCTCGATGGTCAGGTTATTGAAGTAGGGACGGGCTACCTGAAGAACCTTTTCCAGATAGTTGACGCCGTTGAGTGAAGGAAACTCTCCTGAAACAATGAGAAGATTCTCGAAGGGACCGAGCCGCCTGATGGCCTCGCACTCGGCTTTCACCTGGTCCATAGTCAGAGTGACGCGCGTGAACGGGTTGGCGTGGTTGAATCCGCAGTATACGCAACCGTTGGTACATGCGTTTGACACGTACATGGGTATGTACATGGAAATGGTCTTCCCGAAACGTTCAAGCGTGTAGCGGTGGGAGAGCCGTGCCATCGGCTCCAGATATGGAGCCGCGGCAGGCGAAATCAAGGCCATGAAATCAGAGATGTCACGATGTTCCTTTGACAGTGCAATCTCCACATCGCGAGCTGTTTTCGATTCAATTTCCCTGGTGGTCTCATCCCAGGAAAACCGTTTTAATTCATCATAAAACATCGGTTATTTGTTTTCATCTGTCATGTCGCAGTTGTCGACAAGATTCTTTGATATGCGCATGGCGCAGAAGTTGGGTCCGCACATGGTGCAGAAATGGTCGTCGTTTTTATGGCTCTCCACATAGTACTGTCTGGCTCTGGCCGGATCAAGCGACAGGTTGAACTGGTCCTTCCAGCGGAATTCAAAACGGGCCTTGCTCAGAGCGTCGTCACGGAGCTGTGCGCCGGGATGACCTTTTGCAATGTCGGCGGCATGAGCGGCTATCTTGTAGGTTATCACACCGTTGCGCACGTCTTCGAGATTAGGAAGAGCCAGATGTTCCTTAGGTGTCACATAGCATATCATGGCTGTGCCCATCCATGCTATCTGTGCTGCGCCTATGGCCGAGGTTATGTGGTCATAGCCGGGAGCAATGTCGGTGGTCAGCGGGCCGAGCGTATAGAACGGAGCCTCATGGCATTTTTCAATCTGCCGGTCCATGTTTTCGCGAATCTTATGCATGGGCACGTGTCCGGGGCCTTCGATGAGGACCTGAACGTTATGCTTCCATGCAATTTCGGTCAGTTCGCCGAGCACGTCAAGTTCAAGGAACTGTGAGCGGTCATTGGCGTCATGAATGGAACCGGGACGGAGGCCGTCGCCAAGAGAAACAGCCACGTCATAGCGGGCGAGAATCTCGCATATCTCGTCGAAATGGGTGTAAAGGAAGTTTTCCTCGTTGTGCATCACGGCCCAGCTTGTCATGATGGAGCCTCCGCGGGAAACGATTCCCGTCAGGCGCTCGCCTACCATAGAGGCGTGGGCTTTCAGCGCTCCGGCATGGATTGTGAAATAATCCACTCCCTGTTCGGCCTGCTCGATCAGAGTGTCGCGATAAATTTCCCATGTGAGGTCCTCGACCTTTCCGTTGACTTTCTCAAGAGCCTGATATACCGGCACAGTGCCCATGGGGACAGGGCAGTTGCGGATAATCCATTCGCGGGTCTCGTGGATGTTGTCGCCTGTGGAGAGGTCCATCAGGGTGTCACCGCCCCAATAGCAGCTCCATACGGCTTTGCTCACTTCTTCCTCGATTCCCGATGACAGGGCCGAGTTTCCAATATTGGTGTTGAGCTTCACGAGGAAATTGCGTCCTATAATCATAGGCTCGGCTTCGGGATGGTTTATATTGGCCGGCAGCACGGCACGTCCCTCGGCTATTTCCTGACGGACGAATTCAGGAGTAATATGGCTTTCGATACCGAGAGCTTCGGCGTTGGCGTTCTCGCGGATGGCGACATATTCCATTTCCGGAGTTATTATGCCCTGACGGGCAAGGGCCATCTGCGTTATGGCTTTGCCTTCCCTGGCGCGGCGGGGCGCATAACGCCGGGCAAACCGTATGCTGTCAAGAGATCTGTCGGCTTCCCGCTGACGGCCATAATCGGAAGTTATACGAGGCAGCTGCTCAAGGTCTTCGCGTCCGGCAATCCATTCCTCGCGGAAGCGGGGCAATCCCTGATTGATGTCAATCTTGATTTCAGGATCGGTGTATGGTCCGCTTGTATCGTAGACTGTTACCGGGGCGTTTTCAGTCATGACTTTTTCACCGTTGATAACCTTTACGGTAGGGGTGAGGGAAATCTGACGCATCGCAACCTTTACGGGATGGATTTTGCCCGGGATATATATTTTTTTTGAAGAGGGATAGCTGTTTACGTTTATATTTTCAATTTCCATGTCAGGAAGTGGGGTATGAAGAATGATTTTTTAGGGGTCAGTCAAGAAATGAGGTGAGCGGGCTTGTGGCTTCGGCGTAGGAACTTACGGCTCCGAGTCCGGCAAGGTATCCCTTGCGTCCTGCCTCAACGGCCAGTCTGAAGGCTTCGGCCATTTCAACGGGATTGTTAGCCACGGCTATAGCTGTATTGACCAGAACCGCGTCGGCTCCCATTTCCATTGCTTCGGCTGCATGAGAAGGCGCTCCGAGTCCGGCATCGATTACTACGGGGACTTTGCTCTCGGCTATGATAATCTCCAGCAGATCGCGGGTCTTCAGGCCTTTGTTGGTGCCGATCGGGGCGCCGAGAGGCATTACGGCGGCGGAGCCAACTTCCTCAAGTCTCTTGCAGAGCACCGGGTCGGCCTGAATGTAGGGGAGAACATGGAATCCCTCCTTGGCCAGCTGGGCCGTAGCTTCAAGGGTCTCTATGGGGTCAGGCAGGAGATATTTGGGGTCAGGATGAATTTCGAGTTTGATGAAATCCGTGCCGAAGCACTCGCGGGAGAGCCGGGCCGCAATGACGGCCTCTTTGGCATTGCGGACTCCCGAGGTGTTGGGGAGAAGCTGGACGTTGTCACGGTTGATGTTGGCAAGCATGTCGTCTTCATCCTCATGCTGCATGTCAACGCGTTTCATGGCCACGGTGATCATTTGTGAACCGGAGGCTATGATGGATTCGAGCATCAGGCGGTTGGATGAGAATTTGCCGGTGCCCACAAACAGACGCGATGTGAAATCGCGTCCGCCTATCGTAAGGATGTCTTTCATTGAAATATGATAGTGGATTGAATTTTGATAATCATAATTGTCAATCGGCTTTGTCGTAAGGTATGCCGAGCAGTTTTTCCATAATTTTGGAGGTGTAGAGGACCGGGTCAGGCGCATTGATTATCGAGCCCGAGACCGCGATGCCGTTGACACCGGTTTTCATAAGCGGCTCAACATCTTCGAGTGTGATTCCGCCTATGGCGACTATCGGCAGTTCCACGCCTGCATCACGGACTTTCTTGACAATTTCGGCGTAACCTTCGAGTCCCAGCACCGGAGAGAGTTTTTCTTTAGTGGATGTGTAGCGGAACGGGCCGAGTCCTACATAGTCCACGTCCTTGCCCTTGTACTTTATTATGTCGTCGGCCGTGTTGGCGGTTATGCCTATAATTGCATCCGGTCCGAGCAGTTCACGGGCTTCCATCGGGTCCATGTCATCCTTGCCGAGGTGGACTCCGGAGACTTTAAGTTCGTTGACCACATTGACACGGTCGTCAACAATCAGGAAAGCATCATTTTCGCGGCACATATCAATGAGTTCCGCCGCAGTGTGGAGAACTTCTTCGTCCGAAGCTCCTTTCATTCGGAGCTGTATCCACCGGCAACCGCCTTCGATGGCCATCTGCACTTCTTCGGCTATGGAGTATTTTTCCGAGGGATGAGTTATAAACTGTAACATAATCGAGTGTTTGGTTATGGATTGTATGTATTCACTTCATTGAAAGCATTGAGCCTCTGACGGAAACAGTCCATGGAATCTGCCGTCATGAGGGCGCCGAGAACGGCAAACCCGCTGAATCCCAGATTCATCACCTGAGGAACACGTTCCGGAGTGATTCCGCCGAGGGCTATTACTTTCATATTAACGTCTGAAGTGGCTGTTTTGTCAATTCCTTCAAGCTCTTTTTCTGTAAAAGATGCCTTGTAGCCCTCTTTCGAGATGCTGTCGAATATAGGGGAAAGAGTCACGTAGTCACATCCCGCGCTGTCCCTGACCTCGTCGATGGTATGACACGAGCGGCTATGCGGACCGTTGTAGTTGTCCGGAACGTGGGGACACCGGCGGTTGAGGTGAATCCCTCCGAGCTTGAAACTGTTGAGCAGCTCGAAGTGGCCGTGGAGTCTGAGACGGCCGTGATGACGCTGGGGAATCGCCTCAATCAGATTCCGCATGTCACGCAGTGACGCGCCGGGGTGACGCAGATGCACCATGTCCCATCCCGAATCAAGGATTTCGGAAATCATCGCCGGTTCGTCCGCAAGGATGTTTTCCGGCGTGATTGCTATGCGGAAAGGTGATTTAACCGCCATAGAAAGCTTTTATGATAATGATTTCATCGCCTTCGTGAAGTTCGTGTGTGGCGTATTCGTTTTTGGGAACCACTTTCTCGTTCACAGCCACGGCTATGCCTTTCGGCTCTATGGATGCGGCTTTGAGAGCAACGTCGAGAGTGGCGGCTTCATCAATGGAAATCGGCTGTTTGTTCAGAATCACTTTCATGTTCGTGGAGATTTGTTGATTATGAATTTCATGTGTCGCGGCGCGAACAGGTGGTTGACGGGCCCGTGGCCATGACCGACGCTTACTCTGGCTCCGGCATTTATGGCATGGGTGATGTAGATTTTGCCTCGGGTTACTGCTTCCTCAACATCAAAGCCGAGAGCCATGTAGGAAGCTATGGCCGACGACAGTGTGCAGCCCGTTCCATGGGTGTTTTTGGTGTTCACGGCATCGGCACGTAGCGTTATCAGTTCTTCCTCGCCTTCAAGAGCAAGAAGGTCCTCCTTGACATCGGTGCGCTTGTCATCGCCCCCTTTCAGGAGGATGTTGCGGCAACCCATGGCGCGGAAAGCGTCAACTTGCCGCTGATAGTCTGTTTCGCCGGTCAATTCTATGGCTTCAAGACGGTTGGGCGTTATGAGCGTTGCTATGGGGAAAAGGCGTTTACGCAGATCGTCAATGGCATCCCGGTCAATGAGCAGTGAGCCTGAGGTGGACATTATCACGGGGTCAATGACGAGATTCCGCACGTCAAGACCTGTCAGCCTGTCAGCCACTACATTGACGATGTCACGGCTGTAAAGCATACCGGTTTTCACGGCCAGAGGCTTGATGTCGGCCCATATCATGTCAATCTGAGCGGCCACTATGTCAGGGTCGATGCCCTGGATGGCGCTGACTCCCGTGGTGTTCTGAGCCGTGATGGATGTTATGGCTGTCATGGCGTAACACCCTATTGCCGATATGGTCTTTATATCGGCCTGTATGCCGGCTCCACCAGAGGAATCGGACCCGGCGATAGATAGGACTGGAATGTATCTTTTCATGTCGCTTTCAGTTTCAGGCGCGACATGGAGGTACAGCCATGCTATTACGATATGGTGATGTGGATGAGAACAATTCCTGCGCCGGTATTAGCCGTATCAGGTTCGGAGGGTATGAATCTCAGCCATTGGCGTGTAGCCGTCGGCACCCCTTTGTCGTGCACGGGCAAAGGTAGCAATTATAATTCAATTGTCATAATTATTTTTGCTTTTATTGCAGTCAGTTCTTTTCCGGAGTGCCGGTTTGCGGGCCGGTTCCTTTGTTGCTGTCCTGATTGCCTTTGCCGTTTCTCCGGTTGCGGTAATTTCTGCGTCGGGGATTGGATTTTTTCTGACGAGGTTTGTTTTCGCCGTTGTTTTCTGAGGCGTTCTCAGGATTGTCTGCGGTCTTCTCCCTGCTCTTTTCGTCTCGGCGGCGTTCATTGCGGTTGCCTGCGTTACGTCCGGGCTTTCGGCTGTGTCGGGAACCGCCGTTGCGTTTCGTGTTCCTGCTTTTTCGGGGATTTTCTTCAGCGGGGGATATGTCGGCGGGAGCGTCTTCAAGTTCAAGGCGCTCGATTTTCTTACCGAGGAATTTCTCTATTCCTGCCCAACGCCGGCGGTCACGGTCGCTGACAAAAGTAAGGGCCTCGCCATCGGCATCGGCACGTGCCGTGCGGCCTATGCGGTGAACATAGTCCTCGGCATCGTGGGGCACATCGTAGTTGACCACCATAGTGATGTCGTCGATGTCTATTCCGCGGGCCACTATGTCGGTTGCCACGAGAATGTCTATTTTGCCGGATTTGAAGTCATGCATTACCTCGTCGCGGCGAGCCTGCTCGAGGTCGGAGTGCATTTCTCCTATCTTGAATCCGGCTTTGCGCAGTTCCCTTGACAGGTCCTTGACTTTCAGTTTCGATGAGGCGAAGACAATGACTCTTTTGGCTTCGGTGTCCGTAAAGATTTTTTTCAGCAGTTTCAGTTTCTGCGGTTCGTAACAGATGGCCACACGCTGATGTATTTTATCGGCCGGCTTTGAAACGGCTATTTTTATCTCTTCGGGGGAATGCAGAATTGTTTTTGCAAGCTGCTGAATCTTGGGCGGCATTGTGGCGGAGAACATGAGCGTCTGCCGCTCTTCGGGCAGGTTCTTTACAATCTGCATGATGTCGTCGTAGAAACCCATGTCAAGCATCCGGTCGGCCTCGTCGAGGATAAAGAACGAGACGCGTGAAAGGTCCACGTATCCCATCTGGAGATGTGCAAGCAGACGTCCGGGAGTGGCGATGACAATGTCGGCTCCGAGTTTCAATCCACGTTGCTGGCGGGCAAATGTGGCTCCGTCAGTACCGCCGTAGATGGGCAGAGAACTGACTGACATAAAGTACCCGAAACCCTCAAGCTGGTTGTCGATCTGCATGGCAAGTTCCCGGGTAGGGGCCATGACGATACAGTTTATGGCATCGTCCGGAAATCCTCCGTCGGCAAGCCGGCTCAGGACCGGCAGAATATATGCGGCTGTTTTGCCGGTTCCCGTCTGGGCTACGGCTATGAGATCGCGGCCTTCAAGTGCCGCGGGTATGGCTTTTTCCTGTATCGGCGTGCACTCTTCAAAGTGCATTGCATCGAGTGCGTCAAGCACGTCGTAATTGAAATCAAATTCGTCGAACCTCATCGGTCAGTTCAGTATGCAGTTTTGTTTAATGTCTATTTCTTTGCAAAATTACAAAAAATTAATTACTTGATGCGGTTCAGAGTGTCAAGAAGTTTCTGTCCGATGCCTATCGTGTAGCCCGATGACACGAATACAACCCTGTTGAATGTGTCAGCGATTATTATGACAGGACCGTTCTGAGATTCCGAGAGCTGACTCAGGGCGGCAGAAATCTTTCCGGTTGAGTCATAGCCCAACGTCGTTGTGGCCGGCAGGGCCGATGTCAGCTCCGTGTCAAGTTTTTTCATTTTGTCCTTATCCGCAGCGAGCATAATTATCGGAGTCCCGTTTTCCTCCAGCCTGTCTTTGAGTGCCGCCATGTCGCGCAGGATATGGTTGGAGGGCTCGTGTCCCGGCTGAACAATTCCTACCACGAAATAGCCTCGTCCGGTCGTTGCGAGAATCGACTGGCTTGCATCGGATTCTGCCGGAGTGAAAACCGATTCCGAGTCAAAGGACCCGATGACCTGAACCTGAGAACTGTCGCTCCGCATTTTCAGCTCGGCGGTTGCGTCCGATTCTGTGAGATCAATGAATTCTATGTGTGACAATACGCCGCCGTTGGCAAGTCTCTGTCCCGTGACAAGCATGTACTGTCCCGCATCCAGAATCTGAGGGTTCTTGAAGTTCTTGCTCCATGGCTCGAAATCGGGATAACTCTGTAACTGAGGTTCGCCTTTGTCGATTCTGGAGAGGGTGAAATGAGAGTAGTAAAGAGGGTCGTCCACAGTGGTGTTCGGTTCGTAGGTCAGAGTGAGGCTGTGTTTACCGGATGCGGTGCCGACGGATTCCTCCGTCAGCATGGCGTCATGCCAGTTGCATTCCTTGTCAGCCCACTGCGGTTTCGATGTGACAGGGTCAAGGCGTGCCGGGATTCCGATGCTACGAGCTCCAGCAACAAAAAATATGTCACGTGAAAGGGGAGAAGTGCGTCGCACTTTCCACACTTCAACCGGGTTCATGGTTACCGATGAGGGATACCAGTCAAGTGAGGCGTCAATGTTTTCGGATACCCACGATGCCCATAAAGCCGGATTGTTCCGGTATTCATTCTGAAGATTCGCAGGTATTTCAGCTGATAGCCTTGAACGGAAAGCCGTCAGCGGCTCCGATGCTATTCGCGGTGACATAATATACTGTGCGAAGAGGGGAGAGCCGTTGTCCTCGGCCGACATGAAATCAGAAAGAACTTCCATGGTCACGTCGGTGAGATCTTTCTCGGACAATGAATTGAGCAAGGCAATCGCCTTATTTTCATCATTGCGGTATCTGTTAAGGAATTCCCGGATAACACGGTGGTTGCCTCTTGAGCGTGCGAGCAATTCCGATTTGGAATCGCCCGGGATGGCCTTGCAGAAAGTGGACTCGTAATTTTTGCGGATTGAATCCTCTCTGATTTTTGCCTTCTCGTTTTCAGCTGTAAGTTCAGGGCTGACATCGACAACAGCCTTGGATTCCACCGGCGGGATGATATCGATATCCATGCTCGTATTTATTTTGGCCCGTGGGTCAAGGACAAGCCTGACATTCTTGTCGGTCCCTACATGGTACTTGCCGAAGCTATAGGTGCGTCCGTCCGTAGCCCAGACGAGCATATCGCCGAGTCCTGCCACCAGTGACGCATGGCCGTTGGAATCTGTGGTCTTTGTTGCAATTGGATAGAATTCGGCGTAATTGTAGATTCTGAAGCTAACTTTAGCATTCTCAATGGGTGAGCCTTCGGGGTCGGTTACAAATACGCGGATGGTGTCAACCGGAGCATAGTGGTCGGTTACGTTTATGTCGGTTATGCCGTCGGCGGTGGAAAGAATCTCTTCAGCTCCCGAATAGGGTCCGAATACACGGGCATGCATGAGCATTCCCCGTGCAGCCGGGGCGTTGAACCAGCCGAGATTAAGAACCGGCTCAGGCTCGCAGGCTCCGAGGAAGTACCATTTTCCGTCGGCCCAGGCCTCAACCCATGCGTGATTGTCATCGGTGTGCGCCCAGCGGGGGGTATAGACCTGACGGGCCGGAATGCCCATGGCTCTGAGTGCCGCAACACCGAAAGTGGATTCCTCTCCGCAACGGCCTATCGCGGAACTGACTGACTGGAGCGGCGAATGGGTGCGGGCGTCCGACGGCTGATATGTCACTTTTTCATGACACCAGTGGTTGATTTCAAGAATGGCTTCCTTCATTCCCAGGCCCTTGACACGGTCTTTCAGTTCGTTGTAGAACACTTCGCGGTGATTGTCGAGCGCTTCGTTGTTGACCCGGACCGGAACAACAAAATGCATGAATTCCTTTTCGGGAACAATATTGCCCCACGGCATCTCTTCGCGGGCGCGGAGCGACATGTCTACGTTGTGCTCAAAAAAATCGCGGGTATAGTTCGCTGAATCTGCCACCGGCATATATTTATAGAGCATCTCGATGCACCGGTCTTTGAGTGAGGCTGAACGGACATTCTGTGCCGTGACCGACAAGAGGCAGAGTATAATCAGAAAGTGCTTATTCATGGTGTGATGGATTGTGGATTATATCGGAAAGTTGTCTGACAATGGTTTTGTCTGTGACCAATCGTGAATATTCGTCGGAATCAGGTCTGCCCATGGCTACTCCGGCATTGCGGTATGTCATGGGACTTTTTATGGCCGACCGGGCGGACGCATGCAGCTCTGACACTCCTGAAAGCTCCAGAATTCGCTCTGCATTTGCCGGCGATACCCCGCCTCCGGCGAGAATAATTATTCGTCCCGCCGCTTTTTCGTTAAGCCGTTTCAGCATTTCCGCGCCGAGTTCGGCTGAAGGAGCAAGTCCCGATGTCAGGATTCTGTCGCATCCAAGCCCGATAATCTGTTCGAGCGATTCCATCGGGCTGGCGCAAAGGTCAAAAGCTCGGTGAAATGTGACGCTCATGTCTTCGGCCTCGGAGATGAGGCGTCGGCATAATTCCGTGTCGATGCTGCCGTCGGTTTTCAAGGCTCCTATTACAATGCCCTGTGCGCCGAGACGTCGGGCTGTCAAAACGTCGCGGACCATTATATCGGCTTCCTGACTGTCATAAAGGAAATCGCCGCCTCTCGGGCGAATCAGCACATGCACACCGGCTTTTCCACGCATCTCCAGCGCTTTGCCGATGAGGCCTTCGGAGGGTGTAACTCCACCTTCGGCGAGAGCCGAACAGAGTTCAACACGGTCGGCGCCTCCGGCCACAGCTGCCGCCACACTGTCAATATCGCCGCAGCAAATTTCAAGCTTCCGGTCCGTCATACGGTTGTTTCAAGTTCTATTACATGATCAGTTTCCGAGGGAATCCCGTCAAGATGAAGAATCACGGTTCCATCTTTCCTTTTGCTGAATTTCACAGGCTTTCTGTCAATAAATCCTACGGCTTTTTTCACCTTGCATTTCAGCGGCAGTTCAATGTCGGTGCTTTTCGGCGTGAGCAGGTGAATGAAAAGTTTGTTGCCTTTTCGGGTCGATGTTCCCCATTCCTGGGCAGGGAAGTCCCCCGCTGTAGTAGCATAGAACGTCTCGCCGTAAGTATCCATCCATTCACCGATTCCTTTCAGTCTGTCGAGAGCGGCTTCGGGCAGCTCGCCGTTCGGCTGCGGACCAATGTTAAGCAGCAGATTGGCTCCCATGCCTGCGGCTTTGACAAGATAGTGGATCAGAGTGGGCACGTCCTTATAGTTCTGGTCGGCTATCTTGTATCCCCACATTCCGTTCATGGTCTCGCATGTCTCAAGCGGCAACCGAGAGATTTCCTGACCCGACAATCCCGCTTTATTCTCTCCGGGGAGGTCCCGTTCAAAAATCTGGATGTCTTCGCCCGGATATGGGGTGATATGGTGGTTGTTGCCGACGAGGCATGACGGCTGAAGTTCGTGTATCAGCCGGTACTGGTTCTCGAGTTGCCAGTCAAAGGGCACGCTGTCGGCATCATGGTCCCAATGCCCGTCAAACCAGATGGCTCCGATTTCTCCATAATCGGTCAGCAGTTCGGTCAGCTGGTCGTTCATGAATTTATAGTATCCGTTCCAGTCTTCAAGACCTTCCTTGCGCCCGGTCTTCAGACCTGTTCGTCCTTTGGGATAATC
Organism: uncultured Muribaculaceae bacterium; assembly: GCA_947627615.1. Classification (GTDB taxonomy): domain Bacteria; phylum Bacteroidota; class Bacteroidia; order Bacteroidales; family Muribaculaceae; genus Paramuribaculum. Next base: position 14,774 of record CANQWS010000010.1, on the reverse strand, counting down.
GGGTCTGGTCCAGTCAATGTGGGAATAGTAGAGATGAAGTTTTATTCCCTGCTTATGGCATTCATCGGCAAGTTCCTTGATAACATCGCGTCTGAACGGGGTGGCATCGACAATATTGTAATCGGACTGTCCGGTGTGCCACATAGAGAATCCGTCATGGTGTCTGCTGGTGAAACAGATATATTTCGCTCCGGCATCCTTTATGGCCTTGACCCATGCGGCAGCATCGAAGTTGGCGGGGTAGAAAGCCGATGCGGATTTGGCATATTCTTCGGCCGAGATTCCGTTGTTAAGATACCATTCGCCCTGAGCGAACATGCTGTAGATTCCCCAGTGGAGAAAAATTCCGAATCCGTTGTCGGTGAATTCCTGTCGTGCCTGCAATATCTCAGGGGTGGGGGTGTAGGGCGTGCCGGCTGACATGGCGGCTGCCGAGGCCAGAAGAAATGTTGATACGATGGTTCTCATGTTGTCCTTAAAATAATAAAGGCCCTATCGAAGAGCTTGAGTCAAAGATAGGGCCAAATTGTGATTTTAGCCGATTTAGAAAGGTAAATCCTCGTCGCTTCCTGATGACTGCATCGGGTCAAACGGTGCGGGGGGGAAGTCAGCGGGTACATTCTGCGGAGCTGCGGGCTGAGCGGCGGCTTTTTCAGCTTTCCATCCGCGGATGCTGGTGTACCAGCGGCCATTATATTCGCGGCTTTCGATGTCAAAACTCAGTGTTATTTCATCGCCTACCGAGAGAGGATACTGGTCAGCGCGTTCTCCGAAGAAATCGAAGTGAACCTTGCGGGGATATGTTTCCTGAGTCTCCAGAACGTATTCGCGTTTTTTCCAGCTGTTGCCTGTCTTGGATACTCCTGTCTGTTCAGGAAGGGCAACTATTACTTTTCCTTTAATTTCCATTTATAAATAATGTTTTCGTATTGTTTTCACAAAGGTATGCAACCGGGGTGACTTTTGCAAATATTTTGATTTAAAGATACTGACAGCCCGGACTATTCTTCGCGTTTCACCTTTTTCCCTTCACGGTTGTAGAGGGTTTCTTCGTCCTTCTTTGTAACCGTTATGACGTTGCCGTCCAATGATTTTATGGGATCATATTTTATGGGAATGATGGTGCGTCCGGAACCGTCTATGGCTCCCCAGCGGTCTTTCTTTCTCACGGCAGCCAGTCCGTTGTCAAACGGCAGTGCTTCGTCATATTTGAACTTTATGACAATGCGTCCGGTGCCGTCGATATATCCGTAACGACCGTCGAGACTGACGGCATAAAGGCCGTCGGCCAGCCGGCTCATGGTGTCGTAGGTTGAAATCACAATCTCATGCCCTTCCTTGTCAACAAGGCCGTGCTTGCCGGCATTCACTGTCCGCGCCAGGCCGTTGCCCTCGAATTCCGATATGGAGTCGTAGGCGGCATGGACCGCCTCATGCCCGTCATCAGAGATATAACCGAATTTGCGGTCGCGTTCCACTCTGGCGAGGCCATCGGTGAACGGCTCGATTTTCTGATAGACCGGCTTTGACAGATATGTGCCGACCTTATCTATAAGTCCCCAGAGGTTTTCAAGGCGGACGCGGGCGGCAGGTCCTTCAAAGTTTTTGACTTCGGAATAAATGGGGCGTATCACTTCATAACCGTCGGCATCTATGAATCCGTAGTTTCCGGAACGGCGCACAATGGCCCTGTCATCGTCAAAAGGAAGAATCTCGTCATAGAGCAGGTCATTGAGCGGAACGCCTCCTTTGGAGATTATGGCGAGTTTGCCGTTTCGTTTTATGATTCCGATTTCACCGATGAAATCAACGGGCTGGAAAGTGCCGCTATGGTCTATCACTCCGTTTTTGCCGTTGAGGGTGACTACGGCGTAATCACCGGCAAAGTCAGCCGCTGACGAGAATCTGTCATCCGATATGGCTTTACCGGCAGGGGAGAAGAAAGTGTATTTTCCTTTTTCTTTGGCGCGTGCGAATCCATGACGGAACGGTGCGATATCCTCAAACCGGGCAGGAACAATCTCATGCATGTTCTTGTCTACGATACCATAATTGCCGTTCACTTTAACAAGAGCAACACCCGGAGCGCCCATCTCGTCGTAGGGATGGATTTCGTCATATAACAGATTGAAATCAACGGAGAGTGTGCTGTCGATAGGGGCGTAACGTTCATGCAGTTTCACGGCTACGGGGCAAGAAGTGCTGTCAGTCAGTATTTCGTCAAAGACAACAGGGAGTATCTCATTGCCGGCAAGATCCAGAGCGCCGCTCTTGTCACCCAGCGTCACAACTCCCAGTCCGGAAACGAACGGATAGGCCTGATCGTAGACCGGTTTCACAAGCTCTATGCCATGGCGGTCTATATAACCCCATTTCCCGTCTTTCTTTACGGCGTAGAAATCCTGGGTGGCAGTCAGTATGTTCTCGTAGACGGTAGGAATGACCATCATGCCTTCACGGTTTATGACTCCGAAGAGTTTGTTGAGCATCACCACTGCCTGACCGTTGTCAAAATCCGACGCTCCCTCGTAAATCAGCGGAATGGCGGGTTTCCCCTCGCGGTCAACGAATCCGAACTGGTCACCGTTCGAGACCAGAATCATGCCGTCATACAGTTCACGGTGCCAGTCATAACGGTTGTCAAGTGAATCGTAGACTGACTCTATGGACATGCGCTGGGGCGTGGTCCTGCGGGTCACATTGCGTTTTACACTTTGTTTTGAATGAAACTTTGTGGAGGGTTGCCGGACCGGTTGCTGCTGCTGAGGGCGCACACTGAACGCCTGAGCGGATATGCTGACCGGTGCTGCCGAAATCAGTGCGGCTGCAGCACAGGTTGCGATGTATTTGAGGATATTACTTTTCATATTCGACACAAAGTTAATACAATAAAGAATCAGTAGCAAATCCCTGTTGTAAAATTTGTCGTCCCGACATTATTGACTGTTAAGGAAACAGGGTCAATTTGTTCCATTACTTTATCCTGACATTCAGAGAAATAAAAAGACGCCAGTCCCGAGGAATGACGTCTTTCACTATAATGAATGTTAATGACGGTTCAGTTGACGGTGTCAGTCAAATATGTGGCGCAACCGGCTGAAAATGCTTTTCTTTGTTTCATCTGACGGTTGCATGTCAGGCTTGTCCTTAAGCTGCTCGATGATTTTCTTCTCTTCGTCGGTCAGTTTTTCCGGAACGTAAACCATGACATTCACAAGTTCGTCGCCTGTACCGTAGCCCTCGTATGACGGAAGACCTTTTCCGCGCAGACGCAGAATCTTTCCGGGTTGGGTTCCCGGAGCTATTTTCAGTCGTGCGCGTCCGGTTATTGTGGGTACTTCTACCTGACCGCCGAGGGATGCCGTCGGGAAATCCAGCATCAGGTTGTAGATGACGTCATTTCCGTCCCTGACAAGTTCCGGATGCGCGAGTTCCTCCACAACCACAAGGAGGTCTCCGTTGACGCCTCCGTGCATGGGGGCGTTTCCTTTGCCTTTGACCGTGAGCACCATGCCGTTTGTAACTCCGGCAGGTATGTCGAATGAAACAACCTGTTCTTTCTGCTCCACGCCGGTGCCGTTGCAGTATGAGCACTTCTCCTTGATTATGCGTCCTTCACCGTTACATGTGGGGCAAACGGTTGCTGCTCGCTGAGGACCGAACAGAGTCTGCTGCGTGCGCTCTACAACGCCGGTTCCGTTACATGTGGGGCATGTGGTGAACGAGGTTCCGTCCTTGGCTCCGGTTCCGTTGCAGTGGTCGCATTTGTCAAAACGTTTTAGTTTGAGGTTCTTGTGGACACCCTTGGCTATATCTTCAAGAGAAAGTTTGAGCGTTATTCTCAAATCGTCGCCGCGACGCTGACGCGGTTGTGCGCGTCGTGAACCGGTGGCTGATCCGAAATTGCCGAATCCACGGTGACCGCCGAAAATATCTCCGAAAGCCTCGAAGATATCTTCCATGCTCATGCCGCCTGATGAAAATCCGCCGAAACCGCCGAATCCTTCGCCGCCCTGAAATCCCTGAGGACCCATGGCATGGCCGAACTGGTCATATCTTTTACGCTTTTCAGCGTCCGACAGCACATCGTAGGCTTCTGCCGCCTCTTTGAATTTTTCTTCAGCCGCCTTGTCGCCCGGATTTTTGTCAGGGTGATATTTTATGGCAAGCTTGCGATAGGCTTTCTTGAGTTCTTCGGGGGTAGCTGTCTTGGCCACGCCGAGCACTTCATAATAATCTCGTTTCTGATCCATAGGTTATCAGTGTTTTATCTCTTATTGGCCAACAGCCACTTTTGCATATCGGAGTACCTTGTCGTTGATGGTGTAACCTTTGGTGGGTGTGTCTATGACCTTTCCTTTCATGGATTCATCCTCGACGGGTACCATTGCGATTGCTTCATGGAGTTCCGGATCAAAATCGGCACCGGTGCTTTCAATAGGTTTAACCTGATTCGATTCCAGAAATTTCATGAGCTTGTTATAGATGAGAGTCATGCCTTCTTTAACAGATTCCGCATCGGAGCTGTCTTTAATTGCGTCAAGACCGCGTTCGAAATCGTCTACAATGGGCAGGAGGCCTTTCAGCACGCTCTCCGAGGCGTTGCGGATAATTTCGCTTTTTTCTTTGATGGTGCGTTTGCGGAAATTGTCAAATTCGGCCATGAGGAAAAGATATTCCTTTTTCTCTTTTTCGAGTTTGGCTTTTTCTTCTCCGAGTTCTTTTGCGAGACGGTCAATCTCGCTCATTTCTTCCTGTTCGACATTTTCGGTCGATTCGGTTCCGTCTTCGGCGGCCTCGTCTATATTATCAATTATTTCGGTTTCAGGATTCTCCAGATTGATTTTCTGTTTGTCCTTTGTCTCGTTACTGTTATTCTTTGACATATTTACGGTGACTTATTGAAGTGATTTAATTATTCCAACAAAAATTCTGCCAAACTTCCGTCCGGCCCCGAATTATTTTAAAAAGATAACAATTATGAAGGGATAACGTTCATTCAATCCATTGTGCCGGTCCAGATTACGGCTTTTTTCAGAGGTCCGTCAGTGACTGCTGACAAAATGTCATTCTCATACAATGCGAAAACGGCAGAGCCCGAGCCGGACATGGCTGCGTAGACGGCTCCGGTGTCGTAAAAATGTTTTTTGATTGCCTCAATCTCCGGATTACCGGGGAATATTGAATCTTCAAAATCGTTTTTCAACAGATTCCGCCATTCCGTTACGGGCTCCGAGACTATCGCAGTCAGATTTATTTCTCGGCCAGAGGGTTTCACGTTAGCGTAGGCCATGGCCGTGGTAACGCTCACATCGGGCTTGGCCACAACTATGTGCATTCCTTTTATCCCTGGGATTTCCACAGGCTGTAGTGATGTGCCAGTTCCGGAAGCGAGCATCGGACGGTCATGGATGAAAAAAGGGCAGTCCGCGCCGATTCCGGCGCATATAGCGCACATAGTGTCCTCATCAAGGCCGAGAGAGAATAAACCGTCAAGAGCCTTGACCATTGCCGCGGCATCGGCTGAGCCGCCCCCGAGGCCAGCGCCATCCGGCACTATTTTACGCAGATAGATGTCGACGGACGGAAGCTTACCGACACGGTCCTCCACAGCCCTGAACGCTTTCATTACAAGATTCTTTTCGGGAGGACAGTCAATCCGCCGGCCTGATGTGGTGAGGCTGCTCGATGCGGCAGACGAGGGGACAACCTCAAGAATGTCGCTCCAGCCTATAGGCAACATGACGGTCTGAAGGTCATGGTAGCCGTCGGGACGGCGCCTGACAATGTTTAACCCGAGGTTTATTTTGGAATGAGGGAATAAGACCATGTTGATTAATTATCTATAAAATGTGAATAAAAGCAACGCGAAGATACGGAAAAAATGGTAATTTTGCATTCTCTAATTCTAAAAAACAGTGCAAATGGATTCAACTCAGCAACGCAACAGGAACCAACGCCAGAATCAGCAGCTCTATGATTATGGCGGCAGACAGCTCCCCCGTGACACAGAACTCGAAGAGGCCGTGCTCGGAGCCCTGATGCTTGAGAAGGATGCCTACACTACCGTATGTGATATTCTGAAAGCCGAGAGTTTCTATGAACCGGCCAACCGCAAGATCTACGAGGCCATCCAGGCACTGGGCGCTTCGCAGCAGCCCATAGACATGCTGACCGTCACCGAGCAGTTGAGGCTCAACGGCACTCTCGACGAGGTGGGCGGACCGGTATTCGTCTCGGAGCTTACATCAAGAGTGGCTTCGGGAGCCCATGCGGAATATCACGCCCGCATCGTAGCCCAGAAATATCTTGCGAGAGAGCTGATATCATTCGCTTCGGAAATCGAGCGCAAGGCTTTCGATGAAAGCAATGACGTGGATGACCTAATGCAGGAAGCCGAGGGAAAACTCTTTGAAATTTCCCAGCGCAATGTCAAGAAGGATGTCACCCAGATTGACCCGGTGATTGGCCATGCGATCGATCAGATTCAGGCTGCCGCCAACAGGACCTCGGGTCTCAGCGGCCTTGAGAGCGGTTTCCATAAACTTGACAAACTGACATCCGGATGGCAGAATTCGGACCTGATTATCATTGCCGCGCGTCCCGCCATGGGAAAAACCGCATTCGTGCTTTCCATGGCCAAGAACATGGCTGTCAACTACAGCACGCCGGTAGCGATTTTCTCGCTTGAAATGTCGAACCTGCAGCTTGTTAACCGTATGATAAGCAATGTCTGCGAGCTGCCGGGTGAAAAAATCAAGAGCGGTCAGCTGTCGCCCGTTGAATGGGATCAGCTGATGGCCCGCATAAAGCACCTCTATGGCGCACCTTTATACATAGACGACACTCCCTCGCTCTCTATTTTTGAGCTCAGGACCAAAGCCCGCCGTCTTGTCAGGGAACATAACGTGAAGATAATCATCATAGACTACCTTCAGTTGATGAATGCCTCCGGCATGAAATTCGGAAGCCGCGAGCAGGAGGTCAGCATGATTTCGCGTTCGCTCAAGCAGCTTGCCAAGGAGCTGAACATACCCATCATAGCGCTGTCGCAGCTGAACCGAAGTGTGGAATCGCGCGGAGAGGGCAAGGAGGGCAAGCGTCCCCAGCTGTCGGACCTCCGTGAGAGCGGTGCCATAGAGCAGGATGCCGACATTGTCTGCTTCATCCACAGGCCCGAATATTATCTGCGTTCATCGCATGACGCCATGGATCGCGATATCCGCGGCCTTGCCGAATTTATCGTGGCCAAGCACCGAAGCGGTGCCGTGGATGACGTAGAGATGCGTTTCAGGGCCGAGTTCGCACGATTCGAAAACTGGACGGAGGAAGCGGAAGGCATGAGTATGGGGTCTGCAGAATCACGCCTGAACGGGGGCGGTCAGGGATTCGGGAATCCGGCTCAGGAACTGTCAGGCGGCTCAGCCGATTTTCTGACAGCGGCTCCTGACGAGCCACTCGATTTCTGACAGGGAAAATATTCGGAAAATAGTTGGTGAAAAATCATTAAAAAAATTTTCAAGAGCTGCAAAACCATTTTGTGGCTCTTGATGTTAATAGAATAGATTTTAAACATTAACCCAACTATTTAGTTATGAAAAAAGCTTTATTAATGATTACTCTCATGCTTGGATGCATGACTGTATTCGCTCAGAAGATCGACAAGAACGAAGCTAAGCAGATAAAAGCCTTCCTCAGCCAGCCGGCCGAAAAAGATGGCACCAATGCCAACGTTCTTAAAGTTACAGACATGAACAATATCGCTTCCATTGAAGGTGTCACAGTAGCCAACGGTCATGTGACTGCAATAGAATGGAAGGATAAACATCTTGCAGGAACCCTTGACCTTTCCGGTTTTACCGCACTTACAAAAGTCGATGTTTCCCGCAACGCCATTACAGCACTTTCAATCGCTGACGACCCCGCTCTTACCGAACTCAATGCATCGCGCAACAGACTCACCCAGATTGACCTCAGCGGATGTACAAGTCTTGTGAAACTTACCCTGAACCGCAACCGTCTCGGTGAAATCAGCCTCGCTGATCTGCCCATGATAGAGAATATCAACGTTTCAAACAACTATTTCGTAAGCCTGAGCGTGGCCAACTCCACAACACTCAAGACCCTCAACTGTCAGGGCAATCACCTCGAGAACCTGATGGTCAGCGGATGTCAGGCTCTTAAGAATCTCTACTGCGGCTATAACAAACTGACTTCTCTGAATCTCTTCGGCGTTGAAAACCTCCAGAACCTGAATATTGACGACAACGAGATAACAACCATGGTTGTTTCCGGTCTGCCTTCGCTCTCGACCTTCGTTTGCAGCGACAACAGAATGAAGACCCTCGGCGTGCGCAACTGCAATAACCTGCTTGACCTCGTCTGCTCCTACAATGACCTCACCACTCTCAGCGTGGAAGGCTGCACAAACCTGATTTTCGTGGACTGCTCCTACAACGACCTTACCACTCTCGACCTCTCGAACCAGACTTTCCTGCAGCGTCTGCTCTGCAACAACAATCAGCTCAACACCGTCGATGTATCATTTGATCAGGCTCTGACCTACATCAACTGCCGCTACAACATGATCAACGACCTCCGCACCATAGGATGCGACAACCTGAGAATGATTGCCTGCCAGTGGAACTATTAAAGACTTCTGAGTATCATACTAAATATGTGATATGATAAATCCGAAGGGTCCCGCCGTCTGGCGGGACCCTTTTACTTCAATTGCCTATATTGGAAAATTTTAGTAATTTTGCATCGGCCTTGATTATGGCCGGATGAAAACAATTTCAGATGAAGCATATAAGAAACTTTTGTATAATAGCCCATATTGACCACGGCAAAAGCACGCTTGCCGACCGTCTGCTTGAATTCACCAACACTGTGGGCGGAAAAGACATGCAGGCCCAGGTGCTTGACGACATGGAGCTTGAACGCGAACGAGGTATCACTATAAAGAGCCATGCCATCCAGATGGCCTATAATTACAAAGGTGAGAACTATGAGCTGAACCTGATTGACACTCCGGGACACGTTGACTTTTCTTACGAGGTGTCGCGTTCAATAGCCGCCTGTGAAGGCGCGTTGCTCATTGTGGATGCTTCGCAGGGAATCCAGGCGCAGACCATCTCCAATCTCTACATGGCCATTGATAATGATCTCGAGATTATCCCCGTCATAAACAAATGTGACCTTGACAGCGCCAAACCGGAAGAGGTCTCGGACCAGATTGTGGACCTGCTCGGATGTGATCATGACGACATAATCAGGGCAAGCGGTAAAACCGGTCTCGGTGTGGAAGACATACTGGCTGCCATAATCGAGCGAATACCCGCACCCGAGGGTGATCCTGAAGCACCGCTTCAGGCGCTGATATTTGACTCGGTGTTCAATCCGTTCCGTGGAATCATAGCTTATTTCAAGATTGTGAACGGCACTATCCGCAGTGACGATTTCGTGAAGTTTGTTTCAACCGGAAAAGAATATCATGCCGACGAGATAGGTGTGCTGAAACTCACCATGCAGCCGAGAAAGGAACTGTCGGCCGGAACGGTGGGTTACATCATTTCCGGAATCAAGACGTCGAAGGAGGTCCGTGTGGGCGATACCATAACCCACGTGGGGCGTCCGTGCGAGAAGGCCATAGCCGGTTTCGAAGAAGTGAAGCCCATGGTGTTTGCCGGCGTCTATCCCATAGAGACAGAGGATTTCGAGAACCTCAGGGCCTCTCTCGAGAAGCTCCAGCTCAATGACGCCTCCCTGACATTCCAGCCGGAGTCATCCATGGCCCTCGGATTCGGTTTCAGGTGCGGCTTCCTCGGACTTCTTCACATGGAGATTGTGCAGGAGCGTCTCGGAAGGGAATTTGATATGGATGTTATCACCACGGTGCCTAACGTGTCCTATCGTGTCTACGACAAACACGGAGAGATGACCGAGGTCCACAATCCTTCGGGTCTTCCTGACATCACTCTGATTGACCATATAGAAGAGCCTTACATAAGGGCCTCCGTCATAACGGCATCTGATTATATAGGTCCGATAATGACGCTCTGTCTGGGCAAACGCGGCGAGCTCGTCAAGCAGGAGTATATTTCCGGCAACCGCATGGAGCTTATCTTTGACATGCCTCTGGGAGAGATTGTGATTGATTTCTATGACAAGCTGAAGAGCATATCCAAAGGCTATGCTTCATTTGACTATCATCTGCATGATTTCCGTGAATCGAAGCTTGTGAAGCTTGACATACTCCTTAACGGGGAAAGTGTAGATGCGCTGAGCACTCTGACCCACGTTGACAATGCAGTGAATTTCGGACGGCGCATGTGCGAGAAACTGAAGGAACTCATACCGCGTCAGCAGTTCGATATAGCCATTCAGGCCGCGATAGGCGCCAAAATCATTGCCAGGGAAACCATAAAGGCTGTCCGCAAGGATGTGACGGCGAAGTGTTACGGCGGTGATATATCCCGAAAACGTAAACTTCTCGAAAAGCAGAAGAAGGGAAAGAAGCGCATGAAGCAGATAGGATCCGTAGAAGTGCCCCAGAAGGCGTTCCTCGCCGTTCTGAAGCTTGACTAAATGGCCGCCCGGCCGGAACCAATGACGTGATGAATTGTTAAAAAGGATATAGATTTATCCTTTTAACATTCATGTACTATGTCAGAACATGCATCAACCGGACGGAATCAGGCATCGCCCTGTCCAGATAAAAAGAATGACGAACACTCTTCCGAGGTGTTCTATGCGGCCCGGCAGGCCCTGCGCCGTCATGCCAACGGCGGTAACATTCTGATTCTCGCAACGGTGTTTGCCCTGCTTGTGGCCAATATCCCCGCAATCAACGGCTATTACTTCGATTTCTGGAATCAACCGGTGCGGCTGCAGATAGGTGATTTCAACATATTCAGCCATGCCGGTCATCCCATGACCATGCTCCAGTTCATCAATGACGCCCTCATGGCCATATTCTTCTTTTCCATAGGTCTTGAGATAAAGCGCGAGATCCTGGTAGGGGAGCTATCGTCATTCCGTCAGGCATTGTTGCCCATTATGGGGGCCGTGGGCGGAATGATTGTTCCGGTGGCGATATTCTTTTTCATGAGCCGCGGAACCGATTATACCGACGGAGCTGCAATACCGATGGCTACCGATATAGCGTTTTCACTCGGAGTGCTGGCCATGCTCGGCTCGAGAGTGCCGGTGTCACTGAAAATATTCCTTACCACGCTGGCCGTGGCCGATGACATAGGAGGCATAATTGTCATAGCCGTTTTCTACAGCGCCCATATAGAGGCCATGCTTCTTGTCTATGCGTTCATCCTGCTCGGCATATTGTTGCTCGGCTCGGTACTTCACATCCAGAGCAAGATATTCTATCTGTCGGTAGGTGGTGTGGTCTGGTTCCTGTTCCTCAATTCCGGAGTCCATCCCACCATAGCCGGTGTGCTTGTGGCTTTCTGCATTCCCGCCACCCCGGTTTTCGCCCCCAAGAAATATGTCAAGCTCATCCGCAAGGCCATATCCCATTTCAATCAGGACGATGACGAGGCGCTCAGCCGGCGTTCCATTCTTGACAAGAATCAGATGAACTGGCTGAAAGAGGTGGAATCGGCGTCCGATAAAGTGATTTCTCCGCTTCAGGAACTCGAGGATTCCCTGCATCCCATAGTCAACAACCTGATAGTGCCGCTGTTTGCATTCGCCAATGCCGGTATATTCCTACTGGATGTGGCTCCGGTCACTGTGGTCGAGGGCCTGAGTCTCGCTATCATTGCCGGTCTTGTTCTCGGAAAATTCATAGGCATATTCGGATTCTCATGGCTCACGGTCAAGATGCATCTCGCTCCAATGCCGGAAAAGACCAACTGGAAAATGATGGCTTCGATAGCCATTCTGGGTGGAATAGGATTCACGGTGTCGCTTTTCATCGCCAACCTCTCGTTCTCGTCGGGAAGTCCCGCCGACGTTTATCTCCTGAATCATGCCAAGATAGGCATTGTGGCCGGATCGCTGCTTGCCGGAGTCATCGGTTTCCTGTGTCTGCATCACTTCTTGCCTCGGAAACTTTCCGGACGCAGGAAGCAGTCAGGCGGCAATAGCTAAAATTGGTGAAAAACAGCCGGGGTTGTGAATTTTTCATGAAAAAATTTGCGAAATTCACATTTATATGTTAATTTTGACACGAAATGTTAACGCCACGCTGTTTCGTTGCTTTTTTCATTCAACAAATACACTTTTTAAGACGTTAACATAATAAAGATTAATAAGTAACTCTCTCATATTTGCCGCAAATCCGGTAGCAAAAAACAATGAAAAAATCCATTATCTGGTTCCTGACAATAATAATGGCGGTTACATTCGCCGGATTGCTCTACGTACAGATTGTCTATATGCGCAACATGGTCAAGATGCGTAACGAGCAGTTCTCGGAAGGGGTAAAGAGAAGTCTCTACGCTGTCTCCACGGCTCTTGAACAGGAAGAGACCCGTTATTTCCTCGAGGAAGACGTGGCCCAGATCCAGTCGTCCGTACTTCCACGTTATTCCGCGGGAGGCGACAGCCGGGGAGGGGTCAAGTATTCATTCACCACCAATGAGGGAGTCACCGGTGACCTTACGCTGAAAGGCGATGTTGATCAGATCGAGTCACGGCTTTCAGGTTCGGCTCTTGCTACTGACAGCCGATCCATAAAGGATGTTATCCGGGGCCAGTACATCTATCAGCGCGGACTGCTGGATGAGGTGATATTGAACATCATAAGTCAGTCAAGCAACCGACCCATAGAGGAACGCGCCGATTCCGCCCTCGTGGCCTCATTGCTTGCCACCGAGTTCGCGAACAACGGACTGAATCTGCCGTTCGAGTTCGCCGTGGTGAGCCGTATGGGAGTGCCGGTCTACGAATCGAAAGGATTCGAGGCGGAGAAGACCGGCGATACCAATATGTTCGTCCAGACTCTCTTTCCCAACGATGCCAAGAACCGCATGAACTATATTAAGGTGTATTTCCCTGACAAACGGGACTACATCTACCACTCCGTGAAATTCATGATTCCCTCGATGATTTTCACGGTCATACTGCTGATAGTATTCCTCTATACCATCATCGTGGCTTTCCGTCAGAAGAAACTGACCGAGATGAAAAATGATTTCATCAACAATATGACCCACGAGTTCAAGACGCCCATATCCACGATTTCACTCGCCGCACAGATGCTCAATGACAATTCCGTCAGGAAATCACCCAAGATGCTCGAACACATTTCCAATGTGATTAACGATGAAACCAAGCGTCTGCGTTTTCAGGTCGAGAAAGTCCTGCAGATGTCAATGTTCGACGAGCGTCAGAATCCCACTCTCAGATTCCAGGATGTCGATGCGAACATGGTCATAGCCAACATTCAGCACACCTTCAAGCTCAAGGTCGAGAAGTACGGCGGCTCTATATCCGCCGACCTCAAGGCCGAGCAGTCAACGGTTAATGTCGACGAGATGCATTTCACCAATGTGATATTCAACCTCCTTGACAATGCGGTCAAATATCGCGATGAAGAGCGTCCGCTTGAGCTGAAGATAACCACAAGAGATATTTCAGACCACCGCCTTGAGATTTCGATAGCCGATAACGGAATCGGTATCCGCAAGGATGACCTTAAACGTGTGTTTGACAAATTCTATCGCGTCTCTACCGGAAACCGCCATGATGTCAAAGGCTTCGGTCTCGGACTGGCCTACGTCCACAAGATGGTCAAGGCATTCGGAGGAGAAATCAATGTGGAGAGCGAATTCAAAAAAGGAACGAAATTTATTGTAATATTACCACTAACTAAAAACTGACAATTATGGAAGATCGTTTGCGTATACTACTTTGCGAAGATGACGAGAATCTCGGCATGCTTCTTCGCGAATACCTTCAGGCCAAAGGTTATAATGCTGACCTCTTTGCCGATGGTGAGAGCGGTTACAAGGCTTTCCTCAAAGGAAAATATGATCTCTGTGTGCTCGATGTGATGATGCCTAAGAAGGACGGATTCGCTCTTGCACAGGAAATACGTACTGTGAATTCCGAGGTCCCCATAATCTTCCTTACGGCCAAATCCATCAAGGAGGATATCCTTGAGGGATTCAAAATCGGTGCCGACGATTATATCACCAAGCCCTTCTCGATGGAGGAACTCGTGTTCCGTATTGAGGCAATCCTCCGCCGCGTGAAGGGAAAGAAAGGCAAGGAAATCACAATGTACCGTATCGGCAAATTCACATTCGATACTCAGAAACAGGTACTCATGGTTGATGATAAGGTGACCAAGCTGACCACTAAGGAATCGGAACTTCTCAGCCTCCTTTGCGCCCATGTCAACGAGATTCTTGAACGTAACTTCGCGCTCAAGACCATCTGGATCGATGACAATTACTTCAATGCACGAAGCATGGACGTATACATCACCAAGCTCCGCAAGCATCTGAAGGACGATCCGTCGATTGAGATCATCAACATCCACGGCAAGGGCTACAAGCTCATCGCCCCGGAGGCCGAGGCGAGCAACTGAGAGCCGTAAGCAACTTAAAGGGTAATTCCCGAACCATAGTGACCGTCTGCCAACCGATTTTTCGGAATGGCAGGCGGTCACTTTTTGATTCGTATAATAAAAATACACATCTAAAAATTATTTTTAGTTAATAAATATTTATTGCTGTCCGATAAAATTTTTTGAGACAGGTACGAAATAAGGGCTGGCACCTATTGCAGGAGTCAGCCCTTTA
>CANQWS010000009.1 GCA_947627615.1 uncultured Muribaculaceae bacterium | reverse complement strand
ACCCCTGAGCACAACTCACTGAAGCCCCTTTTTGACTACCTCGGCGTTTAGGGTGACGCAATGACGAAGTCAGGAGGTTTCAACAAAAAATTTCATAAATTATGCCTGATAATGCGATGGCTTTCTGACTATAAAATTCGCCGGTCCATCCCTGATTCCGCAATTTATTAATCGGAGAGGGGAATCCCTCCGAGCTAAAGGATGATGGTATTAGTCCGACAAAGCCCTTACAGTTGATGGAACCTTGTCAGTAATTTGGCTGCCACAACAGTGGCAGGATACGTGGCTTAATTTTAATTAACGGGGTCGGGCGTTGAGGCGTATGTATTGCAGAGCGTCAGTGCAAAAACTGCAATAATTGAAAATATTCGCATATCCCTGTCTCGTTTTCAGGCATACATGGCTTCGATTTCCGAGGCGTAGCGGTTGTTGATGACCGGACGTCTGATTTTCAGAGTATTTGTCAGCTCACCGGCCTCCATGGTGAATTCCTTGGGCAGGAGAGTGAATTTTTTGATCTGCTCGAAGGATGCGAAATTGGCCTGGAGTCTGTCTATGCGTTCCTGAATCATCTTGCGGATATCGGCGTTGCGAATCAGCTCTTCCATGTTGTGGTACTGGATGTGCTTCTTGCGGGCATATTCCTTGAGAGCCTCGAATGCCGGAATGATGATGGCTGTGACATATTTGCGCTGGTCGCCTATCACGGCCACCTGCTCTATGTATTTGTCCTCGCCCAGACGGCTTTCGAGGGCCTGAGGCGCTATGTATTTTCCGTTCGAGGTCTTGAAGAGGTCCTTGATGCGCTCGGTGAGCACGAGAGCGCCGGTGGCGTCGAAGCGGCCGGCATCGCCGGTGCGGAACCATCCGTCGGCAGTGAAAGCCTCGGCTGTGGCCTCCGGCTTGTTGTAATAACCGCGCATTACGGTGGGGCCTTTGACAAGAATCTCGTTGTTCTCGCCGATTTTCACATCCACATCAGGCATGGCAGTGCCTATGGTGCCGATCTCATAGTTGACCGTTGGGTAGCATGACACGGTGGCCGTGGTTTCCGACAGTCCGTAGCCTATCAGTACATTGATTCCGCATGAATGGAAGAATTCCACTATGGTTGACGAGAGCGGAGCGCCGGCGGTGGGGAATATATTGCCGTTCTCAATGCCGATAACATGGCGCAGGGCCGCAAACACACGGTTGTTGAAAAAACGGTACTGCAGCTCGAGCCAGAACGGGGCCTTGCGTCCCAGACGGGCATAATCGAGATTGCGGCGGCGTCCCACTTTAAGCGCCCGGCTAACGAGCCAGCTCTTGAAGCCCGACATGTCGGCCAGATGTTCCTGAACGGCGGCATAGACCTTTTCCCAGAATCGCGGAACTGAGCACATGCACGTAGGGTGGAAATCCTTGACGGTGTGTTGGATTTCACGCGGGTCGTTGTTGATTCCCACAAGCATCAGTCTGTGGAGACAATAGTAGGTCCAGGCCTTTTCAAAGATGTGGCACAAGGGCAGGAAACAGATGGAAGTGTCCTTGTCGGAGAGCATGGTGAGGCGCTCGTCATGGATGCGGACCACGGCGTTGAAGCATGAGTGGGGGAGCACGGCTCCCTTAGGTTCCCCGGTAGTCCCCGAGGTGTAGATGATGGTGGCAATGTCGTCGGCCGTTGCTTCCGAGGTGCGTTTCTTCACCTCGGCCCGGCAGCCTTCCGATGCTTTGCTTCCGAGTTCCAGCAGGTCGGCGAACGATATGGTAGTCTTGTCCTCCGGCTGGAGCCTGACTTTGTCAAAAGTGATTATCTGCCTCAGGTTAGGGCATTCCTTCATGGCTTCGCGGGCCTTTTCATATTGTGTCTGGTCACCGACCATTATGATTCGCGCGGAGGAATCGTTGACTATATATGCCACCTGCGAAGCGGTTGAGGTGGAGTAGATTGAAATGGGCACCGCGCGGTTGGCGTAAGCGGCGAAATCAGTGATGAGAATTTCGGCCCTGTTGGCGGAAAAAACCGTTATGTTGTCAAATTCCTTAACGCCGAGTATTTCGAGTCCGCAAGCCGCGTTATCACGTTGCTGCTGAAGTTCGGTCCATGTCGTCGATACCCAGCTTCCGGAAGTGTTGTCCCTGAAAGCTTCGCGCGACGGATGAGAACCTGCATTTTTTGAAATTAAATCTGTAAGTATATTTGACATGACGATTGCTAACGGTTTATGAGGTGATTTCAGAGGGCAAAGGTAGCCATGCCTTATTTATAACGAAACAAATCAGCCGATGAAATCGACCGGATATTAACAAGCATTATGTGATTGGTGTGTCGGTTTAACCATATTTAACCAATATGATTAAAACTAATGTAGCTATGGCCGTAACGTCAATCCGTTTGTTCAGCCGGTTCAGGCTGCGGAAACAGTTGCGGAAACATGAAGGATGCGCCGCTGCCGGCAATGCGCTGGATAGTGTAGAGCAAACGCAGCTTCAGCCGTTCTTTTCCTTTGCGGCCTTCGAGAGCTTCACTGAGCAGAGCCTTTGAATAATCGCGTGCTTTCTCACGCCGGTATATGGCTGCGAGAATGGCTTTGCGTCCTGCGAAAACGAGCTGATGGTAGGGATGGTTCTCGAGAAGCGGGTCTATGGTCCCGATGGCCTTTTTTATGCTTTCGGCCCGCGCCCTGAACGATGGCCCGGTCAGGGAATCGTCGGAGATGTTGACAATGACTGACGATTCGCCGCTCATGAACCGTACTTTCATGTCGGGCAAAGATGTCAGGAGCCTGATGCCTAACTCATAGTCATCCCACACGGTAAGGTCCTGATTCCAGCCTCCGGCCTCGCGCAGACGGGAAGTGCGTATGCAGTAGCGCTGGGTGGAAAGCGTTGAGTGAAGTATCTGATATGAGAGAATATCTTCGCCTCTGTAACATTTACGGCTCGTCCAGCCGTCGGCATTTCGTATGTTTATGTTCCAGTGCAGGAGGTCGGTATCGGGGCTTTTGCCGAGATGGCTCACTATGCGGTGCAGATGGTCAAACTCCATTATATCGTCGGAATCGAAAAACATCACATATTCGGTCTCGACCTCCTTCAGCCCGCGGTTCCGGGCTATTGCCGCTCCGGCCACAGGCTCGTTGAGAATCTTTATGTCGAAATCGTCTGACCGGTGACTGTCAGCCCATTGCCTGATCACATCCGGGGTAGCATCCGTGGAGCTGTTGTCCACTATTATCAGGCGCAGCGGCCTGATGTTCTGCATTGCGATTGAATCCAGAGTGGTGCTTACAATACCCGCACGGTTGCGGACAGGCAATACTATGGTTATTTCGTTTTCCATATCATATAAACGAATAATGGTTAAAATTTATTATCTTTGCTGAATGAAACAGACCGATATGTCCAGACTGCTTATTGTTTATCAGCAGGGTACATGTGTTCCCTCGGGAGAAATAGATGCGCTTGGCGATGGCTACAGTTCGGTTTCGACAATCGAGATTGTGCCGCGCAGGTCTCCGCGCGGGTTGTTGCGCAGGGTGGTTTCCAATCCGGCGAAAACGCTGCACAGAAAAGAGATCGAGTCCCGAATCAGGAAAGAAGCCGGCGGTGACCGGACCGATATTCTGGTCTACGGCGACGGGCTGGAACTTGACGCCGTGGCGTCAGTTGCCGAAAAGGACAGCGGGGTCCGTTTTATCATACGTTACTCCGCCCGGCGGATAGAGATGAATCCCCATCTGGGCAATGCGGCGGGTATAATCGTTGACAGTGATGTCGTGGCCCGTCGGCTCAGTATAGCCATACCTTCGCTGGGTCATCTCGTAAGGAGTGTGCATACCGGAGTCATCCCTTCGGTCGGCGCTGTGGTACCGCATTCGGTGTCAGACAAGGGCGTGACTTTCGTTTCGGGGTTTGAGCCGGAACTCTCTTACAGACTTGTCCGTTCGATAGCCGTGGCCCGTCCGTCGACGCGGGTCGAGTGGTTGTGTCACGAGGGCGAGATGCCCGATACCGTCACCGGTAATCCGGACAACCTGAGCGTCGGGACCTACAGCAACATGTCGGAAGTAATTGCTTCAAGGCCTGTTGACTGGATAATGATGATGAAGGAGACGCCCGGATGTGTTCCGGGTCCTCTGCTGAATGCATTGTCGTTCGGAATCCCTGTAATAGCAGTGGCCTCGCCGTCGGTTTCGGAAGTGATTGACGATGACTGCGGGGTGTTGTTCGGACCGAATCCGCAGACCGAAGAGTTTGTCCGCGGCATGCTGCCGTTTCTTGAGAGCGATATTCGCCGTGACATGCTCCGGGAGGGAATGAGAGTCCGGCAGCAGGAGATGTTTGACTACCGTCAGGTATTCCCCGGATTCGCCGCCGTGGCCCGGGAACTTTTTGACAGATCGAGATGAAACCTAACGTCAGCATAATAGTTCTAACTTACAATCAGCGCGAAAGCATAGGGGACGCTCTTGACAGTCTCCTTGCGCAGAAGTGCGGGTTCCCGTTTGAGATAGTGGTGGGTGACGATTGTTCCACCGACGGCACAAGGGAGATTTGCCGCGAATATGGCCGCCGGTATCCGGAGGTGATTCGCCTGATGCCCGAAGCTCCCAACAAGGGCATTGTCGACAATTACTTCGATTGTTTCGAAGCCTGCCGCGGCCGATATGTGGCGGACTGCGCCGGCGACGACGTCTGGCCTGACTCCAACCGGCTTCGGCTTCAGCATGATTTTCTGGATTCGAATCCGGGATTCGTGGCCGTCATGAGTGACTGGACCATAGTCTCAGACGGCGTTACAAGCAGTTCCTTGGAGCTGGTGCGCTTTGCCTGTTACAGAAAAGATGTGGACGGACCCGCGATGCTGAAAGGGGTTCTGGCCACGCAGGACAATCTGCCGTTGCTCTCGGCCATGATGTATCGGCGCGAGGTCCTTTCGGATTCCTACAGGACTGACCGCGCAATGATAAGGAACCGTGACTGGAACTGCGAGGATTTGCCTCTACTGGCCGCACTCGCGGCAAAAGGAGCGTTCGGATATCTTCCGCTGAATGCTCTGGAATATCGCGTAGCTGATTCCGGAGTGTCCAATTCATTGAAGGCGTCACGGCAGTTTGATTTCTATGCGGGCCCCGCCGATGCCGTTATCACGCTCGGTCAATTCTATGGAGTGGATGCCTCGGAGCTTAAGCCGGCTATGGACCGGCGTATAAAATATCTCGCGGGCATGGCTTCCGCGGCACTAACCGCCGACCGCTATTCGAGATTGAAAGAAATAATTAAAAGATGCCCTACGGGTGCACCTCTCAAAGCCGTAATCAGGATGATACTGATGAGAATTCGGCTTCTGTTCAGAGTCCGTTGCTGAAAGCTCCGCGCAGCAGATGGTACATCAAGAAGAAAAACCTACCCCCGCGCCGCCATTGTCTCCAGCCTTTAAGCACTATCCTCGGAATCCACGACTGAGGATATTCCTCCCTGATAATGCGCCCTGACGCGGCTGCTACTCCCGGGGAGGTGATGACTATGTCGCCGGTCGAAGGGCCGTTGTGCGTCGTTATGTCGATGGGGAAAAACCGGCATCTAAAGCCTTTTCTGCGGGCGTCGATGAGAAATTTCTCATCCTCTCCGGCCTGCCACGTCTTTGCTCCGAGACCGAAGCGCGGGTCAAACTTCACGGTACCGGCAATGCTGCGCCGGAAAGCTATTTCTATGGAGCTTACGCTATAGTCCTTGGGCAGAGGGAATCCGAGATCGCATTCGGTGTCGGGATAAGTTTTGCCGCCCTGCTCGCCGCGGTAACGGAATGTGGCCACATCCACATCCGGATTGTTCTCAAAAAACGCCATTACGTTTTTCAGGTCACCGGCCGTATATCGGAGGTCGTCGTCGGCTGTCAGCACAATGTCAGATCCGCAGTGGCAGAGAGCGTTGTTGCGGTTGGCCCCGAGTCCTTTTTCGTAGAAGGGGAAGATGCCTACGTCGTCTCTTCCGGACAGTTCTCCGGGAATATCATTGGTGTTTTCGCCGGGATTCTGCCAGGAGACAACATAACGCACCCCCGGGACTCGCGGCAGATTCATTTCTGCGACACGGCGAAGACCCGAGGGCTGATGCGTAGCTATCGCTACATCGAGTGTCATAAACACTTACATGTATCTGGCCACTGTCTGCTCTATCTTTTCGGCATCGGTGACGCGTTCGCGGATGGCTCCGTTCTGAATCACGTAAAGGGCTGGAAGGGCGCCAACGTTATAGCTCTGCAGCGCCAGCGGTCCGTCGGTCTCGGAGTTGTAGACCGTTATCCAGGGCAGGTTACGGGCGGTGTCGCGCCAGTTGACCTCGCTTGCGTCGAAGCCTATCTGGTATATCTCCAGTCCCTGACCGTGGTATTTGGAGTAGAGTTTGTTGAGGGCTATGTTCATGGCCGGCGAGTACTGGTCGCTGTAGGATGTGAAACTCAGCAGCACTACACGGTTGTTGCGGGCCACCTGCTCGAGACTCTGTTTCTTGCCCTTCAGGTCAAAGAGGTTCACGTCAATGATGCTTGTCTCGCTGGCTATCAGAGTGTCGCCGGGCATGGTGGTTTTGCGGTTGCTTATGAAGAGGTTCTTCAGATAATTCGTGCGCGGGTCTGACGGACGGAAGTTGTTGAAAGCATTGGCCACGGCCCCGATTATGCGGAGATCGGTCTTGTTTTCGGGATTGAACAGGGGCACTCCGCCAATTTTCTTGTTGATAATGTAGTAGGACACTATTCCTGAAGGATCGCCGAGCAGCATGTTGGAAAGCTCGCGTTTCAGCAGCGAATCGCGGGCCATGCCTTCGGCTCCCTCTTTCTGAAAGGCGT
This sequence comes from uncultured Muribaculaceae bacterium, assembly GCA_947627615.1. Lineage (GTDB taxonomy): Bacteria > Bacteroidota > Bacteroidia > Bacteroidales > Muribaculaceae > Paramuribaculum. The sequence goes on along the minus strand of CANQWS010000009.1, from coordinate 78,457 downwards.
TTCTGACTTTCATGTCAACGGCCATAAGCTGTTCGGCCGCAGGGGTTCCGGCGAGGGTGTAGTCATAATCGAAGGCGCCGGCCTTTGACACCACGGTTACGGTCTCTATGCTGTCAATTGGGAAATACAGGGATTTGTCGCCCAGTCTCAGACGGTAGATGTCGGGATAGCCGGCGGCGGGAGAGGCGAATGTGAAATCGCCCGATGCATCAAGCTGCAGAGAATCGAGAGTGTACCAGCGGCCGTTGTCCGAGGCCTCTACATAAAGAGTCTGGCCGTCGGCGCCGTCTATGCGGCCGTCAACGTGCCATTCGTTTCTACCGTGACAAGAGAAGAGCAATGCCGCAGTGGCGGCGCAAACGATATAGTTGTGGAGAAATTTCATAATCTTTTCTTAAGTTTTTGCAAAGGTAGTCAAAAAATCGAGATTATCGGCATACGGGCCGTCGGAAACGGACCGATTTATGCATAACCGTGCCGACAGAGGTCACGGGTTATTGGCCGTGCGCTCCTTTATGATGCCGTGGCGGAATGCGTAGAGAAGCTCCATCAGCTCATTGATCTGTGACTGCAGCTCACGTCCCTTGTCTGTGTCACGGACGCGCATGCGGTGCTGGCTCATTTCCACTATCTGAGTGGTGCTCACGATGTCCGTTCCGTGGCTTATGGCGTCCTCGGCCGATGAGAAGGGTTCGTGCTGCACGAGCTGGAATCCGCGGCTGTGATAGACAAGAGTGTAGCCCGCGATGCCGGTGGTGTCATGATAGGCTTTGGCGAATCCGCCGTCGATGACCATCAGTTTGCCTCCGGCTTTTATGGGCGATTCCCCTGCGCTGGTACGCACTGGCACATGGCCGTTGATTATGTGCCGGTGTTCTCCTTCAACACCGAACGAATCGAGAATCATGTCACAGACCTCCGCACTGTTGCGGAGCTCGTAGTAATGGCCTTTTTCCTCGCGGTGGGTCGACGGGTCCACAAGGAAATAGCGCTCGAAAGTGGCCATCTTGGATTTGTCGAACAGCGGAGAGTCAGGCCCGCACCAGAGATACCAGTAATAGTCAGTGGCGTAGTCACGCTCGTTGTCAGGGGTATCATCGTTGAACGCCGAGCGCATCAGCATCCCTATCCTGTGGAAAAGCTCGCGGCCCTTGTAGAGATGTCCGTTGACGGCAACCTCTTTCAGGGTTCCGTCGGCGTTCAGCGGCATTGAAGCGTGGAAGAGCAGGTTGGAGTTATAGACCCCGTACATGCATCCGTTGGAGAACAGACATTTCACATGCTTCTGTAGCCGGTTGCTGACCACGAACGAGTGATGGAGTTTCTGCACGAGTTCCTCTTCCTCCGGAGTGAGCCTGTAAGGGTCTGCGGCATCGAGGGTGGGGAAGTTGGAGTCCTTCATCTCATACTCTTTTCCGTCAAGGACAAAGACGCCGCGTTCGAGGTCAATGTTGCCGAGAAGTTTCCTGTCGGAGAGTCCCCACTCCGGCCGCTTGTCAATCATGGCGGCTTCAAGCTTGAACTGGATTATGCTGATGGCCTTGTGCATTCTGGCTATCAGTCTGAGGGTTTTCTCGGTGTGGACGTTGGATTCGGAATCGATGTGCGGCCCGAAACTGGTGCACGGGTCATCGCCGTAGGTTTCCATGGCGAATGTGGCGAGCGGAACGAGATTTATGCCATAGCCGTCCTCCAGAGTGGCCATGTTGCAGTACCGGAGCGACAGGCGCAGCACGTTGGCTATGCAGCAGTCATTGCCGGCGGCGGCACCCATCCACAGTGCGTCATGGTTGCCCCACTGGATGTCGAAATTGCGGTAGTGGCGCAGGGTTTCCATTATCAGATGGGCGCCCGGTCCGCGGTCGTAGACATCGCCGAGAATGTGGAGCTGGTCAATGCTCAGCGCCTGAATCACATTGCACAGAGCCACTATAAAGGCATCGGCCTGACCGGTGGATATGATTGTCTCTATGATGCGGTTGAAGTAGGCCTGCTTGTCGTCGTCCGATGGCGATTCATGAAGCAGTTCCTCGAGAATGTAGGCGAATTCGCGCGGCAGAGATTTGCGGACCTTTGAACGGGTGTATTTCGATGAGACAGACTGACACACTTTTATCAGCTGATAAAGTGTTATCTGATAGAAGTCATTGAGATTGCTCTCTTCGGCTCTTATCAGCTGAAGCTTGCGTTCGGGATAATATATCAGGGTGCAGAGTTGCTGAATCTCCGATTCACGGAGCTGCTTTGAGAAGGCCTCCCTGACCTTTCGTTTGATATTGCCGGAGGCATTGCGGAGTATATGCTGGAAAGCTTCCGATTCGCCATGGAGGTCAGCCACAAAATGTTCGGTCCCTTTCGGCAGACTCAGTATAGCCTCAAGGTTCATTATTTCAGAACTTGCGCTGGAAACGTCGGGAAATGATTGGGCGAGCAATTCGAGCACACGGCGGTCGCTCTCTACTTTTTCAAGCGTTATTTCGTTGGTCTGTGACATTGAAACACGGTTTTGGTTCGTGTCTACAAAGTTACAAAACGAAACTATAAAAACAACACATCCCGCCTGTTTTTATGAAATAACGTCTGTTTTGTACTCGGGTTTTAGTCTTTTATAGCCGCTTCAAATTGAAGCGACCCCAAAAAGATGGGCCGGTTTGTAGGCGGAAACTTTCAGACAAGGAGCCGCTGGTAGATCAGTGCGTCGACGTAGCTCTCGCCTTTTCTCACCCATGAGCGGAGATTGCCTGAGGGGGTGAAACCGGCGGAGCGGAACAGGCGGTTGGAGGCTTCGTTTGTGCGCGAAACAACCGCCCATAGCTGATGAAGGCCGAGTTCCTGACGTACATAGCCGCACATAAGCTCCAGCGCCCTCAGTCCGTAGCCCCTTTTCCGGCATGCGGGATCTATGACAATCCCTAATCCGCTGCGGCGGTTGAAGCCGTCAAACTCATAGAGATCTATGCATCCTACCGGCCTGGAGTTCTCAACCAACTCAATGATGAGACGCATCTGTGACGTGGCATAAGGGTCAGGATTGTAGTTGATCACGAAATCGTGAAGCAAATGACGCGACATGGGCGCCCGCACCGCTCCCTCGCTCCATGAATCGGTGTCGTTTTCCCACCGGTACATTGAGTCTATGTCGTCGGGTTCGGGGGCCCGGAGGCGTATGATGTTGTCAGTCAGCATTGCTTTGTTTTCAGGACTGGAACGATTCGGCGAATGGCGTGCGGTTCAGCAGCGAACGTCCGAGTGTTATCTCATCCGTATATTCGAGGTCATTTCCAACGGCCACTCCGCGTGCGAGCTGAGTGATTTTCACATCCGGGAATCCGGCGAGTTTGCGGAAAATGTAGAAGTTGGTGGTGTCGCCCTCCATAGTGGCTCCGAGGGCCAGAATCACTTCCCTGACACCTCCTGCCGCCACGCGCTCCACGAGCGAGTCAATGGTCAGGCTGTCGGGCCCTATTCCGTCCATAGGCGAAATGACGCCGCCCAGAACGTGATACATGCCGCCGTATTGCCGGGTCCGTTCCATTATCATCACGTCATTGATGTTCTCCACGACGCACACCGTTGAACTGTCACGTGCGGGCGAGGAACAGATGGGGCACACGTCGGTCTCCGATATGTTGTGGCATATACGGCAATATTTTATGCCCCGGCGCATGTTGATGATGGATTCGCCGAGAGCCACACCCTCCTGCTCGTCGCGGCGGAGTATGTGCAGGGCCAGGCGCAGGGCTGTCTTCCTCCCTACGCCCGGCAGGCGTGATAGCTCGGTAACGGCCTGTTCAAGAAGGGTCGATGCCAGTTGCTCTGAGTTCACTTTGTCGCTTTACGTGGTGTTGGTTCCTGCTTCCCGATGGAATCAGTTCAGAGTGCCGTAGTCCGATGAGTAGCGGAACATCTGGGGCAGATAATCCTCGGTGTATGTGACTTTTATGTCGATAATCTCGCCCTTGTCGTTCTTGACGGGGGTGTAGACCGGATTGACGAATCCGCGATAGGGAGCTATGGAAAGATGCGAGTAGCGGTCAAGCACTTCCTTGTGAAGCGCGGGATCGACTTTCACGGCGTAGGTCTCCACGAGGTCACGGCCGGCTTCATAGTCACCCTCGCTCTTTATGCGCTGGATTTCAGCGAGAAGTTCTCCGAACAGTTCGCGCAGGCGGGGATAGTCGTTGACCTTGACATACGTCTTGCCGTTTTCCTTCACGAGTTCCACCACCTTGTCCTTGGCGCCTTTTTCAAGCACCCATTCGGAGATGAGCTTGCGGTTGCGCATGTGGGCTTCCTCCACGTCTTTGCCCGGCTCAATGCGCATCAGCTGGGTCATAAGGCCGTTGAGCAGATATTTGTAATACTGAGCCTTATATGCCTCAGGCGAGTCAATCAGGCCAAGCTCCATCAGTTTCGGGTCGGCGAGATAATAGAGCGCGAACAGGTCGGCGCGTGCTTCCTCGAGGGTCGAGCCGTGGGCCTTGAGCGCATCGGGGTCAACACCCGGCAGAAGGCGTCCGGACGCATGGCCTAGACACTCGTGGAGGTCGGTGTGGAGATTGTCGGTGATGAAGAGATACTTGTCCATCAGGTCACGCATGGCGGCGTCAGGCACGAATTCCTCGTTGAAGCCGTTGCCGTGCGATGCCTCGTCGTAGGCCTGGGTGATGTTCTCGATGGTTACGGACTTGGAGCCATGCGACGCGCGAATCCAGTTGGCATTGGGCAGATTGATGCCTATGGGGGTCGACGGATAAGCGTCGCCGGCCAGTATGGCGGCGGTTATCACCTTGGCCGTAACGCCTTTCACCTCGTCCTTGCGGAAGCGCGGGTCAACGGGCGAGTGGCTCTCGAACCACTGGGCGTTGCCGGAGATGACCTCCGTGCGGTGCGATGCATCCTGGTTCTTGAAGTTTACGATCGATTCCCAGTTGCCGGTCATGCCCAGAGGGTCATCGTAGGACTCGATGAATCCGTTGATGAAATCCACCTGTGAATCGGTGTCGTCCACCCAGAGAATGGAGTATTCGTCGAAGTCCTTGAGGTTTCCGGTGGAATAGTACTGGATCAGTTTGTTGATTATCGCTTTCTGCTTGGCGTTCTCGGCATATTTGGCCGCTTCGGTCAGATTGCCTACAATCCGTTTGATGGCATTGGAGTAGAGGCCGCCTATCTTATAGGTCTCTTCCACCACCTTGCCGTCCTTTTTGGTCACGCGGCGGTTGAGGCCATACGAAATGGGGGTGAGGTCCGTGGTGTCTTTCACTGCGGCATAGAAATCCTCTACCTCTTTCTGAGTGACGCCACCGCCATAGAGGTTGGTCGACGAGGTGGTTATCAGGTCCTGACCCTCGGCCTGATTGACTTTCTTGGCCATGAATCCGGGGTCGAAGATAACTTTTTTCAACGTGGCCACGTCGGCGGGTTTCTGCGATTGAGGCAGCGCTTTAACCTGGGCGTCGAAGAAGCTCTGCGAGAACTCGGGCACGAACTTGTCCATCGAGTAGTGATGATGGATTCCGTTGCCGAATTCCACCTGCTTGAGATATTTCTCGAAGGCTTTGAAATCGGCGGTCCGGCGTGAGCCTTTGTAGTTGCGGTAAATGTTTTCCAGAAGCTGACGGAGCTGCAGGTTGTAGCGGTTGTTCTGGTCCCAGAGGATGTCGCGTCCGCTGAGCGCGGCTTCCGTCAGGTAATATATGAGTTTTTTCTGGTCGAGTGACAGTTGCTCGAATCCGGGCACCTGATAGCGGAGCACTTCGACATCGGCAAAGCGGTCCACTACGTACTGGAACTTATTGTTGTCTTTAGCCATGATGGATGAAGAGCCTATGGCAAACGCGAGGCCTGCTGCGGCTACTGTTCTGAATATTGACATTGCTTGTTTGTTTGGTTGTATCGTGACGGGAAGATGGATTTATTCAATGTAGAGTATCAGCCCCTTGAGATATTCGCCCTCGGGGTGGTAGATGTTGATGGGGTGGTCGGCCGGCTGGGTCAGCTGATGGAGTATGCGCACGTTGCGTCCGGTCTGCGCCGCCGCCGAGAACACGGCCAGGCGGAACTGCTCCTTGGAAATGGCCTGCGAGCAGGAGAAGGTGAAGAGGATGCTCCCCTTGGGCATTTTCTCCATGGCCCGCGCGTTGAGCTTCTGATAGCCGCGGAGGGCGTTGTGGATGGCGCCGCGATGTTTGGCGAACGCCGGCGGGTCGAGCACCACAAGGTCGTAGGCTCCGTCAGGCATGTCACCGAGGAATTTGAAGGCATCCTCCGCAAAGGCCTCGTGGGGAGCCGTATCGCCGAAGTTGAGGCGCACATTGTCGCGCGTCAGCGCCACGGCCTTGGCGGAGCTGTCGACGGAGTGCACCAGCTCTGCGCCGCCGCGGAGGGCATAGACGGAGAATCCGCCGGTGTAGCAGAACATGTTGAGAACGCGCCGTCCGGCCGCATATTTCTGAAGAAGCATGCGGTTGTCGCGCTGGTCCACGAAAAATCCCGTTTTCTGTCCCTTCAGCCAGTCAACATGGAGCTTCAGTCCGTTCTCCACGGCTATGTTCGTGTCATATTCCCCTATGATATAATCGTTCTGGGGGTCGAGGCTCGCCTTGTAGGGCAGGGTGGTCTCCGACTTGTAGTAGACGTTTTTCAGCCCGGCTCCGGGGAGCGAGACAAGTGCCCGCGCAATCACGTTGCGGGCGTAGTGCATGCCCGGCGAATGGGCCTGAAGCACGGCCGTGGAGCCGTAGACGTCCACAATGAGTCCGGGCAGGAAATCCCCTTCGCCGTGAACGAGACGATAGGCGTTGTTGTCCCCGCGGATCAGGCCGAGGGCCATGCGCAGACGCAGGGCGTCCGTAAGCCGTGATGCATAGAAGCCCTCGTCGATTTCAATGACGTTCTTGTCAAGCATCCTCACGGCTATGCTTCCTATCTGGAAGTGTCCCACTCCGAGCGGAGTGCCGTCGGAGGCGCGGACCTCGACTGTGTCGCCTTCCTCTATGGAGTCAGGGAGCCGGTCTATGGCTCCGGAGAATACCCACGGATGGAATCTCTTGAGCGATTCCTCTTTGCCGCGGCGCAAGGTTATGACGGGATAATTCATCATGTTGTCGGTTGATGTGGATTCTGATTCCTGATTTCGGTTATTTCATTATGGCTCGCACTATGTCGGCTCCGTTGGCATAGAGCAGCAGGGCCAGCAGGAAGAACATGCCCGCCATCTGGGCGTATTCGAGCACTTTCTCCGGCGGCTTGCGGCGGGTGACCATCTCGTAGATGAGGAAGAGCACATGGCCGCCGTCAAGAGCCGGTATAGGCAGTATGTTCATGAACGCGAGCACTATGGAGAGGAACGCCGTGATTTCCCAGAACGACAGCCAGTTCCACCGTTCGGGGAACATGTCGCCTATGGCGCCGAAGCCGCCTATGCTCTGGGCGCCCTCCTTGGAAAAGAGGTGCTTGAGCGAGCTTACGTAGCTGGTGAGCAGGGTGGTGCCGTTTTCCCAGCCTTTGGGGAATGACTCGAAGAATCCGTAGCGCACGGTCACGGTCGGATACACGTCGGTGATTCTCTTGAGCTGGAATCCGAGTTTGCCCTCTTCCGACGGGGTCACCGGAAGGGTCATGCTCTTGCCGGCGCGCTCCACGGTGACGGTGGTCGCCTTTCCGGCATATTTCTTCAGGGCTGCCGTCAGTTCGGTGAACGCTCTTGTCGATACGGTGTCAATGGCCACTATGCGGTCGCCCGGCTCAATTCCGGCCTCGCTTGCGGCTCCAAGGGCCATCACCTTGTCAACCACTACGGGCTGACGGTAGGTCATGAATCCTTTCTTGTCAAGCTTCAGCATAAAGTCCTGGGGCAGACTGATATTGACGGTGTCGCGGCGGTTGCGGAGCACGGTCACGGTCTTTGCCGAGACGGTCTGGAATATGGCGTCATCCTTCGAGGCGTCGATCGGCTTGCCGTCGGCCATCAGCGGGATGTCGCCGTTGCGGAAACCGGCGTCGATGGCAGCCTGGGAGAATTCCATTCCCTCGGTGGCCTTGTCGAAGGGTATGTATTTGTCGCCCCAGTAGAATGCTATGCCGGCATAGATCAGAATGGCCAGAATGAAGTTGAACATCACGCCGGCAATCATCACGAGAAGCCTCTGATAGGCCGGTTTGGAGCGGAATTCCCACGGCTTGGCGGGCTGTTTCATCTGCTCCTTGTCCATTGACTCGTCAATCATGCCCGCGATTTTCACGTAGCCTCCGAGCGGGAGCCAGCCAATGCCGTACTCCGTGTCGCGCCACGTTGCGCGTTCGTTGCCGTCTTTGTCATATTTGGGCTTGCCTTTGCGGGGCTTCCATTTGTAGAGCGAGAACCAGGGATTGAAGAAAAGGTAGAATTTCTCGACCTTTATGCCGAACATGCGGGCTATGATGTAGTGGCCGAATTCATGGATGACCACCAGAAATGCAAGAGCAACAATCAGTTGCAGGGCTTTTATAAAGAATACGTCCATTTGCTGCGTTAATATTATATATATAAGGTGTTATGGAGAGGTTTTTCGGAACGGAACCGGTTTTCGGCCACGAGCTGGCGGGCCGTGTTGCGGGCCTCGCTGTTCGTGGCCACGTAGGCGTCATAGTCAGGCGCGGCAATGAAATCCACTTTCTCAAGGGTCTTCGCAATGAGCCGGGGAATGTCGGTGAAGCCGATTTTTTCATGCAGAAATGACTCGACGGCAATCTCGTTGGCCGCGTTGATCACACATGCGGTGTTGCCGCCGCGTTCAAGGGCGAGCCGTGCATAGCCCAGACAGGGGAAGCGTTCCGTGTCAGGGCGCTCGAACGTCAGGCCGTTGTAATCGGTGATTTCCAGATCGCGGGCCGGGTAGGGCAGGCGGTCCGTGGAGGCGAGGGCATATCTGATGGGCAGATGCATGTCGGGGATGCCGAGTTGCGCTTTGATGGCGCCGTCAGTGAACTGCACCATGGAGTGGACTATTGACTGCGGGTGCACCACGGCCTCTATCCTGTCCGCGTCAATGCCGAACAGCCAGCGGGCCTCGATGATTTCAAAGGCCTTGTTCATCATTGTGGCCGAGTCAATGGTTATTTTGGCGCCCATGTCCCAGTTGGGGTGCTTCAGGGCGTTGGCCGGTGTCACGGTTTCAAGCTGCCGGCTGCTGAAAGTGCGGAACGGGCCTCCCGAAGCCGTGATGATGAGCTTCCTGACCGATTCGGGCGATTCGCCCGCCAGACACTGGTAGATGGCTGAATGCTCGGAGTCAACCGGTATGACCCGCGATTCTGACTCCGCGAGCATGCGCGTCACCAGCTCTCCGGCCACCACGAGCGTCTCCTTGTTGGCCAGCGCAATCTCCTTGCCGGCGCGGATGGCGGCCATGGTGGGCGCCAGGCCGCTGTAGCCCACGGAAGCGGTCACCACCGTGTCAACGTCGTCGCGGGCCGCCGCCTCGGCTATGGCCTGCGCTCCCGAGGCCACTTCTATGCCTTCGGGCGCAAGGGCGTCGCGCACCTTGCCGTAGAGCGAGTCGTCAGCAATCACCACCAGGGCGGGGCGGTGTTTCAGAGCCTGGGCTATGAGCGCGTCGGCACTGCTGCGGGCCGTAAGCACCGTGGCTGTGAAGCGCTCCGGATAAGCCGCTATGATGTCAAGTGTCTGGGTCCCGATGCTACCGGTACTTCCAATTACAGCTATGCGTTTCGGTTTATTCACTTCTTTTGAAATTTACTCGCAAAGATAGCAAAAATTCATCGTAAAATCATTATTAAATACCTCGCTCGGCGGGGTTGTGGCCAAAAGGTGGTAATTATTGTTCTTCAGGGGAACTGACGCACTTACGCTCTGAACCGGAGAGTGCTTTCTGATAAATTGTGCTAAACAGTTGTCTGCCAGCGCTGAATATCCGCACCAGGGCCGCGCGGCAGTTGCCTCGAGACCGCCTTCTGGCCCTCCGGATGGCCCCCGCGGAAGAAAAAAATCCGATAAAAAAGTGAATAAATGACAATGTGAAACAAAACAAAAAATAATGACCGTATGTTATAAATCACAAAGAAAAGATGCAAATAGTCACAGTCCAGGTGTCATCGCATCCGCTCTTAAAGCCAGAATTTGCTATTTATTATTGTATACTTAAAAATTTAGAGAGAATGAAAACTAACATTATTTTGACAGCCGTTGCTTGTGGAAGCATGCTTCTGTCGACGCAACTTTCCAACGCACAGGAAACTGTGGTCGTTGAAGAAGAAACTGTTGCTTTGGTGAACGAAGTGGAGTGCAAGACCCACTATTCGTCATCATGGCGCGACAATTGGTTCATTCAGGTCGGTGCCGGCGTTCAGGTGCCTTTCACCGATACCTGGCTCCCCGGCGATCAGCAGCACCGCCGCGTGTCAATGGCCTATAACGCAGGCGTTGGCCACTGGTTCAGCCCCTACCTCGGATTCCGCATCTCGGCCATGTACGGCAAAATGCGTTTCGACATGGAATATAAAGAAAAAGCCCAGATGCTCACGGCCAATGCCGACCTTATGTGGGACATGACCTCGTCCATCTGCGGTGTCAACCCCAATAGAGTGTTCTCGTTCATTCCCTTCGTCGGTGTCGGCGGTACCTACACATGGCACTTCCGTCCGCACATCATCAGCGAGGTGGGCGACGGCCACGGCAACATCAAGGATAAATTCTGGACCCTCCCCGTTTCAGCCGGTTTCCAGCTCCGCTTCCGTCTCTGCAAGTATGTCGATTTCTTTGCTGAAGCACGCGCCCAGTTCTACGGCGACGAATTCAACAGCTTCGTAAGCGGCGACCCCATCGAAGCCAACATCTCGGCCATCGGCGGTTTCAGCTTCACCATCGGCGGACGCAAGTTCGAAGCCTACAACCCCTGCGATTACCTCGGCTACATCAACAACCTCAACAACCAGGTCAATGACCTCCGCGGAGAGCTCGCCGCAACTTCAGCCGCTCTCGCTGCCGCCAACGCACAGCTGCCTTGCCCCGAAGCCACAACTGCCGCTCCTGTGGAGCAGACCCCGATGCTGACCACCGTCCGCTTCAAGATCAACTCAGCCAACATCTCCGATGAGGAAATGGTCAATGTCTACAACATCGCACAGTGGATGAAGGCCAATCCCGATGCAAAGGTTGTTGTCGACGGATATGCAGACCGTGACACCGGTACCTCAGAATACAACCAGGAACTCTCCGAACGCCGCTCACAGGCTGTCATCGACACCCTCGTGAAGGAATACGGAATCGACGGCGCCCGCCTCACCAAACGCGCCTACGGTAGCTCCGAACAGCCTTACGGCGAAAATGACTGGAACCGTATCGTAATCTTCACCCAGCCGTAAGTTCCCTGAAACTCTCTACTGACCATCATAAATCAAAGTCAAGACTTTTCAATCACGAGCCGCAGACCTCCGGGCCTGCGGCTCTTTACATATATATTAAGGTGTGATTCATCGACGGACTTTCAGGAAAATTAACCCAATAAGAGCAATGTAAGGTTAAAGTTCATCGTATTAACAAATATTAACGTGGGGGGGGGTAAAAGTCAGCCTTTATTTATTATTTTTGCAATGCAAAAGTCATATTTGTATTGTTTACGTCTGCGAAACATTCTTAAGTGATGCTCATCTGACAACTTTGTAACACGCCTGGTTTAAATTAACTGATAGACTCAACACCTGTACGTTCTTTTATTCCAACCTGAAATTCTGACACCAATCTCTCCGAGCGAGCCATAACTGTATCCTTGCCTGTACGGCGCCGGCTTTCCCGGATGTATAGAAACAATTAAACAAAACTGAATTCATCTGACCCAGTCATGAACTCCAAGCCATTATCATCAAAGACGATGACGCCCGTGTCCCTCTGCGCCCAGGCCCGACCTGCCGCAAGATGCCGACAAGTGCGAACCGCTATGGCTAAAAAGTTTACCCATTAACAATATTTAACGATGGGGGGGGGTAATTTTACCCAAATGCTTTAACTTTGCATCGTGAAGAATGAAGCTGATAGCCCCGTTGACCCTCGCAGCTAAGATAAAACACATGAAAATAGTAATAATCAACCATTTTTCAAAAGACAGGCCGCAGACTTGCCCCCAGCACCGGATTTCCCTCCGGCGCGAGGACCCCTCTGCATGCCTTGGTTTAATAAAATCTATGAAGTCACTAAAGTTACTGATGCTCGGCATCGCCCTGTCGCTTTCTTCTGTCGCCACGGGCCAGAAGGTGGCGCTTAAAAACAATCTTATAGGTGATGCGCTGCTCAACCCCAACATTGGTGTGGAGGTGGGAGTGGCACCTCACTGGACGGTCGATGTCCCGTTCAGCTTCAACGCCTGGAACCTTAGCCATGACCGCAAGTGGAAACACTGGTATGTGCAGCCCGGAGCCCGCTACTGGTTCTGCGACCGCTTCGCCGGACACTTCGTGGGAGTCCACGCCCATGGCGGCAAATACAACATCGGCGGGTTCGACGGCAAAATCAAATTCCTCAACACCGACTTCCGCCGCCTCGACGACAGCCGCTTCCAGGGCTGGTTTGCCGGCGCAGGCATCAGCTACGGCTACTCATGGATTCTCGGCAAGCACTGGAACGTGGAGGCGGAGATTGGCTTCGGATGGAGCTACACACGCTATGACCGCTTCGAGTGCGCCGGTTGCGGACGCAAGGTGGAATCGGACCGCGTCCACAACTACGTGGGACCCACCAAAGCCGCTATCAGTATGGTTTACATGTTCTAACACATTTCAGAATTGACCGCGATGAAGAAACACCATAATAATATATTGAAAGCCATTCTGCTGTCAGGAGCCGCCCTCGCAGCCGTTTCCACGGTTCAGGCCGCCTTCCCGGTGACAGCATCCGACGTCAGGCTCGACCGTGCCGGCGATTTCATGTCCGTTGACATGATGCTCGGCCTCGAAGGCCTCGACGTGCCCGCCAACCGCGCCGTGCTCGTAACCCCGGCTCTGGTCAACGGTGCCGACACACTCCGCCTCCCCGCCGTGGGAGTCTACGGACGCACACGCTACTATTATTATCAGCGCAACAACGGTACCGACATGATTTCCGGCCCCGGCGAGCAGTATTTCAAAGCCTCCGAAGCCCCCGCCTCCGTCGAGTACCACCAGATGGTGCCCTACGCCGACTGGATGGACGGCGCCGACCTCACCCTCCTGTGCAATGACTACGGCTGCTGCCGCAAGGTCCTCGCATCGTCTCAGGAACCCATTGGCCACTACATAGGCCCCTGGTTCCCGCAGCTCGTCTACGTGACCCCCGCCGCCAGCAACGACAAGATCTTCACCATCGAGGGCTCGGCATTCATCGAGTTCCCCGTCAACGAAACCGTGATCTATCCCGATTTCCGCTCCAACCCCGCCGAACTCGGCCGCATTGTGGCCGGCATTGACTCCGTGCGCTCCGACAAGGACGTGACCATCTCGCAGCTCTGGCTCAAAGGCTACGCCTCGCCCGAAGGCAAGTGGGACTACAACGCCAACCTCGCCCGCAAGCGCACCGCCTCGCTCAAATCCTACGTCAACAACCTCTACAACTTCCCCGCCGGAATCATAGAGACCGCCTACGAGCCCGAGGACTGGGCCGGACTCCGCAAATTCGTCGAAAGTTCTAACCTCGAGCACCGCGACCAGATTCTTGCCGAAATCGACTCGTCGCGTGAGCCCGACGCCAAGGAATGGCGCATAAAGTCCACTTGGCCTGAGGAATATGCATTCCTGCTCCAGAACGTCTACCCCTCGCTCCGCCACACCGACTACCGCATTGCCTACAACGTGCGCCACTACAGCGACATCAACGAAATCCGCCAGGTGCTCGCCACACGTCCGCAGAACCTCGACCTCAACGAACTCTACCTCCTTGCCGGCGAATATGAGCCCGGAAGCGACGGATTCACCGAAGTCTACGAAACTGCCGTGCGCATGTTCCCCGACGACCCCGTGGCCAACCTCAACGCCGTCAACGCAGCCCTGGTGCGTGGCGACGTGGCTGCCGCCGAACGCTATGCCGAGCGCGCCGGCAACTCAGCCGAGGCCGTCTATGCCCGCGGTGCCCTCGAAATTGCCCGCAAGGACTACTCGAAAGCCCTCCAGTACTTCCGTCAGGCCGAGAAAATGGGTCTCCCCCAGGCAGCCGCCACAATCGCCGAGACCGAGCGCCGCATGGGCTACCTTGCCAAATGATTCCCCCCGACAGATAACTCACGAAACATTATAAACCAACCCCTTTGACTTCAAATAACCGATTACTAATCATATAATTCTTTAAAATCCTCTTTCCTAAACGGGAAAAAATCAATCAAATCTTTTATAAACCATTTATTTGTTATGAAAAAACTATTCTTTTTACCCGCTTTGGCCGTAGCCCTCTTTGCTACGAGCTGCTCAAGCGACGAGAATGCTCCCAATCCTCCCGCCAATGCGGAAGGCCAGAGCTACATGGCAATCAATCTCACAAGTCTTGGTCACGGAAGCAAGGCTCAGGAGCCCGATGCTAATTTCGAGGGTTCGGTAGAGCATGAAGGAACTATTTCCTACGAGAATCTCTACTTCCTTTTCTTTGACCAGAACGGTAATGCTTTCCCGCTGGTTTACGAGCACGTAAACGGAACCACCATCACCAACATGGTGAAGCCTCTCGAGCCACTGGTGCAGTCTGAAGGTCCCGGTGCTGACCAAGAGGGTCTTCAGGGTATCCTCATTCTCGGTAAGCCCGGTCCGGGTTACGTAGGTGAAATCCCCGCTCAGGTTCTTTGCGTGGCCAACCCCAATTCCGAGCAGATGAAATCGCTTGAAAACATGACTCTCAGCACTGTGCTTGACAAGACTACAACTCCTCCTGATTCATGGGACGGCAAGACCACCAACTTTCTCATGACCTCTGCCTCCTATATCTCAGGCGGTAAACTGAAGGTTACCGACGATGTGACTCCGTTCATCAAGAAAACGCCTGAAGAAGCCAAAGCCAAGCCCGTGCAGATCAACATTGAGCGTCTTGCAGCAAAAGTCCGCGTAAATTATGGAGCTCAGTTCCCCGTTCAGAAGCGCGTTTCTGACACAGAGGTTCAGAACCCCGGCGTGTTCACCATTGACAATGTCGAGACTAAGCTTGCTGTTGAAATTAACGGATGGCAGCTCTACAACACCGCCACCCAGAGCAACGCTTTCAAGAAACTCAACGCTACATACGCTGACTTTACATGGAACTGGAACGACGAATTCAACAAACGTTCCTACTGGGCTGAAACAAATCCGGGCGCAACTCTCAGAAAAACTTCCTGGGACCTCTCTTCTGCAGACCATTTCACAAACCATACATTCGACTCCAATAATCCTGTTGATAACGTAGTTTACTGCTACGAGAATACCAAATTCCCCGGCATCGACGTAAACGACCGTACAGTCAATAAGGCTACCGGTATCGTATTCAAGGCTACTATCAAGAAAGTCAATGCCGACGGCTCTGTTCAGGATGCAGGTCTTGACATGATGAGATGGTCAGGTGCTTACTACACCGTAGCGCATCTCAAGGAAAAAGCAGCCAAGCAGTGGAGCGCCAATAACGGTAATGCCGCATATGATGTAGCGAAGGTGGCATTTGTCAGCGATGGCACAAATAAGAACACTTATCATGCTGTGTACAATATCAGTACCGACAATTCTCAGGACATTCCTCTGTTCACCAACATCCTCTGGTGGCGGAACGGTGTGACTTCCTACTACACCAAAATCGAGCACCTCGGTGGTCTCTACGGCGTTGTCCGCAACCACATCTATGACTACACCATCAGCGGTCTTGTAGGTCTCGGTATTCCCGGAAACAATCCTGATGTACCTGAAGAGGTTCAGCAGTATGTTGCTTGCCACGTACGTGTCCTCAACTGGCATCTCGTGAGCCACGATGTGAATCTCGAATAATCCGAACTAATATTCACCTATATATAATTTTATCCTTTATCGGCAATGGCCTCCGCGCTCAGCGGGGACGCCCGGCTCGGAGAGCCATTGCTTTTTTTCTTTAACTTCCGCGCCTGATGCCCTCAGGTCTAACGGCCCGGACACCGATCCACTGACGCAGCGGCCCCTCGAAAGCCCCTGCAAAGGAACTTGACTTTCCTCAATCCCCGGAAACCCCGGTCTCGAACCACTCCGGATTTCCTCTCCGAAACCCTCCCGCCCCGAAGGCAGCCCGCAAAGGCAGCACCCGCAGGCAGAACCCGCAGAAGGGACTTGAATGCCCGAGGCCCCGGCGCAACAGCCGCCCCGAGCCCCGCCAGTTCAGAAATCCCTCTCTTTAATTCCGAAACTCCCCGGCCGCTTCAGCCGATTACTTACTGAAAGGCCGTCGACATATATCTCACTCTCTCCCCCCTCCCGGCTCAGTCCGCGGAGCAACCGACACACTGCAAATAAAGAAACAAACTGATAATAAACAGATAATATAACCTAACAGCATGAAGCTTAAAGCGAAAATATACGGGCTGACGGCAGCGGTGATGGCCGCAGTTTCCCTAACCGCCACCATGAGCGGATGCCACGCCATCTATGACGAAAGCGACTGCGTGGAAAGCTACAATCTGGTCCGTCTGGAGTACACACACAACATGAAATTCGCCGATGCGTTCGGTCAGGAAGTTGACCGCGTCACGCTGCTCGCCTTCGACAGCACCACCGGCAAACTCGTTAAACGCATCGACGCCGCCCGCAGCGAGCTCAAGGACGGCAACAAAGTGCCCCTGATCGTCGAGCCGGGACAGTATGACATCCTTGTCTGGGGCGGCGGCGACCGCAAAGGCTCCTTCGATCTCGCCGACGGCGAAGTAGCGGTCTCCACCCTGGCCGACTTCCACTGCCGCATGCAGCGCGAGGAACGTGACGGCGGACACCACCGCGACAAAGACCTGGCCCCTCTGTTCCACGGCCTGGTCCACGTGGACCTGCCTTACGCCAGCCCCTCGCGCCCCCACGAGTTCACCGTGCCCGTAATGAAAGACACCAACGTGATCCGCGTGGTGCTTCAGCACGTGAGCGGCGACGTGGTGGACCACCGCAACTTCACCTTCACCATCACAGACTCCAACGGATGGCTCAACGCCGACAACACCCTGCGCGACGCCCAGACCCTCATCAGCTATCACCCCTGGCATCTGGCCACCGGCTCCGTTGACATCAACACCGACCCCGAGGACGCACCCACCAACCCCTCCAAGGCATCGGTGCCCGGATCGCGCGCCGTGCTCGGAGCCTCGCTCGCCGAGTTCACCCTCAACCGACTGATGGAGTCCAACAACCCGCAGCTCACCGTGATCAACAATGCCACCGGCAAGAAAGTGCTCGGAATCTCCATCCGTGACTACGCCCTGCTCGTCAAGGGATTCTACCACCAGCAGATGACCGACCAGGAATATCTGGACCGTCAGGACGAGTACAACATGACCTTCTTCCTTGACGAAGGCAACCGCTGGGTGAGCACCGTGATCATCATCAACGACTGGCGCATAGTCCGTCACGAAGGCCCTATTGAATAACCATCCCCTTGACCTGAAGAATCTATGAAAATAACAGCAATCAGCAGGAGGACACTCACGGCACTGGCCGCTCTGGCTATGCTCGGTGCGGGTTCTTCGTGTGTCAACGACAACTCGTTGTGCCCCGAGGACCAGCCCGGCTTCGACAAGACCGACGTCGTCTGGCTCTCCTTTAATATAAGGAATGTCGACAACACCGGGGGACGCTCCCGGGCTGTCGTGGATCCTGACCATCCCGATGAAGACGCTCTGGCCGCCGAAAGCTTCATCAACTGCGCCGACTATGACCTGTCGGTCATGTTCCTTGATGCCAACGGCCGAGTCATGAAGGTTTTCAACAAGGACGAATTCGCCATTGTTGCCTCCGGTACGGACGGAACCTATCGTGACTATAACCTCACCATGAACATCAATCAGGGTTATTTCCCGCCAACGGGCGACAATGTCACATTCTCGCTGCTCGTTGTGGCCAACCTCAAGGGAACCGGCGACGGAAGCACTTTCGGCCTCAACTGGATGGCTTCCGTGGACGAACTCTCCAAGCGTCAGATTTCCTACGGCTACACCGGAGCGATTGCCGGCGGAACCACGGCATGGCAGCCCGACATTAACGCCAAGCGCCTCATTCCCATGGCCGGACTGCGTCAGTTCACCGTGTCACGCGCGGCACTGTCAGCAGCCACTGACCGCGACAAGGAACTCAATCTGAGCGCCGACGGAACCACCATTGACATGCAGCGCTCCATGGCAAAAATCCGCGTGGTCGACGCTCTTGCCGAAAACGGCAACCCCGATGCGAAAATAGTGGGCGTCACCCTCACCGGCACCAACACCCGCGGAGCCTATCTGCCCGCCGTGGAGCCCAACAGTTGGACACCGAACACCGCCGTGTGTCATTTCGGCATGGCCAATGAAGGTTGGTTTGACGCCACCACGGTCCGCAACTCCTACGGCCTTTCAATCGACGGCAAGAACGCATGGGGATTCTACATCACGGAATTCGCCCGGTCGTCGGCTCCGGCAGCCTCCGAGCCGGTGCTTCACATAACGGTGGAGTCAGGGGGCGAGCAGCGCACCTACGACTATCCCGTGAGCAAATCGCTCGGCAACACCGACATGACCCGCAACCACATCTATGAGTTCGTCGTGACCGAAGTTTCGGGACTCAAGCTTGAACTCACATGCACCGTCCTTGACTGGGACAGCCAGGAAGTGGAATGGGACTACAAGGATAACATCACCATGGCTCAGGACGGCTACATCAAATGGCTCAACGGTCATGTCAATCCGCCCGTAGCCACCGTCACGTTCGACAGTGACTTGAGCGACCTCGTCTGCCGGTTCTCGTTCATGACTCCCGCGGGCTTTGAATGGAAAGCCGTGCTGCTTCCCCAGAAAGGCAATCCCTCGGCATTCAGTTTCGAGGGTCCGGCTTCCGGAACCATCGTTCCCAACGAGGTGATTGAACTCCGCATCAGGACCTCTGACCTTAGCCCGAGAGAAAACAACACCGCGCGTCTGCAGATCATTGTCAAGACCCCGTGGGGCAATGCCATCGACGCGCCTGTGCTTGACGGCAACATCTACACTAATGACAGATATTTTACCATAAACCAGAACGCTTCACTCTAACCGACCATTATGTTGCGTAGACTATATATAAGACATTATCTATCGGCTCTCATTGCGGCCGTCATTACCATGACGGCGGTGACGGCATGCTCTGATGACGACGCCGATTTTCCCGGCCTTGACGACCAGAGCAAAGCCGGATACATAACCCTTAATGTGAAGAACTCGCGGGCCGTCTCCAAAGCCACCATGGCCGACGATGACAACAACGAGAATGTGATCCGTTCGCTTGTGCTCTGTCTCTATCCCGCCGACAATCCATCGGGCAAACCCAAGTTTGTGAAGAAATATGATTTCAACAAACAGACTCAGGTTGTGATTCAGGAAAAATTCTCGCGTGAGCTTGCCGACGCCCTGTTCCCCTCCGGAGCCACAACATGCGGCGCCCTCGTAGTGGCCAACCTGCCCGATGCCGACGCCGAGGCTATTACCGTCGATACCGCTCTTGACGACATTCGGCGTATAGCCGTAAGTTCCGAGGTGTTCAAAACTGTAGGCATCCCGGATGATTTCGTCATGGACGGTGACGCCACAGTGACCCGTACCGGCGCCAACACCGCTCAGGACCGCGCTACCGGCAACGTTGACCTCCGCCGCGCCGCCGCAAGGATTTCCCTTGCCGCAAGCGTGGAGGAATCCGTTACCGACGCCGGCGGCCAGAAATGGAAACCGCTCACCAACCAGATCAAACTAATTCTCAACAACGGTGTCTACCGCTCGGCGGTCAATCCCGCCAACCACACCAACGCGGCCGGCGACTATTTCAATACCCCGTGGGCCAATTCGACCGACATTGATACGGAATCCGCCAACAAGTATCCCTATCGGACCAAGGTTCCGTTCTACACCTATCCCAACTCATGGGTGCCCGATGCCGCCGACTCCCACATGACCTACATAACCCTCATGGTGCCATGGCAGAAAGAGGGCGATGGAACAACTCAGTTCCAGAACTTCTACTACATGGTTCCCGTGGTCAAGACCAACGAACTGGTGCGCAATGTGGCCTATCAGGTTAACATCAACGTCGGAGTGCTCGGAAGCAGCACCCCCGATGAACCTTTTGTCATCTCTCCGGCAAGCTATACCGCCGTCGACTGGTCGGACATCAATATGGACATAACCATCGAAGACTCCCGCTATCTCGTGGTGGACCAGAACACCTACACCATGGATAATGTGGAAGATATAGTTATTCCGTATTACACCTCACATGAATCCTACATTTCAGACATACAAATGACCTATTATAGGTATTATGTGACTACGGAGGGTACGGAAACACCGATTACAATTACAAAAGCGCAGATTGACGAGTCAAACCGTCAGGCATCTCCGGACTCTCTCTGTGCTTATGCTCTTCGCGACCAGAATGCTGAACTGGCAGGAGGTGACTACCTTTACATCCGTCACCCGCTCAACTTATGGGCTGCAATCAACACAAGTTCTACAAGTACTACTTTGAGCAATCTGAATATTTTCCAACAGTCAGCCCTTCCTACAGCAAATATCCCATATTACCTGCCCGCAGAATCAAAACGTATCAGTAGTTCTTCCCGTAGACCCGAGAAAGAACCTGCCTATTCGCGATATAAGATAGAAGTGACCATAAAGCACAAGACAAATGAATCCTTCTCCCAGACAATCGTAATCTGGCAATATCCTCAGATGTACATTGAGTCTGTCGCCAATTACAGCGGATCTCGTATGAATCTGGGCGGTACTTATAGAGATCTCTCGGGTCCTATATATGGCAATAGTTATATAAACGGTAATCAGGCAACCTCTGGTGTTCAAGACTGGTACAGGCCTTCAGGTAATGCATCGTCCGGTAGTAATTCTAACCCCAATATGTATCTGATTCACATCACGCAGCTCAACGTAGGTACACGTTACATAATAGGAGACCCCCGCATAGCTATGAATTTGAACTATAGTTTTGAAAATGCACCGCATGTCAATGGTGGCACTTCAACGCTTAAAAACTATAAGGGTGCTGACGAGAACAAGGACCAATATATAGCCCCCATATTGCGGGTGGCTTCCTCATGGGGAAAATCCATGCCTATGTCAAAAGACCTTGCTGAACGGAGATGCGCTTCATATCAGGAACTCGATTGTCCGGCAGGACGCTGGCGCTTGCCTACACGAAGTGAATTGGGGTATATTTCTTCGTTGTCAGATAAGCAGTACATACCTTTGTTGTTTACACTTCATGACGTAGATGCTGAAACGTATGGAGGCAAAACCCAGAATGGTTATTGGACCGCTCAAGGGCGAGTCGTTCAAAAGCCCTCAAAGACTGGTGGTGTTCTTAAATTATCCAAAGACCAGAACAATGCTTCTGTAAGATGTGTATATGATGAATGGTACTGGAAGGACTCTAAAGTTAAGCAAGATGGTACAATAAAATATAAGACCAACAGGGCCACTTACGATACCGGCATACCATATTATCCTTTCACTTGGGGTGACGAGTAACCCGATGACCTGCTGAAATGACTCTCAATAGATTATATGACATAAATATGAAAATATTAAGATACATATCGTTTATATCGGCTTTGTTGGCTTTGGGGGCATGCTCCGAGGACAGTCTTGCTCCGCAAGGCCCGGAACCTGACCTCGGCGACAAGTTCGCCCTGACGGTTTCGGTCAAGGCTCCGGCCATGGCTCAGGTGAGCAGCCGCGCAATGGGCGAGACTCCTGACTATGCCTCCCTGAAGCTCTACCTCATTGAGTTCGAGATGAAGAATCAGGATGACCCGACGGCCAACTTCATGCGCAAGATCTATGAAGCCACCGACGAGAAGCCCGGCACGGATATTGTGGAATTCAAAGTGGAGCTTGCCAAATCGGAGGAACCACGTGTGCTCCACCTTGTGGCCGTGCCGAAAGGCACTTCGCTCATGGTGGGCGACAAGAGCCTCCTTGCCGGCGATGTTTACGGCAGCGAGGCAATAATGGGGCAGGTGACGCCGTCAGGCGGTGCCGAAGCCTACTGGCAGAGACTGAAATTCCTTGCCGGCTACGGAACTGAAACCGTAACCGCCGAGGGCGAACATATATGGGTGACGTCTCAGGATACCAAGGACAAACTCCAGAGAGTGCCCATGATTCGTAACTTCGCCCAGATTCGGGTTGCGGTAGACCCTGCGGCCTCGGACGATTTCGTTCTGGAGGGATTCGCAATGACCAACACCCCTAAAATCGGCTCCATAGCGCCGTGGGACAAGGAACACTATAAATTCCCCGAATATCTCTCGGCCGGCAACACTCAGAAACCTTATGCCGAACTCGCTTCCTATCCGGGCATTTTCCCCGGCGACGAATCGGCTGATTTGGACAACAAGACTGCCGATGTTCTGGCGTTCACCGCGGACCCGAAATTCATCTACGAGCGTCCGGCAAGCTCGGTCAACCCCACGGCCCTTATCATCAAGGGACGTTACAACGGCAGCACCGTGTCAAGCTACTACAAAATCAATCTCGGCGCGCTCGACACCGACCACAAGTTCAACTACTACAATCTGCTGCGCAACTTCCGCTTCAACGTCACCATCAAGGGCGTGTCGTCAGAGGGATACCCCACGGCTCAGGCCGCGATGAGGGGCGTGGTCTACAACAATCTCTCGTTTGACGTAGACACCGAGCAGATGCTCAATATTTCCGACGGCAAGGCAATGCTCTGGGTGAATTTCACCTCTCATGTGGTGACCACCGAGGAAAGCCGCACTGTCTATTTCGGCTACAAGCTGAAGCCGGACCTGAGCGCGGACCGGTACAGCGACGCGACAATCATACGTGACAGCGGCACCAACGGTCAGGTAATCGAGTCAATGACCCCGGTCACGGATGTCAACAGTCTGCCGGACGACATAAAGAACATGTCAGATGTGGCCAACTGGCGATTCTATGAGATAAGAACCGTTTCGCCCTCGTCGGAACGCAAGAAAGAGACGTTCATTGTCATAGATCAGGCTTCGGGCGTGGCCCGCACGGTGACGCTGATATGCCGTACGCCCTGGCGTGTGTGGCGCAACAGGGTGTTTGCCGGAAACTACAACAAGCGCGATGAATTCCCTTACGGTTTTGAAACTCGTCTTGAAAACAAGGTGCATTCCGGTACCGGACAGCCTCTGACCGTGTTCTTCGTGATTCCGGACAATCTTGACAAGGCAATCTTCCCGCTGTCGTTCGTCATTGAATCGGACCGTCAGGACATTGAGAACAACCCCGTGGGAACCCTTGTGGTGAAGAGCGGAAAGTCACTATTTGACAACACCAAGACCGCCATACAGTATGTCAAGACCATTACATGGACGGACTATAACACCCGCCTGACGGATGAGAACCCCACCGGTACCATAGTCACAGACGCGGACAACGCCACACCTATACGCCGTATCCGCTGCCGCTTCCGTACCATCAATTCCGTCACTGCCTCCACGGAGTCAAAGGTACGCATAAGCAATCCCTACTTCGAGCTGCAGGACGAGAACTTCAAGACAGTCAATGGCGGCACGGTGGAAGTGAAGTTTACCCGTAACCCGTCGGCCGACGCCGACATCCTGAAGGCTATTGAAGATAATGCCGCAGACAAGAACAAAAGCTGACAATTGACAAAACATCTCACTTATAAGTTTAAATGAATTGCAGGATTGGACAGTTCCGGTGTCGTTTGATGCCGGAACTCGTTTGTCTGGTTTTGGCAGCATGCGGCAGTCCGTCGCATGATACCGCAAGCACTGCTTCGGAAGCCCCGGGCGTCACTGCCGATTCCGTTGCGCGGAGCGGCTCGCTGCTTCTCGGAATGCCCGCGTTTCCTGACTCGGTCAATACCCCCGCCGGCCGCGCGGCTTTCGTGGCGCTCCACTTCTGGGACGCCATGGACTTCACGGACCATCAGCGCAGTCTTGACCCCGATTTCATTGAACACAATTTTTCAAGCTTTGTCTCCACGCTTTCGCTGTCGGCTGACACGGCGGTTGCCGACAGCGCCATTGGCGTGCTGATGAAACGGGCTTCGGCAAGCCCCGAGTCATTCCGTTTCATGTCCGATGTGGCGGCCAGCTATCTTTATGACCCTAATTCGCCCTTGCGTGACGAAGAACTCTACATCATGTTTTTGAGGCGGATTGTGGCCTCTCCGGCAATAGAGCCGGCCCTGCGCCAACGGTTTGAGGCCCATCGGACCGAGGTGATGAAGAACAGGGTGGGGCAGGAGGCGGCCGATTTCGCTTTCGTGACCCGCGAGGGGGAGCGGATGACTCTGAAAGGCGCCCTGAAAGGGACGCCGCAGACGGTGCTGCTGTTCTATGACCCGGACTGCGAGGTGTGTGCCGCCGTGGAGAGCCGCATGGCTTCGAGCGAGAGGCTCAACGCCATGATCGATGCGGGCGAGCTGAGGATTGTGGCCGTGGACCCCTTCGATGCCGACCGCGACAAGTGGCGCGCCCATGCCGCCACGCTTCCCCAGGGCTGGACCGTGGGCTATTCGCCCGGCGGACGGGTGGACGACGGCGAAATCTACGTGATTCACGCAACGCCTTCGGCCTACGTCATTGACTCCGCCGGCCGCATCCTCGCCAAAGACCTCACGGACCCCTCCGCCCTCTGACCTCCCCCCCGCCGCTTCGGGGTTTTAAGGTTTTTTGCGGGTAGTTTAGCTATATTTTCGAGGAAACTTTTGTTGTTATTAATATTATTGGCTATATTTGCTTTGTGAGAGGCCGTGCGCCCCTCGGAAAACCTTTAAGCTCATAACTAAAATCCTTAAATAACAGAAAAATGGAAAATAACGACGAACTTTTGAAATCAGTAATTGCCAAAGCGGAAAAATGGCTCGGCGAGGAATACGATGCCGAAACCCGTGCCGAAGTCAAGCGTATGCTCGACAATCCCGACAAGACAGAACTTATTGATTCATTCTATCGTGACCTCGAATTCGGTACAGGCGGTCTGCGCGGAATCATGGGCGCCGGCTCCAACCGAATGAACATCTATACCGTAGGCGCCGCAACCCAGGGCCTTGCCAACTATCTGAAAGAGGCGTTTGCCGACCTGCCCCAGATCAAAGTGGCCGTGGGTCATGACGTGCGCAACAACTCACGCAAGTTTGCCGAAATCGTTGCCGCCATCTTCTCGGCCAACGGCATCAAGGCTTATCTCTTCGACAGCTTCCGCCCCACACCGGAACTCTCGTTCGCCATCCGTCATCTCGGATGCCAGAGCGGCGTGAACATCACCGCATCGCACAACCCCAAGGAATATAACGGCTACAAGGCCTACTGGGAAGACGGCGCGCAGATCATAACCCCGCATGACGTGAACATCATCAAGCACGTCAACAAAATCGGCGGCGTCAGTGAAATCAAGTTCGAGGCCAACCCCGACCTTATCCAGATCATTGGCCGCGACGTCGACGAGCCGTTCCTGAAGGCAATCAAGGGTCTGTCGCTCAGCCCCGAGGCCATTGCCAAGCACCGTGACCTGAAGATCGTTTACACTCCTATCCACGGCACCGGCGTGGCACTCATCCCCGAATCGCTGAAAAACTACGGTTTCGAGAACATTATCCACGTGCCCGAACAGGACATCACCTCGGGCGATTTCCCAACCGTGGAGTCACCCAACCCCGAAAACCCGCCGGCCATGGCAATGGCTATTGCCAAAGCCAAGGAAGTGGGCGCCGACCTGGTAATGGCTTCCGACCCTGACGCCGACCGCATCGGCGTGGTGCTCCGCGACAAGAAGGGCGAGTATGTGCTCATCAACGGCAACCAGATCGTGATGATTCTGCTGAACTACATCATGACCCGCAACGCCGAGCTCGGACGCCTCACAGGCAAGGAGTACATCGTGAAGACCATCGTGACCACCGAGACCATCAAGTCAATCGCCGACAAGAACGATATCACCATGTATGACTGCTACACCGGCTTCAAGTGGATCGCAGCCGTCATTGCCGCCAACGAAGGCACCGCCCGCTATCTGGGCGGCGGCGAGGAAAGCTACGGCTTCCTGGCCGAGGACTTCTGCCGCGACAAGGACGCCGTTTCGGCAATCTCGCTCATGGCCGAGGCTCTCGCATGGGCCAAGGAAAAAGGCATGGACTTCCTCGAGATGCTTCAGGACATCTACATGAAGTACGGTTACTCGCACGAGGTGGGTATCTCCGTGGTACGTCCCGGCAAGACCGGCGCCGAGGAAATTCAGAAAATGATGCGCGAATTCCGCGCCAATCCTCCCAAGGAACTCGGCGGCAGCAAGGTTGTCACCATCAAGGACTATGACACCCTGACACAGACCAACGTAGAGGCCGGCACCACCGAGAAGCTTGACATGCCCGTGACCTCCAACGTGCTCCAGTACTTCACCGCTGACCACACCAAGGTCTCCATCCGTCCTTCCGGAACAGAACCCAAGATCAAGTTCTACATGGAAGTGCATGACACCATGGCATCGGCCGATGACTACGACGCCGCCAACGAACGCGCCAAAAAGAAAATCGAAGCCGTCAAGAAAGACCTCGGCATCTGATTCGCACCCTCACTGTTTAGTTTGACATTATAATAGAATCGGGACGCTGCTCAGGCAGCGCCCCGATTTTGGGTTTCAAGGGGTTGGTTTCTGCGGGAATCCGGCCGTCAGAAGCGGGCCACGGTGGCGCGGATGGCACAGAGCCGCTCCAGCAGTTCCGGCAGCTGGGCGAGCGGAAGCATGTTGGCCCCGTCGCTCTTGGCCTTGGCCGGTTCGGGATGCGTTTCAAGGAACAGACCGTCCACTCCCACGGCTATTCCCGCGCGGGCTATGGTCTCTATCAGCTCGGGCTGTCCGCCGGTCACTCCCGCTGACTGGTTGGGCTGCTGGAGCGAGTGGGTGGCGTCAAGAATCACCGGGTAGCCGAATGACTGCATCTGCGGTATGCCGCGGTAGTCAACGATGAGGTCGTGGTAGCCGAAGCTCACGCCGCGCTCCGTGACGGCCACACGGTCGTTGCCCGCATCGCGCACTTTCTGCACGGCATACTTCATGGCTTCCGGCGAGAGGAACTGGCCCTTTTTGATGTTGACGGTCTTGCCGGTCCGGGCGGCGGCCACGAGCAGGTCGGTCTGGCGGCAGAGGAACGCCGGAATCTGGAGCACGTCAACGAAATCGGCGGCCATGGCTGCTTCCTCGGCAGAGTGGATGTCCGTTACCACCGGGCAGCCGAAAGCCTCGCGCACTTTCGCCAGCACCGCGAGCGCTTCCATGTCGCCTATGCCGGTGAACGAATCTATGCGCGAGCGGTTGGCCTTGCGGTAGGAGCCTTTGAAAATGTAGGGGATGTGGAGCCGTTCGGTCAGCTTCACTATGTTTTCAGCAATGTCAAGGGCCATTTTCTCACCCTCGATCACACATGGGCCGGCGAGCAGGAAAAAGTTCTCGTCGGCGGAGATGCTGTGGATTATATTGTCGGTCATATCTGTTTGGTTAGTTTATCTGGTCAATGATGTGGAAGGTGTCACAGCCGCACAGAGCCGCGGTTTCGGTGCGGAGCCGGTTGTCGCCGAGGCTCACCGGAATCCATCCGCCGGCAAGGGCGAGCTCTATCTCGTCAGGCGCGAAATCGCCCTCCGGACCTATCATCAGGGCCACGTCCTTTCCGGCAGTGTACTCGCGGGCCAGCAGGCGGCGCTCCGAACTGTCGTCGCAGTGGGCAATGAACCGTTGGGCGGCGTCGCATCTCCCTATGAACTCCCGGACCGGGGTCATGGGCCATATTTCGGGCAGAACCGCCTTTAGTGACTGCTTCATGGCCGACACCGCTATCTTGTTCAGGCGCTCGGTCTTGATTTCCTTGCGCTCGGAGCGCTTGCCCAGCAGGGGGACAATCCGGTTGACCCCTATCTCGGTCAGCTTCTCCACGAGCCATTCCATGCGGTCAATGTGTTTGGTCGGGGCCACGGCTATGGTCATGGTCTGCGGCCAGCACAGCGGCATCAGCTCCCTGCCGGTGATTTCCACCCGGGCGTGTTTGGGATGCGCGTCGGTCAGGCGGCAGAGGAAGCGGTTGCCGCGTCCGTCAATCACGGTCAGCTCCTGGCCGGCCGTCATTCTCAGGACCCTCACGGCGTGTTGCGAATCGCTCTCCGGTAGGGTCAGGGTGCTTTCAATGTCGGGAGCGTGGAATATTATCATACGGCTGAATCGTTGTCGTTGACGGTTACGAAACCGTCGGCGTCATTGCCGTCGGCATCGGCGGCCTCGCGTCCGGTCACGCGGGGCTTGGTGTCATCGTGGAAAACAAGCCAGAAAAGCACGGCAACCACAAGAGCGTAGGCCGCGAATATGTACCACGACGTGTGCCAGCCGGCTATCTGCTGCGCGGTGTCGGGGCGGTCAAACACATAGTGGTTCACCACGGCGCCGGCGGCCAGTGTGCCTACTGTGGCACCGATGCCGTTGGTCATGAGCATGAAAAGTCCCTGGGCGCTTGAGCGGATGGAGGGCGATGTCTGCTTGTCAACGTAGAGTGAACCGGAGATGTTGAAGAAATCGAACGCCACGCCGTAGACAATCATCGAGAGGACGAAGAGCCACACTCCCGAACCCGGGTTGCCGAGGCCGAAGAATCCGAAACGGAGCGCCCAGCCTATCATGGCTATCATCATCACTCCCTTGATGCCGAAACGTTTGAGGCAGAAGGGAATCAGCAGAATGCACAGCGTCTCCGACATCTGCGAGAGCGACACGAGCGCGGTTGCGTTGCGTGCGCCCCAGCTGTCGGCATATTCGGCCACGCTCTGGAAAGCGTTGATGAACGTGGTGCCGTAGCTGTTGGTTATCTGCAGCGACACACCCAGGAGCATGGAGAAGATGAAGAAGATGGCCATGCTCTTCTGTTTGAACAGGGCGAACGCCTGCAGGCCGAGAGCCTCCGAGAGCGATTTCTGCGAAGTGTCCTTGCCGGCTGTGGGGCAGGAGGGCATGGTCAGCGCGTAGGCCGAGAGGATGAAGCTGAACACTGCCGACGAGATGAGCTGCCAGAAAGTGGCTTGCATCTGCGAGCCGTCGATGACGAGGAAGTTGGTCAACAGCATCGACGCTATGAAGCCCACGGTTCCGAACACGCGGATGGGCGGGAAATGCTTCACGGTGTCAAGGCCTGCTTTGCCCAGAGCCGTGTAGGCCACGGAGTTGGCCAGACCTATCGTAGGCATGAAAAATGCCACGGAGATGGTGTAGAGGGTGAAAAGCGGAGCGAATTCCACCGCCTCTCCTGCGCCGAGGCAGTAGAGGCCCGCGGCGCCCATGGCCACACCGGCTATCAGATGGCACAGACTCAGCATACGCTGCGCCTGTATCCAGCGGTCGGCCGCTATGCCAATGATTGCCGGCATGAAGATTGAGACTATGCCCTGCACGGTATAGAACCAGTAGATTTTATCGCCGAGTCCTACGCCGGACAGATAGATGCCGAGTGAAACCAGATATGCGCCCCATACGGCGAATTCCAGAAAGTTCATCACGGCGAGTTTTACTTTGATCGCTGACATGATTTGGTTGTGAGGTGTTTTTTGGTAATATCTTTTTG
Organism: uncultured Muribaculaceae bacterium; assembly: GCA_947627615.1. Classification (GTDB taxonomy): domain Bacteria; phylum Bacteroidota; class Bacteroidia; order Bacteroidales; family Muribaculaceae; genus Paramuribaculum. The sequence continues at coordinate 48,673 of CANQWS010000009.1, read as the reverse complement.
TTAGGGTTATTGCATTTCGGATTCGCCGCCCTCTTTCGAGGCGCGCTTCATCTTGAGGATTTCATTGACGTGGGCCGCTTCCTCGTAGTTCTCCTGCTCAATGAGCTGCGCCAGGGTGCGTTCGAGTTCCTCAATGGTGTACTTTTCCAGTTTCGGAAGCCTCGGGGTCATGGCGGTGTCGTCATCGTCCTCCTCTCCGGTGTATTCCGGAGCGTCCTTTGCCGCTTCCTCGTCCTCGCCGGCCGATTTCTCTTCAAGGAGAAATCCTGTTTCCTCAAGGATTTCCGGAGTGATGTAGATGGGCGCTCCCGTACGCATGGCAATGGCTATTGCGTCGGAAGTGCGGGAATCAATGGCCACCGTGCGCTCTCCGTCCGTGAACGAAAGCTCTGAGGAAAAGATTCCGTCCTCGAATCGATAGATGAAGACCTCGCGCAGGGTGACTCCGAAAGCGTGCGCGAAGCTGACGAAGAGGTCGTGGGTCATTGGGCGCGGGGGAGTGATGCTCTCCATTTTGAGAGCTATGGACTGTGCCTCCGAGGCTCCTATCACCACCGGGATGCGGTAGGGGCCTCCCACCTGGGCGAGAATCAGGGCGTAGGCGCCGGACTGAATCTGCGAGTAGGAAATGCCGAGAACCTTGAGGCGTATGCGGGATTTGTTCATTGGAGTCTTCTTTGAATTGTGTCTGTTGAAGTTTTTTAGGGAAGAAGGCGGCTCAGAGCGTCACGTTACGGCCGGTTATGACGCCGCTTCCGAGACATATACGGCGGTCCGGCGTGTAGATCGACGTGAATTGTCCGGGGGCTATTCCCTGGACTTTGTTTTCGCTTTCAACCAGATATTCGCCCGGAGCTATGCGGGTCAGTTTTCCTCCGATAAATTCGGGAGAGTGACGGTTTTTGAAGGTGATTGCCGCGCCGGAACATTCTTCCGGCCACGGGTCGGCCGTGATCCAGTGCATCTCGTCGAGGTGCAGGGTCCGTCCGTATTGTTTTTCGGTGTCGTAACCGCGTGAAACGTAGACCACATTGTCAGGGATGCATTTCTTGACCACATACCACGGCCCGCCGCTCAGTCCGAGTCCTTTGCGCTGGCCTATGGTGTGGAACCAGTAGCCTCTGTGTTCCCCGAGTTTCCTGCCGGTCTCTATCTCCACTATGGCCCCCGGTTTCTCGCCGAGGTGGCGGCGTATGAAATCGTTGTAGTTGATTTTGCCGAGGAAACAGATTCCCTGGCTGTCGCGGCGCGAGGCATTGGGCAGTTTGGCTTCCGCGGCTATGCGCCGCACATCGCTCTTGGGGAGGTCGCCTATGGGAAACATTATGTGGCAGAGCTGCTGATATGTTATCCGCGACAGGAAGTCCGTCTGGTCCTTGACCGGATCGGGCGCCGTTCCGAGATAGGTTTTGCCGTCCATTTCAAGAGTTCTGGCGTAGTGGCCTGTGGCCGTACGGTCAAACTCGTGGCCCCACCGCTGCTCGAAGAAACCGAACTTTATCATTCTGTTGCACATGACGTCCGGATTGGGCGTAAGGCCCTGCTTCACGGTGTCGAGGGCATACTGCATCACATTGTCCCAGTATTCCTGATGCAGGGACACTACCTGAAACGGCAGTCCGTAGCGCCGGGCTATCAGGCTGCACATCTCTATGTCTTCTTCGGCCGAGCAATCGCCCTCGCCATTGTCGAGTCCTATGCGAATGTAGAACAGGTCCACGTCATGACCCTGCTCCACAAGCCGGTGAGCGGCAACGGCGCTGTCAACCCCGCCTGAAATCAATGCTGCTATTCTCATTGGGCAATTCCGTGCTTGATATGGGTCAGACCTCGTCGAGCTCTTCTTTCTCGTCGCGGCCCTGACGGGAGATGATGAAAATGGAAACGAAATAGTCAACCGAGATTTTGCCGGGGCCGGCCAGCAGGATGAACAGGAAGATTCCTATGAACATGATGGGCAGATAGCCGGGCTGGGTGGAGCTGAGACCCCATACTGCCGTGTGGGGCACAAGGTCCTTCAGAATATAGATTTCAGCCGCTATCATTGACAGTACGGCCGGAATTGTGGCAAGCCTCGTGAGGAATCCCACTATTATGAGCAGCGAGCAAACGAGCTCTATGACTATCATGGTTATCAGGCAGAATGTGGGCGACAGGCCCAGCATGGTCGGAAAACTGTTCTGCAGCTGAGAGTAGAGGACAAGATGCTTGATGCCGAACTGCATGAACATCACTCCTACGAAAAGGCGCATGAAAAGACGGGCCATGTTGGTGTAGGAAAATCCTGAGAATCTCAGGTACAGGCGTATTAGCGATTGGGCGAACTTACTCATGAAGTTATATTGTTGGCGGTTTATTGTTTCTTTGTTTTTTACAGGCCGGTTGCGTGCGGCATGCTCTCCTGACGGATTACTCCTGTGATGCCGAAGGCTTTTTCTTGGGTACTCTGAGCAGCTGCATCACGTTGAGCACCGGCTCCACTTCCGAACCTTTGCGCAGAATCTTGCCGTCGGAGTTCAGGATATAGTAGCGCGGAGTGTGGCGCATGTCGTAGATTTCGTTCACGTCAAGGGCATATCCGGTTTCCCATCCTTCGGGGCAGGACAGGGAGCCGTCGCCGTTCTCGTAGGCTATGCACACAATGCGCACGCGGCCGCTCTTCACGAGCTGCGAGGTCTTGATGTCGGCATCGAGGCGTATCTTGTCGAGGTCGGACTGCGGGTCACCCGGCACCACGAACATCAGTATGGTGGCGAATTTGGTGGTGTCAGGCGTGAACTTCTGTTTGGTCCCGTTGAGGTCCGTGTATTCGAAATCGGGTGCAATCATTCCTTCCTGCGAATTGTGGAGCACCTTTGACTGTTTCTCGTAACGCTCGCGCTGCTGTTTGTTAAGCTTTTTGTTTTTCAGCACATTGTCAAGGAACAGGCTGTAAAGTTCCTCGCTCTGGAACTGGGCCGTGTCGGCAAACAGATTGTTTTCGGCCAGACCGGCTATGAAAAGCACGTCGTCAGGCTTCTTTGAAATGTTGTCCATGAACTTGTTGACCGACGCATACACCGATGTGGCCGAGGCGTAGGGCATGAACGAGAGATACATGTTGAAGGCATCTGCCATTTTGTCACGTGACGAAAACGCTTTTTTCAGGTCGCAGAAGTCCCAGTAGTGGGTAATCATGTAGTCGCAGCGGTTCTGGAAGTTCTTTATGGAATCCGGAACTATGGGCAGCTGGAAGAACTGCTGGGTCTGGGCGCCTACGGCCTGGGCCGAGGCCGAAACCGACAGCAGAAGGGTGATGACTGTTATTATTATATGTTTCATTCTATTGTCTTTTGTTCCGTTGGAGTGGAAATGATTAAACTTGTTTCTATATGTTAAAAACTGAAGTGACCGAGCTTCCGGTGTCTCAATATCCATGGCCGGTTTTCCTGTCCGCTTTTCCCCGTTTTGCAGGGCGGAGATCAGGATGCGGCGCCTTACCATAGATCTTAATATTCAAAAAGTTCAATTCACTTCATGACATGATTTCAGATTGGCAAAAGAATTGCATTTACAAAATTAGCAAAACTTGATGAAATAACACGTCTGCTTGTGAAAAATTTAAGGTGAATGCAACTAAGTTTACACAAAGATTGTTAAACGAATAGCATGCAAGCAAATACTTAAAACAGAACAAACACTCAAAAACAACATACCGTTATGAATTTCAATAATTTCACAATCAAATCGCAGGAAGCGATTCAGAAAGCATTTGAAATCACCAAAGGCAACGGCAATCAGGCTATAGAACCGGTACATCTGTTAAAAGGCGTGATGACCGAGGGCGAGAGCCTGATAAAGTTCATTTTTGCCAAGGTCGGCGCCAATATCAGCGTCGTCGACAGGCAGATTGACAATGAGATAGCATCCCTGCCCAAGGTCTCGGGCGGGTCGGAGCCGTATCTCAGCCGCTATTCCAATGATGTACTTCAGAAAGCCCTTGACATCTCCAAGAAACAGGGAGACGAATATGTGACTCTCGAGTCTATCCTCATGGCTATATTCGAGGTCGGTTCTCAGGCTTCCACCATATTGAAGGATGCCGGCCTGAGCGAACGCGAGCTCAAGAGCGCAATCGAAGAACTCCGTAAGGGCAAGAAAGCCACTGACCAGAGTGCCGAGGACACTTACAACGCCCTCAGCAAATATGCCATAAACCTCAACGAGCGTGCCCGCTCCGGTAAGCTTGACCCGGTAATAGGCCGTGACGACGAAATCCGCCGTGTGCTCCAGATTCTGAGCCGCCGTACCAAGAACAATCCCATGCTCATAGGCGAGCCGGGTACAGGAAAAACGGCCATAGCCGAAGGTCTGGCGCAGCGTATTGTCCGTGGCGACGTTCCCGAGAACCTCCGCTCCAAACAGATATTCTCCCTTGACATGGGTGCTCTTGTGGCCGGCGCGAAATATAAAGGCGAATTTGAAGAGCGTCTGAAAGCCATTGTCAACGAGGTGACCCAGAGCGACGGAGAGATAATCCTGTTCATCGATGAGATCCATACTCTTGTGGGAGCCGGAAAAGGCGAGGGCGCTATGGATGCCGCCAACATCCTCAAGCCTGCGCTTGCACGTGGTGAGCTCCGCAGCATAGGCGCCACCACTCTTGACGAGTATCAGAAATATTTCGAGAAAGACAAGGCGCTTGAACGCCGTTTCCAGAAAGTGATGGTCAATGAACCTGACGAGATGAGCGCCATAGCCATTCTCCGCGGTCTGAAAGAGCGTTACGAGAACCATCACAAGGTGCGTATCCGTGACGAGGCGATTATTGCCGCCGTGCAGCTTTCGGAGCGTTACATCACTGACCGTTTCCTCCCCGACAAAGCCATTGACCTTGTCGACGAGGCTGCCTCGAAACTGCGTCTGGAAATTGACTCGGTGCCGCAGGCTCTCGATGAGATTACCCGCCGCATAGCCCAGAAGGAGATTGAACGCGAGGCCATCAAGCGCGAAGGCGACAAGCCTAAGGTAAAGGAAATCGAAAAAGAACTCGCCGAGATGCGCGAGGAAGAGAAAGAATACACCGCCAAGTGGCGTGCCGAAAAGGACCTCATAAACCGCATCCAGCAGAACAAGATCGATATCGAGCAGCTTAACTTCGAGGCTGACCGCGCCGAACGTGAAGGAGATTACGCCAAGGTGGCCGAAATCCGCTATTCCAAAGTGCAGCAGAAAGAGCAGGAAAACGCCGAGATTCAGGAACAGCTCCGCATGATGCAGGGCGAGAAAGCGCTGATTAAGGAAGAGGTTGACGCAGAGGACATTGCTGATGTGGTTTCCCGCTGGACAGGAATTCCCGTCAACAAGATGGTCCAGAGCGAGAAAGAGAAACTTCTCCATCTCGAGGAAGAGCTTCATCAGCGTGTGGTAGGGCAGGAGGAAGCCATCCGCGCCATAGCCGATGCCGTCCGCCGCAGCCGTGCCGGTCTTAACGACCCCCGCCGGCCCATAGGCTCGTTCATATTCCTCGGAACAACCGGTGTGGGCAAGACCGAGCTTGCCAAGGCTCTTGCCGAATATCTGTTCGATGACGAGAATATGATGACGCGAATAGATATGAGCGAATATCAGGAGAAGCACACCGTGAGCCGTCTTGTCGGAGCGCCTCCGGGATACGTTGGTTACGACGAAGGCGGTCAGCTGACCGAGGCCGTCAGACGCAAACCCTACTCCGTGGTTCTTTTCGATGAAATAGAGAAAGCGCATCCCGATGTGTTCAATATCCTCCTTCAGGTGCTTGACGACGGACGTCTGACCGACAACAAAGGCCGTCTGGTCAATTTCAAGAACACCATAATAATCATGACCTCCAACATGGGTTCGTCAGTCATACGCGACAACTTCGCCAAGATGACCCCCGAGAATCATGACGAGACGGTGGAAAAGACCAAGAACGAGGTGCTTGAAATGCTAAAACAGACAATTCGTCCCGAATTCCTGAACCGTATCGACGAGACCATAATGTTCACTCCGCTCAACGAGAAGGAAATCGAAGAGATAGTAGGACTCCAGATCCGCAGCATCAAGAAGATGCTTGCCACCAACGGTGTCACTCTTGAGGTCACTCCCGCCGCCCTCCATTATCTTGTCGAGGAAGGTTATGACCCCGAATTCGGTGCCCGACCTGTCAAGCGCGCCATTCACAGGCTTGTGCTCAACCAGTTGTCGAAGGATATTCTGGCACAGAAAGTTGACAAGGAGAAGCCCATTGTGATCGACGTCAAGGATGACATGCTGACGTTCAACAATTGAACACGGTAAGAAACCCCAAAACACACAATTACATATATAATATTTATCAAAACAAGTTTTAATTTACACATCAAATGAAGAAGTTTTTATTTGCACTTATGGCGTTGCCCCTTATGACTGCATTTACTTCCTGCAGCGATGACGACGATGTTCCCGATGTGGACATCAAGCTCGAATTCGCAGCTACCAATACGGTGATCAATAACGAAGTCTACGTTGTAAAGCCGGAGGATATTCAGGTTGTTGCCGTCAAGGTGACGTCAAATATCAAGGACCAGAATGCAGGGACAAGTAACGTCAGCTATTTTCTTGACGGTTATCCCATGGGCACCAACTACATCAGCCCCTACGGGATAAACATCCCCACCAAGGATCTTGATCCGGGCACATATAATCTGGCCTATTCGCTGCCTGTATTCCAGGAGAACCATTCGATAGGCTCAGCCGCCGGAGGTATGAAGATTCATGTTGTGGCCGATGCGGCCGACATACCTTCGACCGGCGGCGATGATGGCGGTGACTCCGGAGACTCCGGCGATTCAGGAGCCGGACAGAAGTAAATTATCTCACTGTCAAATAAGTGATATATCTCTCTACTTTGAGTGAGGGGAGCGTCCTAAAAAACGTTCCCCTTTTCTCTTTTATCGTGGTTCCTGATTTTATTTGAAAAAATTCCGGTGAAAAATTTGCTGATAAGAAAAAATAGCCTACTTTTGCAGTGTACTAATATACCCATACACTAATACAATGGTTAGAATAGAAAACCTGTCATTCTCATATTCGAGAAAAGGAGCCAAAGTCTATGACGGCCTCGACCTCTCGTTTGCCGAAGGAAAGATCTACGGGCTGCTCGGACGTAACGGCGTCGGGAAATCCACGTTGCTCTATCTCATGGCGGGGGCGCTGACCCCGTCCGGCGGAAAAGTGCTGGTCAACGGCGTGGATTCGCGGCTCAGACTCCCCAAAACATTTTCTGACATTTTCATTGTCCCCGAAGAGTTCACCATGCCCTCCATTCCCTTTGCCGATTATGTGAAGGCCCATTCCGGATTCTATCCGAAATTCTCTCACGAGGATTTCATCAGGCATCTGCTCTCATTTGAACTGCAGCCCGATGTGAACCTCGGCTCGCTGTCCATGGGACAGAAAAAGAAAGCTTTTATGTGTTTCGCTATGGCCTGCAACACTTCGCTGCTTCTCATGGACGAGCCTACCAACGGACTCGATATTCCCGGAAAAAGCAACTTCCGCAGACTCATCTCCACAAACATGACCGATGAACGCACAATTATCATATCCACTCATCAGGTACGTGATGTGGAGACATTGCTTGACCATGTGACCATTCTCGGAGAGGACGGGTTGATTTTCAACCGGAGTCTGCACTCGGTTGCCTCACGGCTCAGATTTTTCACCACTGACAATAAAGCTCTCGCATCCGAAGCCCTCTTTTCACGTGCTTCGCTCGGAGGCGCCGAGATTATCATACCGGGTTCAGCGGGACAAGAGACGGCAGTCAATATGGAGACACTTTTTGAGTTCGCGCTCTCGGAGCCGGAATTGTTGAACAATCAGTTTATAGAGACAGAAGATGGAAATGAAGAATGATTTTTTCAACCTCACGCGCCTGAGGATGTTGCTTGGCAAGGAACTCCTTGAAAACGGCCGCATGATGCTTATGCGTCTGCTGCTTGTAGCCGGCATTATACTGGTCATATTCCTCGCTATGGTATTTCTGGACTGGGAATATTATTCATCGCCCCATATCTACATGATGAACGGAGAATCACACGCCGACGACCGCAGTCGGGTGACGCTGGCCATGCTGTTTGCCGGCGGGGCCTATCTGTTCGGCACTGTCTCCGCTTCATTTATCGGCGCGAGACTTTCGACGAAGGAACAGCGTCTTGAGTCTGTGATGTTTCCCGCATCTACGTTCGAAAAATTTCTTGTGCGCTGGATTGTCTCGGTGCTGTTCTTTGTGCTGGCCTACCCGTTGGTTTGCTATGCCATAGAGATTGTCAGTCTCGCTCTGTTCTCATCTGTTGCAGGAAGCGGCCTGTGGCTCCGTCCCATCAACATAATAGGCTATCTGCTGCACGTCAAGGCCTACGTGATCTGTCCCTTCCTTATTTTGCAGTCTCTGTTCATGCTCGGGGGCATTCTGTGGCACAGACACGCCTACGGAAAGACCTTCGTGTCACTGGCGCTGATAGTCCTGATTTGCGCCGTCATAGTAACGGTTTGCCTTCAGAATCATGAAGGTGCATACTATGGCTATGACTACTGCCGCAGATGGCTGATAGGCAGCACTATTGTGATTGTTCCGGTATCATACGCACTCGCTTACTTCCGTCTCCGGGAGATGGATGTGGAGGACCATTGGTAATCAATTGATATCTGATTATGGAATTCAAGGAAAACGACAAGGCGATTTATCTTCAGATCGCTGACCGAATAGCCGATGACATAATGTCGGGCGTGAAACGTCCCGGCGACAGAATCCCTTCGGTAAGGGCCTTCGCCGCCGACATGGAGGTCAACGCCAATACCGTGATGAGGGCCTACGATTATCTGTCGTCACACGACATAATCTCCAACCGGCGCGGCATAGGTTACTATATTTCGGCCGAAGCTCCGGCTATAGTGCGAAGAATGCGCAAGGACGAATTCATGGCCGACAGACTCGATGAGCTGTTCCGCAGGCTTTCGCTTCTGGACATAACTCCGGCCGCTCTTGCTGAAATGTATGAAAAATATCTAAAACAATCCTGACATGAAGAAAACATCATATATAGTATTTGCCCTTGTGCTGGCCGGAATCATCGCATCGGCCATCTTCGGCCTCGGTATGGGAAATCAGGCCAACCGCAAGGATGTGGTGGTCACCATTGACAACAATCGCGGGCGAAACATCATGACGCTCGCCCTCGACACATTCTCTACGCTTCATTTCGCTTCCGATTTCTCGAATTATAATCCCATTGACAGCGTGACCATTATCTCTGTCACCGAATCGGATTCCGTTACTGTACCGGAAGTGAGGTTCAACGAGGCCCTGGAGCCGATGTTGCATTTCTTGTCCGATTCTGCGGGAATCCTCAGGGTGGATATGGATTTCCGGTCTTTTGTCGATAATCCGGCCGACAGTGACAAGATTATTGACATAGATCTTGCCGAAGATATTGAACTGGCATTCGTGTTGCCCCGCGGAATGCTGAATAAGGTTGTTCTGGACGATGTCGTGGCCCGTGGAATGGACTGCGGACTGTATTTTAACGGTATTTCCGGAGGATACATGGAAATCTTCGGGGGCAAGAGGGTGACACTGACAGGATGTGAAATCACATCGATAGGTATCCAGCCACGTTATGAATATGCCGTGAGACAGATCAAGGATGCATTCCAATACCTGTCTTCGTCATCCTATTCCCTGACCATGTTGGACAGCCATGCTGTTTCGGTCAATTATTCAGGCCTTAAAAACGGAGCTGAACTTTACACTGACATCTGTTCCGCAGTCGGAACTGTACGGGTGGATTCCATACCTGAAGGCTATCGGTTCAGTCTGGACATAGACAACGCCGATATAGGTGAGCTGGTAGTTCCGGGAAAAGGGAGCGTCAACATATATTCGCAGTCTCCGTTCCGGATGACTAAGAGCCGGCCCCAAATCAGTGATTGATGTGCCGGTACAGATGCTGATAGGCCTCCTTGCTGCCCTGACAGATGAATATGTCGCCTGACTCTACTGTCTGCTCCATGAAATCCGGCAGCATGGCGGGGTGATTCCGTTCGATTCCGAGAACGTTGCGTTTCGGTGCCGGACGGGTCACCGCTATCAGATGCAGGTTGAAGTCTTTGTCAAGGTCCAGACTGTGGTAGGGTGTGCCTGTGAACTCGTCAGGAGCCTTGAATTTCATGATGAAGGTGTCATCGTCGATTCTCAGCGACGTGATGCCGGCGTCGACCTCCATCTCGTTGACCAGATCAAAGGCGGCGCGCTGTTCCGGAGTCAGTATCCGGTCTATCTGAAAGCTTTCAAGAATTGATTCATGGAGCTTGTCTATGGCTCTGGCATAGATATGCTTGGTCTCGAGTTTCTTAAGCAGGGCCACAATGCGTATCGAAGCCCCGAAATTCTCGCCTATGGCCACAATGACGAGGTCCACGTTTTTCAGCGGCAGCGCTGCAAGAGCGGCCTCGTCCGTGGCGTCGACAATGTAGGCCGTTGAAATATAGTTCTTTATTGCCTCCACGAGTGAGGGATTGGAATCAGCGCCTATTACCTCATGGCCCATGTTCGTGAGGTCAATGGCGAGATTGCTTCCGTAGATTCCGAGTCCTATTATAAGATAGCGCATGGTCTGATGGTTTTGGATTTTGTCAGTTTATGATTATATTGTCCGATGGATACTGGATGTCAACGGCTTTGGATCGGCGCACAACGCCTATGAGTAACGAGACGATGCCTACACGCCCCAGGAACATGGCTACACACAGCAGAATCTCCGACGGCGCCGACAGCTGGCTTGTGATGCCCAGTGACGAGCCTACGGTGAACAATGCCGAGCAGGCTTCGAACAGAAGATCCCGGGCCGGAAGTTCAGGCTCGAAACCGAGCAGCAGGAAGCACACCACGAAGTAGCTGAAAATGGAAATTGCCACAACGGCATTGGCACGGCGTATGGAGCCAATGGCTATTGTGCGTCTGTAGGCCGTGACTCTCGGCGCTCCGGTAACAATGGCGCGAAGATTGAGCCAGATGGCTGCGAGGGTGTTGACCTTGATGCCGCCGCCGGTTGACTGCGAGCCGCCGCCCACCCACATCAGAAACATAATCATCACGAGGGTCACGTTCAGGAAGCCGGCCGGATTCACCGATGCGAAACCGGCGCTGCGCGGGACAGCGGAATTGAAGGCCGACTGGGTGATTTTGCTCCACAGGTCCATGCCCCCAAGGCTGTTGGTGTATTCAAGGATGAAAAAGAGCAGGGTGCCCGCAATGAATAGAATCGAGAATGTGAACAGCACAATCTTTGTGTTCATGTCAAACGGATGCACGGTGCGCGGCTGTGTAGGGCGGTGCTTCAGTTTCTGCCACTTGCGGGTCAGAATCTCTACTGCGGCATCCTTGGCGTTGACAAGGATGGGAAATCCGGTGGCTCCCGCGATAATCAGCATTGACATTATCCAGTAAATAGAATTGTTGTGTCCGAGCAGCATTGGATTCGACAACCCATCCGGCAGGGTGGAAAATCCCGCGTTGCAGAATGCCGAGAGCGAGTGGAAACATGCGAACACTATTTCATTTTCAAGTGACATGCCCAACGTGCCGTGGACTGACCAGAGTATCAGTGCCGCCCCGACTGTTTCTATTGAAAGTGTGAAGCCGAGGATATAGAGCAGCGTGGGAATGAGAGCGTTCATTGTTTTGGAATAGATCACGTCGCGGAGCATCAGCTGGCTGAAAATGGAGGCTGTGCCGCTGAAAAACAGGGCGAAGAACGAGGTGAATGTCATTACTCCCAAGGCTCCGAACTGTATCAGTGTGGCGAGAATGGCAAGTCCCAGAGGGGTGAATGTGGTGGGCACGTCCACCGGGGTCAGTCCGGTGACGCAGACAGCCGATGTGCTCACGAAAAAGGCGTCGACGAAACTGATGCCGTTGAATGTGGCCTTCGGGAGCATGAGCATGAATGTGCCTATGATTATGAACACGGCGAAACTCAGTGACAGCAGGAGCGAGGGATTTGTGCGTCGGTCCACGAGGCGGAACAGGGCGTAGAACAGCAGGAACACCGCATAAACGGTCAGAATTCCGTAAAGGAAATTGCTTGAATAGATTATATGGTCCAACCATTCTATCCAGGGATGTTCGGGCCTGGGGTAGATTGACGGCAGCAGCGACAGCAGGAGCCCTATGTTGACCACCCACTGCAGCGGGCGTGATTCCCGGAGTGTTTCGGCCAGATTGAATGTCAGATTGAATATCACATTGGTCAGAAACACAATCTGGACCAGACGCATTATATGGCGCATGGTTGAATAACCTTCAGCCGTGTGCTCGTATCCCACATGTATCACCATACACACCACGCAGACCACGGCCGCCGCGATTGAGAAAGCGCCGAGTATCAGCGATATCTGTCTGATGAGCTGCACGCTTCTCCTGAGCATGCGCGAGACCCTGGCACGCACGGAGCGCATGCTTGACATGAAGCGTAGAATCGGAGCCGGGAGTTTACGTAACATATAAGGGGCTGCATAAATGAACGGTCTTAATTATAAGGCCTGCAGCCCCCGCTTTGTTCGTTCGGTTATTCCAGTTCCGAGAGTTCGAGCCAGCGCATTTCCTTTTCGTCGAGTTCCTCGTTCAGCTCCGTGTAGCGTCGGCTCTTTTCGGCGATGTCATCGATTGTTTCTCCGGAAGCGAACAGGGCGTTAAGCTCCTTCTTTTCTTTCGTCAGGACATCTATTTCCGCTGACAGTTCCTCGAATTCCCTGCGCTCCTTGAATGTCATGCGCCTCGGTTTCTCCTGCCGCGGCTTGGATTTCCGGTCGGTCTGTCTTGACGCTTCGGAGTCTTTGTTTTCAAGCTTGCGGCGCTCGCTGTCCCATGTTCGGTATTCCGAATAATTGCCAGGGAAATCCTTTATGTTTCCGTCGCCCTCCATCACAAACAGATGGTCCACTATGTTGTCGAGGAAAAAACGGTCATGCGAAATCACTATCAGGCAGCCGGAATAGGATTCCAGATAGCTTTCAAGAATGCCGAGCGTGATGATGTCAAGGTCGTTCGTCGGCTCGTCGAGAATCAGGAAATTGGGCCTGCGCATGAGCGTGACGGCCAGGTGCAGACGCGCCCGTTCGCCGCCCGAGAGCGTGTGGATGTACTTCTGCTGGTCGGCCGGGCTGAACAGAAAATGCTGGAGAAACTGCATCGGGGTGTACCGGTGTTTGTCGTCAAGCATTATGTAATCGGCTATCTCCGACACGGCGTCAATGACTTTCTTGTTGTTGTCGAACTGTATGCCCTGCTGAGAATAGTAGCCGAAACGCACGGTCTCTCCCACATTCCATTGCCCGGAATCGGCCGGCTCCAGACCCTGGAGCATCCTGATGAAGGTGGATTTGCCCACACCGTTGGCGCCTATAATGCCGAGACGCTCGCGGCGGGCGAATGTGTACGAGAAATCGTTCAGGATAACCTTGTCGCCGAAACGTTTGTTTATGTGTTCCGCCTCGAAAATTTTCGAACCTATGTAGCTCGATTTTATATGGGAGAGTTCAATGTTCGATTCCGTGTAGTTGGCTTTGGAGCGCTCCTTGAGGTCATAGAAGGCGTCGATGCGGTAGCGTGCCTTGCCGGCACGGGCCTGAGGCTGCCGCCGCATCCATTCCTGTTCGCGCCGCAGCGTGTTTTTCACCTTGGCAAGCTCGGCGTTGAGGGCTTCGATCCGTTCGGCCCGGCGCCGCAGATAGTAATCGTAGTTGCCGTTGTAGGCGAAAGCCTGCTGCATGTCAATCTCGATGATTTTATTGCATACGCGGTCAAGGAAATACCGGTCATGGGTGACCATCAGAAGTGTTATGTTCTGGTGAGAGAGATAGCCTTCGAGCCACTCTATGACGTCTATGTCAAGATGGTTTGTGGGCTCGTCAAGAATTAGCATGTCCGGATTCTCGAGAATGGTGCGTGCTATGGCCACCCGTTTCTGCTGTCCTCCGGAGAGTGTTCCCATCCGGGCGTTGAGGTCCGTTATGTGCAGTCTGGTCAGCAGCTGGCGCAGCCTGTCATCGAAATCCCATGCTCCGGCCGCATCCATATCCTGCATGGCCCTGTTGATGCGCTCCTGGTCTCCGGACAGTATGGCTGATTCGTACTCGCTGACCGTTATGGCCGACGGTGTGTCGGGGTGCATGCATGCCTCCAGCACCGTGGCGTCGGGATTGAAAACCGGAGTCTGTTCAACGTAGCCGGTCCTGAGCCCGGACCGGAATGTCACCGTTCCGTTGTCAGGACTTTCAACTCCGGCTATGATTCTTAGCAGGGTTGTCTTTCCGGTTCCGTTTTTTGCGATCAGACCGATTTTGTCGCCCTGGTTTATGCCGAAAGTGACATCTGAGAACAGTATGCGGTCTCCCACGCTTTTTGTCAGGTTTTCAATCTGTAGATAGCTTGTCATCGTGCCAATGAGAAGTTGAATGATATTCCGAATGCGGTGTTGGTTGTTGGATAAGCGGTCGAGGATACGAGGGGAGTGTTGATCTGGTGCTCGAAGTACATGCCCAGTGTCATGCGTTTGGAGAGTATGTAGTTGGCTGCAAGGTTGAGGGTGATGGTCCGTGAGCCGGAAGTGGCCTGAGTGAAGGAGTTCTCAATCTTGCGTATCAGGGCGGTTGTCTCGGCGTATGAGAAATCGGCGTTGACCGTCAGGTCGTTGCTTATTCCCTGCTGGGAGCCTTTCATTTTAAGTACGGTGTTGAAGCCTACAATCTTATATCCCAGACCCGCCGTGATTCCTTTCTGGTTGGCTTCCACTATCTGTCCGGCCGAGGTGTTGAGAGTAAGGGTGCGGGCGTCGCGGTACTCCGCGTTGATTGTCATGTTGTTGTGCAGCGTGGCGGAGATTCCGGCCAGAGGAGCGAAACGTTCCGTTATGGCCACTGACGAGATGTTGTAGGGCGATGAGGGTATGGGCTGGCCGGTGATTTCGTCAAGTGTGAAGCCGAGGCGCGAGCCGTCGGCGGCAATCCAGTTCAGGTATGACGAATAGGAGCCTACGCTGTAGGTGCACTGATAGGCGTGGTTCAGTGTCAGAGCCTTGAAAATGGATCTCAGGTTGCCTATGTAGATCAGGCCGTCGTAGGTCACGCGCCAGTTCGGCAGGATATGGGCCAGAGACGGGAACGGGTCAAGATACTGGCTCGAGGCGTCAGTGCCGGAGTATGCGGCGAGGAAGGCCGGAATGAGCACATCGGAGCTGGTGCGGCTCACGGTTCCTACTTCCGGATCGAACACATTGCCGGCGTGAGGGCTTCCGTCCATGAATCCGGAGGTGGGGTAGCGCAGACCGCGGTACTGGGCTTCGACTCTCTGCGCTATGACCGGTATGTTCTCGAGGAACTTGTCGAAAGTGGCGCTGTGGTATCCGTCGTCGGCCGATGATGATTTCAGGGCCGTGGCTATGGCACAGTGGGTTTTCGTATAGCTTCCGGCCAGAGAGGTGGGCATGTCGTCATACATGAACTGGACCTGACGCGTACGGTTGTCCGTGCGGTTGCCGGTCAGCTGGATTTTGAGGCCGCGGATAGGTTCGAGCGTAAGTTCAAGGTTCAGCTCTTTAGTGTGTGAGTACATGGCCGGAGAGGTCTGGCCGTCGGCTCCCATGAGCCATCCGCGTTCCTTGGCCTTGCCGATGTAGCTCTCGTCGGTGAATCCGAAGGCGAAGTCCAGGCCGGGGGCCATGGGTCCCCAGCTCCGTGACTGGCCGAACACATTGCCTATGGTGGGGATGAACAGCGGCAGCGACATGGAGCGGGTATCGCGCCAGCGTACGGTCAGCGCGCGCGGCGACATCATGAACCGGGCCGAGTATTCGCCTACCTCGCGCCAGAATGATTTCGTTTCCTTCAGAATCTCGAGCACGGTGAATTTCACGTTGATTGAGTCCCTGTTGAGTACTTCCACGGAATTGGCATCGATTACGCGGGTCTTGAGGACGTAGGGCTGGTTGGTCTTGACATTGACACCCGTGATTTTCACCTTTTTGTTGCGGAGATTGTGCTTTATGATGATGGATGTGTCGGGCTTGAGGGCAAACGTCCTTTCAAAACGTTTGGGCTTCGGCGTGAGAGGCTTGTTGTTTTTCGACCCTTTGCGGTTCGATATGGCCCCACGGCGGCCTGACGCGAACCTTGTGTTGACAGCCTTGAGGAATTTGTTCTTGGAATAGAGTCCCTCGAAGTTGATGCGTCCGTCCACATTCCAGCTCGCCTGATTCGAGATGGTATTTCCCAGATTGACATCCTCCACCGTTGCGCCGCGGTCCCACCGGTAGGTGGCATTGTAGGTGGCGTTAGCCGAAATGAAGTCTATGACGGGAATGCGGTTGAAAGGCGCGCGGTAGCTTCCGGTGAATGTCTGGTTATAGGCCCAGGGGGTACCCATGTGTAGTATGCTTTGCCACACCGTGTCACGCCATTCCCTGTATTTGTCAGGGAAGAGCTTGCGGTTCACGGCTCCCACCGGCTCTTCTATTCTTGCCTGGGTGTTGGAATTGAATGTGAGCTGCAGCGATTTGGTCAGGTTCCACGTAAGGGCAAGCTGGCGGTCCCAGAGGAAGTTCTTGCTCACCGATACGGGGAGCTGGAAGTCTACGTCGGTCTCGCTCCGGGTCTGCTGCTCGTAGTAATACCTGCTCATGGTGGTCAGGAATGATATGGACGACGGCAGCCAGTTCAGTTCCCAGTCACGGAAAAACGAGAGATTCTTCGATTTGCTCTTTATCAGCTTGTGGAACGGTTTCAGCGGTTTCAGGTAGGGCGTGTAGCTGTACTGGAAACTTCCGCGGTAATCGTTCAGATTCTCGTATTCGGTGGTGGGGTCGGATTTCGAGGACTTGCTGAATGAAAAATTCAGGGTGAAGTTGGCGGGGTCCCATGGCATGGGATTCTTGCTGCGCACATCGAACTGCAGCCCTGAAACGCTGAAGTTCTGCTGGGTGGAGCGCTCGAGGGCGAATGCCTTGATCGAGTCCTGTTCCTGTTTGCTGGCTCCTTCAAGGGCATCTTTGAGCAGCACGTCCTGATCAAGGGGATTGTATTTGGGGGTCGTTGTCTCCTTGGTCATCGAATAGAATATGGGCGCGCGCAGTTTGGCCTTTTCCGGAAGGAACCGGCCCACGTCGGCCTGGACCGCGAAGTTGTAACGGGTGAAATCGTCCATGCGCCGTTCGTTGAGGCTCTGGTCCACACCGCCGAATCCTGCCGATTCATGATGGTAGCCGAAATTGAACGTGGCTATGTCCGACATGGCCAGCTGCGCCGTGGCATCGGCCGCCCAGCCTCCGGAGCTTTCAAAATCGGTTACCTTAAGCTCGTTAATCCACACTATTCCGTCCTTGACCGATGCGGCGTTGTTCCTCACGCCCACCATCATCACGCGGATGTCGCTGAGCGACGGATTTCCCATCACGGCCATGCGGTTGTTTTCGTGATCGGGGTCATGGCCGGTGAATAGTACGCCGAAACCTACGCCTTCCTGTCCCTCGCGTTTGGCCTGGTTGCGTTGTTTCTTGAGGTCAACGAGGTTCTGAAGCCGGAAGTTGAGATAGTTGCTTTCAGGCCATACTATCTCGCGGTCCGACGGATTGTCGGAGTAATGTCCGAACGGAGTGAGACGGAGCGGAACCTCATACTCGTAGAAGTTGTTCTTTACATCCGAACCCAGACGCACGAACACCGACAGTTCACCGTTGGCGAGATTGCGGGAGTCATCTATGAGCTTTTCGGCATGCACCCACATCTGCAGGCGTGCGTAGTTTCGCAGGTCCTGGGAAGTGTTGCGGTACACCGCGCGGGCGTCGCCGGCCTGAAGGTCCGTAACCTTGAGTGAGAGTGACTGCTCGTTCAGCTGCACTATCTGTGACTGTCCCGGGTCGGAGATGCGGGACACACCCGGAGGCAACACATAGTTCACCGGAGTGCGTCCGGAGTTTTCCTCGATGTTCACCACCGACACGTCCAGTTTTCCGTCGGCGGGAGCGTCTCCGCGGGAGTTGAGGTTGAAATCATAAGTGTACCAGTCGCCACGAACCAGTTCCAGTGTGGCGAAACGCAGGTGGGTCGTTTTCTTGAATCCCGTCATGAACATGCGCACGAACCTGATTGTGGAGAAGCCGCTGATTGAACCCACCTTCTTTTCAAAATCGTCAAGCGGAATCTTGAACTGGTACCATTCCACTTCAAGCTCGCCTCCGTCACGGGTCGACACCACTGACACCTGCTTGTCCGTGATGTAGTTCTTGCCCACCACAAGGTCCTCCGGGCGGATTGACACCTTGTACTGGTAGTAACGTTCGTATTCGTTGAGGGTGTTGTCCTGATTTATGTCCTCCACGTCAGGCAGCGAGCGCGATGACTGATAGAGCGGTTCGCCGGCTTCTTCCGGCGACAGGGAGTTGCCTTCCACGCCGTTGTAGCGTTTGTAGCGGTCAAGAATGCCGAGCCGCTGCTCGTCATAGTCATATCCGCGGTAGAAGTGATAGTTGTCGCCGGCGGGGTCGTTCAGGGGAGAGAAGATGTCGCCCTCCATCTGCTGCATGGCTTCGGGCGAGAGGCGCTGGCGGAGCCTGTCGAGATAATCGGAGTAGGAATTGAAGGTGAACTCGTCGTCGTTTTTAAGTCCGTCGAGACCAACGTCCTGATTTCGGCGCGCCTCGTTGCTGTTGTCGAAGGCGTAGGTCAGGGAGTTTTCCGAGCTTACGCGGCCCCAGGCAGTGGTCTTGGTGTTGTCCGTCGACCCGTTGTAGGGCAGACCGTTCTCATAGCTTTTCAGTCCGTCTTTGAGAATGTCTTCCGACACCTCTCCGAGATTGAAATAGAGGTCGCCTCCCTCGCGGTTGGGATTCTCCGGGTCAAGGAACGGGTTGAGAAGCCAGAACTGCACGTACTCAATGTTGCTCTGCTCGAAATTGGTGTTGTCCAGACGGCGCATTATTCCACCCCATCTTTTTTCGGGCTGAGTCAGGAATCCGTTTTCGTCAATGTTCACGGCGTCAAGGTTGTAGGGACCGCGCTCGTTGGGATAGAACGAGAGGTTCAGGGTCTGGATGGTCGAGGATTCGCCGTAGGTTATCTGACGTTCGGGGAAAATCTCGTGATATGTGATTTCGCGGACGTAGGGATTGCTCTGCTGGGCCAGGTCGTTGCGTATGTAGCCCGGAGCCAGCGATGAGTTTCTGGACGTGAACATACGGTCAATATAGTACCAGTTGAGCAGTGCGCGGTTCTTGCCGTAGTCCACGTTGTTGCTCAGAGCGGCCTCGGGGAAGAGGGCCGATGAAGAGTTGTCGTAAGGCGTTGAGGCAAGGAACCAGGAATAGGGCGAGCGCAGGTCTATGCCTGTCTGTGCCGATTCAAAATCGTCTATGTAGGAGCTGCCCTTGTTGCTTCCGCTCTTCTGCTTGTGGGGCATGAGCTGGGCGAATTCGCCCTGGAGCGCTATGCGCGACGGTGCTGTGGCGTTGACGGTCGGTATCTTGTTGAGCAGATTCGTGAGCCACATGAAATCCTTGTTGTAGGCGAAGTTTATGCCCAGCATGGTGTTGTTGACGGTCTCGTCGCCTATGTTCACCTTCTCCGTCAGCGATTTCTCGCCATAGTGGAGAATGGTTCCGCCGATATTGAAGTTGTCGCTGAATCTGTAGTTCAGGTCAAGTCCCAGAAGGGTCTTGCGCTGGGTGGAGAACAGTGACTGGTTCTCAAGGGTAACGTTGATGCTCTGGCCGGAATCTATGATGCTCTGGTTGGTGATGGTCACGATGCCCATGGAATAGTCCACGGTGTAGTCCGAATTTTCCGTCAGGGTGACACCGCCTGCGGTGACCACGACCGATCCGCGGGGCACGTTCATGGCGTTGAGCCTTATCTGGGAGCCTGACGAGGCCTGATATTCACCCGTGAGAAGGAATTTGTTCTTGTCGGCGAACTGGCGGGCCACAATGAGGGTGGAGTCATAAAGCTCCTGATAGACGTATTTCTCCGCTATGACCGGATTGCCTATGGCTTTTGCCAGATGCGAGCCGAACGGTTCGACAACAGGGAAGATGATTTTGCCCGACGAGGACTGCACGATGTAGCCCTCGACGTAATCGAAGAATCCGTCGGAATTCGATTCCTGATTGGAATCCAATCGGTCAAGATTCATCACCTGAAGCAGCGGCTTGTCGGAAAGCCCGGGCACAGGGAGATAGTTTATGCGTGTTCCGGTGGTGTCCGACAGATACTTGACCTGAAGCTTGAAGTTCTGTTTCTGAAGCTGATAGGCGCCCAGCGAATAAACGTTTTTCATCATCAGCTTCCATACCGGAAGGCTGGTGCTTATGGTGGTGCCTTTCAGCATCTTCACGTAGAGCGACTGTGAGGTCGAGGTTATGTCGCCGGAGAATTCGCCCACCTGGAACACGCGGCCGTTGTAGGTGTACTCAAATGCAACTCCGAGCACGTCGTCGCTGTTCATCTGGCTCTTGAACGAGATGTAGCCGAGAGTGGGGTTCAGGGTGTACTCGCTTTCGGTGAGCAGGCGCGCGCTCTCCACTTTCTCGAAATCGTGACCTCCCTCTATCCCGTAGGCGGCCAGCGGCGCGAGAACCTGAGTCACATTGTTGATGTTGCGGGCTTCGGGATATTCGGTTTTGATTACGGAGAGAAGATTGTTGGAGGCGTTGCACGGGTTCGGATACGTGGGATCCGTCTGCCAGTAGGAGTTGGCCAGCAGCCGGTTCTCTCCGAGGTCCATGAACGCCACTACGTTTCGGCTCTGGTTGAAATTGCCCGATTTGTTGGTGACCCACACTTCAACACGCGTAATCTGGATTCCCGACGCCACGTAAGGCAGGCGTGAGGCCCACTGGTCGTAGTTGTCGCGGAAAAACTGCGCGAGAAAGAAGTGCCGGTTCTGGTCATACTCATCGGCGCTGACCTCGAACGAGGTGGTCTGTGCGCCGCCTTTCGTGGACACCGAGCGTGATTCCGAGTTCTGCTGCGACACGAGTGCCGTGGCCGTAAGCTTGCCGAACTGGAGCTTGGATTTGATACCGAACAGGGCCGTGGAGCCTCGTATAAGCGACGACCCGGTGGTCAGGCTCACGTTTCCGGCCTCGATGCTCTTGACAATGTCGTCCTCCTTGCCCTCATATTGCAGCTTGAGGTTCTTGGAATCGAAGTCAAAAGTGGCGTCGGTGTTGTAGGTCATGTTGAAGTTCATGCGGTCGCCCACTGAAGCCTGCACCGTGGCCTGGATTTTCTGGTCGAAGTCAAAGAAAGTGTGGCGGCGCGAATCCATGGACAGGGCCGGATTGTCGGTCTTGCTGGATTTGATGCCCATGTCAATCTGGACCGATCCCTGAGTGCGCAGCCTGACTCCGCCGGGGCCGAAGATTTTTTCGAGCGGGCCGAGAGCGAAATTCATGTCGAGAATGTCAAACGGCTGCTTCTCTTTCTGGGTCAGGGCGTCGGCATTGCGCTTGCAGTAGTACTCGGTCATGGATTTCCGGGTCTGCCAGTCATTGTATTGTTTCTGGGTCAGGATGAACGGAGTGGTTATATCCATGTCGCCCACGCGCGTGCGTATATAATAGCAGCCCGACGCGGGGTCATAGTCAGTGACCGTGCGCACATTCGTGGGTGTGGCGAGGTCATTGGCGAACTCCCGTCCCATCAGTTCCTCGTAGCTCTGCGGAACGGTCTGCTGCACGGGCGAGGGCAGCATGATGGAGTCAATCGGCGGAAGCGGCGGAGGCGGTGGTGCGGGAGGATTTATTTTCGATTTGTTGTACTGGGCGCCGGCCAACATTGTCGACAGCACGGCAAGCGCCACAAGCATCGGCAGAATAAGCCATTGCCTCAGGTGTCCGCGCCTATTGTCTATGTGTCGTTTTATGTCGGTCTTTTTATTGGTCACAGTGGAGAATCTGTTAAGCCCGTAGAAAGCCGCCTTTTCTATCACATCATGGCGAGTGCTTTCTTGATTGCGGTCTCGACTTTTACCGTCGGGTCGGCCTCAAAGATCTTTTTCAGCGCTTTCTGGCTTTGCTGGCGGGTAAATCCGAGCATGGTAAGCGCGGCAAGAGCCTCATCGTAGATTTCATTGGCTGCTACAGGCTGACTTATTAACGCATCACCCGAGGGTTTTATTTTATCCCGGAGGTCCACAATGATGCGCTGGGCCGTTTTTGTTCCTATGCCCTTGACATTTTTGAGCCTTGAATGGTCGCCCGCAACTATGACATTCTCAAGTTCTGCCGCCGGAACCGACGACAATATCATCCTGGCTGTGTTGGCTCCTACGCCCGACACTCCTATGAGCGCCCGGAACAGTGACCGTTCCTGTTCGGTGACAAAACCGTATAATTGATAGGCGTCCTCGCGGATTGACTCATGGATGAGCAGACGCGCTTCCTTCTGTCCTTCAAGCGCGGTATATGCCGGCAGGGTGATGCAGGCCATATAGCCTATGCCACCGGTTTCTATAATGGCATAAGTGGGAGTCAGTTCGGCAAGAGTGCCTCGGATATATTCTATCATCTGCGTAAAGATGTGATTGTTGGATATGGAAAACAATTTCCATACAAAAATACGCATATTCGCCCGAACCCGCAAATTTTACTTTTTTCGCTGAAAATTGTTAACTTTGTAGTGCCTTAGAAGGAGACGCCGGGTATTGCTGCAGCCCTCGAATAGGCTGGTTCAAAACTATGTCTTGGATTATTCTGATTTTCGCCGGGCTTATGGAGGTTGGTTTTACCTTTTGCCTCGGCAAGACCAAAACAGCAGCCGGTCAGGAATTGGCGTTGTGGTGGATCGGTTTCCTATGCGCGCTGGCACTCAGTATGTTTTTAATGGCAAAAGCTGCCGAAAGGCTTCCTATCGGTACGGTCTACCCCGTGTGGACCGGGATCGGAGCGGTTGGTGCCGTGGGGGTAGGCATCATTTTCTTTAACGAACCTGCCACTTTCTGGCGGATATTCTTTATAACCACCCTGATTCTCTCGATCATGGGATTAAAGGTAATGGGATGATATGGAAAGAAAAATGAGACGATTCAGGCAGGAATTGCCTGAAGCTGAGTCCCGGAGGATTCTGGCTGAGGGAAAGTATGCCGTATGGGCTGTGGCCGGTGATGACGGGTATCCTTACGCAGTGCCTGTCAATTATGTGTATGACGGCGAGGCAATCTATGTTCATTGCGCCCGTCAGTGGCATAAAACCGACAGCATACGCCGCAATCCAAGATGTTAGATGTGTGTGGTCGGGAAAGATGATGTGATTCCCGGAGAATTCACGTCATACTTCCGCAGCCTAATCGTTTTCGGCAAAGCCGAAATAGTTGAGGATGAAACGGATCGGCTCGAAGCATTGCACCTTTTGTGCAACAAATACAGTCCCGGAATTGACCCGACGGATGAAATCGCCCGCTTCCTTAAGACCGTATGCATTGTCCGTATCGACATTGACCTTATTACCGGTAAGGAGGCTATAGAACTGACCCGTCAGCGATGACGCTCCGAAACGCACCTTTTTGAAGCATTTCCTCATTCTGTTCCATGAGATGGACGGCTCCTGACAGGATGAGCCACAACGGGTATGTTCATGGCTATGAACAGTACACACCTCGTTTTGACCGGAGCGTCCGTCCGTTAAAAATACGTTAAAAATAATAGGGATGAAATGGCATTCATTCGGCGAAAAATCCCTACCTTTACCGAATAAATTTTCCAAGATGTAGATTTAAAAGTGGTGCAGACTATCAACAATCTGATTCATAGTTTGATATGCGTCCCTGCTAAGGTTGTGGCCGTGGCTCTCGCATTCGTGTGGATTTTCTCTTCGTGCGAGGAAGCCACGGAAGTGGAGCGCGAGGGCGCAGTCCGCATCACCCCCCATATTGTCATTGACCCCAAGGTCACAGCTGCTTCGGGCGACATTTCGCTCCCCGAAGAGTATCTGCCGCTGCAGTCGGCAATGAGCTTTTCTCTTTCGGCCGACGACGGACGATATGACCACACGTGGGAATCCATCGGTCAATATCCATCCGAGGAACTTCTCAGGCCGGGACGTTACACCGCCCGGACCTCCAGTTCCGCAACCGAATGCGAGGGCATAGCGCGGCCGTTGTTCAGCGGCAGCCAGTCTGTCATGCTGGAAAGCGGCTCCGAACAGGACGTGACATTGAAGGCATCTCTCGTTTCCTCCGCCATTGAAATCAGTTTCGATCAGGAACTTGTTGTCTCGTTCGCTTCAGTGGGAGCTGTCATTCACTCCGCCGGTTACTCCTACGTGGATTACCCCTCGGACGAGACGCGCCTTGCGTTCGTCAATCCCGGCGATATATCTCTCGCGCTTTCGGTTACAACCGAGCAGGGACAGAGCGCAACTGTCAACATAGCCGGTATCGACAACTCCGCGGGCGGACGCCTCTACAAAGTCCGTTTCGTGACGGACGGTGCGCAGGAGCCTCTTGTGACCGCCTTTGTCGACGATACCGAGGTCGGCAGTATACACATTACCGGGGAGCTGCTTGCCATGAAAGCCCCCGCCATTATCGCCGAAGGATTCGTGCCGGGTGTGCCGGTGAATGTTCCCGAGGGAGACCTGCCTGCCGACGAGATCGCTTTCTCGGTGACCGAAGCCGATGCTGCCTCTCTTGTGCTGAATACCATAGCCCCGTCACTGATTTCAAAAGGCTGGCCCGCTCAGATTGACCTTGCCAAGGCGCCTGACAATGTCATGGGCCGTCTCGCCGATCTCGGCCTCGGAATCGAGCGCAATGCCTCCGGAACAATCCGGCGCGTGGTGTTGTCCGATGTGATAGGGCATCTGCGTTACAATGAATCGCCGCAGGGTGCTAAATTCATCCTTTCAGCCGTCAGTGCGGCGGGGAAGATGTCACAACCCGTAAGTCTTGACATCAATCTGCTTCCGGTGACCATCAGCGTTGTCAGCGTAAGCGATATAATTATAGGTGTGAACGTGGCCGAAATCGTGCTCCTTAGCCATAGCGGCGACCTTGAGGACAATCTTTCAATCGAGGCCCTTGACTCCAGAGGCGCCTGGGTTGAATGCCCCGTGGAGAATATCGAGCGGCGCGGTGAAGGGGAGTATGCGGTGAGATTCCAGGCCATAAAAGGGACCTACAGCCAGCTGCCCGTGAGAATCATTTATTGCGGCAATGTTCTGGCCAACGCAACACTTAAGCGTGTTTCCCCCTCCTACAGCATCTCGGTCGACCCCTACGCACTTTCCGCCATGGTGCGCATCGAGACTCCGGATTCCGAACTGAGGGCGCTGATAACTTCAATGGTAAACCTCTATGTCGATGGCAACAAAGTGACGTCGCTTAACCGTCAGCCCGACGAGGGAGTGTTATATATAGGAAGCCTCGAGCCCAACCGCTCCTACAGGATCAAATCGGCCATAATATCCAATCCTTCAGAGGGCGATTTCACTCCGGAGACTGAAATACGCACCGAACGGACGCTTCAGGTGGAAAACAGTGATTTCGAGGACCGTGATGACGCCATTAAATTCGCCGAAATGCCCAGCGGCGGACGTTACAGCCAGTCAATAATTGACATATTCAACCGTCAGAACCACACCTCCTTCAAGGTTCAGGTGCCCCGTCGGTGGGCCAACACCAACTCCAAGACTTTCTGTACCGCGGCATCGAATATCAACACCTGGTACCTCGAGCCCTCGGTTATCTCGGAGGTGGATAACATAGAGGGATATTTTGCGGTGAAACTGCAGTCTGTGGCGTGGGACGTAAGCGGCGAGGAAATCGCCAACTACCGCCAGAAGCCTGATAATTTCCTTCCCTACAACCCCAACGTTCCGCACATAAAATACCGGGCGGCCGGAAAGCTCTTTCTCGGCTCCTACGCGTTTGACCCGGCCACGCTTTCCGAGACCTACACCGAGGGCATCCCTTTCACCTCCCGCCCGGTCAATGTCAACGGAACCTACCGGTTCACCCCCGGTGGAAATGCTCTGGGCGATTGCGGCGCCATAATAGTTAAGGTCTTCGGAAACGTCGATGGCCGGGAGCAGGTCATTGCTTCCAGCACCTCCTATCTTCCGGCGGCACTGACCTACACGGCTTTCAGTGTGCCGCTGAGCTACGACGGCTTTTTCGGAGTCAAGGCCACCCGCCTGTCAATCATGATTTCATCCTCCCGATATGTCGGCGACATAGATTATGAAAGCTCTAACATAACCACATTGCCGGATCCGGTGACGGCCAGTTCCATAGGGGGTACCCTGTGGGTTCAGGGCCTCACTCTCTCCTATTTCTGACAAAACCGTAAACTTGTTAACAACAGCAACCAGTCACGAATCACATAACTAAACAACCAATGATAAAAGCGACCAGAATCATAGCTCTCATGATACTTGCAGTGCTTCTGCCTGCCGGAGTCATGGCGCAGGAGCATTTCAAACGGGATATTGAACAGATTTCGTTCATTCCCAAAGGCCAGTGGATAACCGGTGTCAGTGTCGGCTATTCCCACAGTGACCAGAACAACTACCAGTTCTTTATTTTCGAGAATCTTAGCGGCGATGCCTACACATTCCGCGTTACGCCCATGTTGCTCTATGCTTTCAAGGACAATCTTGCCGCCGGTATGAAGTTCGGCTACACGAGAAGCAAGGGTAATCTCGACGACGGCTCTTTCATTCTTGACTCGGAGACCTCGTTTGATGCCGACCATCTCGACGGAATCAGCCATAATTACTATGCCATAGGAGTTCTGCGCAACTACATTTCGTTCGGCAACAACCGCCGATTCGGACTTTTCAACGAACTTCAGCTGGAACTCGGAGGCGGACAGACCCGTTACTCCAACTATACCGGCGGACAGGGCGACAACAGGCATCTGACCGGAACCTTCGAGAGCAACTTTTCCTTCAACATAGGTCTGACTCCGGGATTCGTAATGTTTCTCAACAACTACTCGGCCATTGAAGTGAACATCGGCGTTCTCGGATTCGGCTACAAGCACACCAAAGCCACAACCGACCAGGTGCAGGTTTCCAAGCGCAATTCGCGTCATGCCAACTTTAAAATCAACCTCTTTTCCGTGCAGTTCGGCATGGCGTTCTATATTTAAGCAATTGATATGAGAATTTTATCCACGGCATTGACTGCCTTAGCAATATTGACAGCGGGCCTGTCGGCAGGCGCCTCGCAGAAGGTTTCTACGGATTCCGTATCATTACCGTCCATTGTCAAGGGGCATCCGCATTATTCCGAGTTCGACGAAAAAGTCATAGTGGGCAACGACACCACCAATCTGGTGCTTCGTGACCGTAATTTCGGACGTTATGACAGAGGTCTGTTCAACTATCTTTTTATTCCGCGAAAACAGTGGCTGTTCGGCATCATGGCCTCCTACGGAGAGTTTGACGCCAATGACATCGAAGTCCTTCAGGCTGTCAAGGACCTGAGTTTCGACGGCAAGCAGTATGCGATCCGTCCTACAATCGGTTACTTCATCCGTGACAACCAGTGCATAGGTCTGAAATTTTCCTACACCCGTGCCGATGCGGCTCTCGAGCATTTCGGATTCAACATGGGCGAGGACCTGAGCTTCGATATCCATGACATCAGCTACAGCTCCAACAAGTACAGCATGGGCATATTCTACCGCAACTACGTGGGCCTGTCCAGAGCCAAGCGTTTCGCGGTGTTCAATGAGGCTTGCCTTTCTTTTGGCAGCGGCTCGTCTAGATTCAAGCGTCCGTATGACAACAAGATTCGCGACACCCGCACTGACATGACCGAGGTTGCCCTGAATTTCAGCCCGGGTCTTTGCGTGTTCATCATGGACTCGTTCAGCTTCAATGTTTCCTTCGGCGTTTTCGGAATCCACTTCACCAACGAGAAGCAGATGACCGACGGCGTGGAGGAAGGTTCCCGGTTCAGCAGCGGGGCAAATTTCAGATTCAATTTGTTTAACATCAATTTAGGAATAGGTGTACACATTTAAACATATAAAGAAAGCGTTTATTCTGCCGGCGGTTGCTGTGGCCGTAGCGCTCGGCTCCTGCATAAGCAACAATCTGCCTTATCCGTGGGTCCAGCCGGTGTTTGATAAATTTGAAGTGGCCGATACCGATCGTGAAGGTCATCCCTTGCTTTCCTCCGCCACGGAGATAGACTCGGCCGCCCGCACGGTCACCGTCAATCTTTCGGAGTGGGCCGATATAAAGCGTGTGCCGCTCTCTGACTACTCTCTGTCCGAAGGCTCCGTAATGATTTCGCCTGAATCTCTTCCCGCGGAACTCGACCTGTCGGAACCCATGACCCTCACCCTCGGCATGTATGACCGCACATTCCAGTGGTCCATAGTGGCCGAACAGACAATAGAACGTTACTTCACGGTTTCGTCACAGGTGGGCGCCTCGCAGATCGACGTTGAGAACCACACGGTCAAGGCGCTCGTCCCCACAGGCCAGAATCTTGCTGACATCCATGTTTCGTCCATAAAACTCGGAGGCCTTTCGGCAGTTATGACTCCCGACCTCAAAGGCGAGAACGTTGACTTCTCTTCGCCCGTCACGGTCCGTGTCACCGAGTTCGGCCAGACCGTCGAGTGGACCATAAGCATAGGCCAGACCGACGTCAGTGTCGAGATGGACCGCGTGGATGCATGGACCAATGTGGCTTGGCTATATGCCAATGCCGAGAGTGGCAAGCAGAACGGATTCGAATACCGTCTGGCATCCGTCGAGGAATGGACTCAGGTTCCGTCGGACTGGATAACTCACAACGGCGGCAGCCTCTCGGCATGTCTGCGTCACCTTCAGGCCGATACCCGTTATGTGGCCAGAGCCACGAGCGGGGAGGACCACAGTGCCGAGGTGACATTCACCACGGAGACCAATGTCCAGTTGCCCAATTCCGATTTCACGCAGTGGTGGCTGAACGGCCGCGTCTGGAACCCGTGGAGCGCCGACGGTGAATCGTTCTGGGATACCGGAAACCGCGGAGCGGCGACCATAGGCCAGAGCAACACCGTGCCCATCGACAATCCGAATTCATCCACAGGCTATGCCGGCGCCATGCTCCAGACCAAATTTGTGGGCGTAAGTATCCTTGGCAAGCTCGCCGCGGGAAATCTGTTCGCAGGCTCATACGTCAGGACCGACGGTACAAACGGCGTCCTCGCATTCGGACGACCCTTTACTCGCCGGCCCACGGCTGTGAAAGCACGTGTGCGCTATGTGACGGCTCCCATAACTCATGTCAGCAAGTCCAACCCTGATTTCACCCACATGATGGGCGAGCCTGACACATGCATCGTCTGGTGCGCGCTCGGAGACTGGGACCAGCCTTACGAGATCAGGACCAAACCCTCGGACCGCCAGCTCTTTGACCGCGACAACTCGGGTGTCATAGCCTACGGCGAGATGACCTCCGGCAACACCATGCCCGATTACACCGATGTGGTCATCAAGCTTGACTATAAATCCACGGACCGCGTCCCGAAATATCTGCTGCTGACAGCGTCGGCAAGCAAATACGGCGATTATTTCACCGGAGGCAACGGAGCCGTGCTTTATGTCCTGAGCTATGAGCTGCTCTATGATTATTAGGCCGCGTCCTTATATTTTGGGTTGCGGATACGGTGAAATTTCGCTAAATTTGCGGTTATGGAAGTAATCTACGAGGATAATCATCTTATAATCGTCAATAAATTTCCCGGCGAGATAGTGCAGGGCGACAAGACCGGCGATGAGCCACTGGTCGAGACCGTCCGGCGCTATCTGAAGGAGAAATATTCCAAGCCGGGCAATGTGTTCTGCGGAGTGGTCCACCGTCTTGACCGTCCTGTATGGGGCCTCGTGGTCTTTGCAAAGACATCCAAGGCCCTGTCACGGCTCAACGAGATGTTCCGTAACGGACAGGTCCGCAAGACCTACCGGGCCATAACCCGTTTCATGCCCCCGAAGCAGGAAGACAGGCTGCAGCATTATATAACCTCCGTTGAGCGCAACAACAAGAGCTATGCGTCGTTGACGCCCAAAGCCGGCGCCAAGGAAGCAGCCCTGAGTTACAGACTCATAGCCTCGTCTGACCGTTATCATCTTCTTGAGGTCAATCTCGAGACCGGACGCAAGCACCAGATCCGTGTGCAGCTTGCCGCTATCGGATGCCCCATAAGGGGTGACCTCAAATATGGCGACAAGCGTTCCAACCCTGACGGTTCCATCTCGTTGCAGGCCTATAAGATAGAATTCGAGCATCCCGTGAGCCACAGGATGATATCGGTCACGGCACCAGTGCCTGACGATAACCTCTGGCGGGCCTTCGGTGACATCGCTTCCGCACCTGAATCCTGATTTAGTAAAAAAATTCTCTTTCCCGAAAATAACCACTGTGGAGGATTATCTCGACAAACTCAACGAACAGCAGCGCGAAGCTGTGATGTACACTGACGGTCCTGCGCTTGTCATAGCCGGCGCTGGCTCCGGCAAGACCCGCGTACTTACCTACAAGATTGTCCATCTGCTCAACAACGGCTACGAGCCGTGGCGCATACTCGCGCTCACTTTCACCAACAAGGCTGCCCGCGAAATGCGCGAGCGCATTCAGCAGCTCGTGGGCGAACGCACGGCTTCCCGGCTCTGGATGGGCACGTTCCATTCCATATTCCTCAGACTTCTGCGCGCCAATTCCGAACGTCTTGGCTTCAAGAGCAACTTCACCATCTATGACACCGCCGACAGCAAATCGCTCGTCAAGTCAATCATCAGGGAGATGGATCTTGATGACAAGATTTATAAGCCCAACATAGTCCTTTCGGCCATATCTTCGGCAAAAAACGCCCTCATCTCGCCTGAGAAATATTCCACTCTGGAAGATGTGATGGAGGCTGACCGGAAGTCACGGCGCCCAATGATCTATGCCGTCTACCGCAACTACCGCGACCGCTGTTTTGCCGCGTCGGCCATGGATTTCGATGACCTTCTCTATTACACCAACGTGCTTCTGCGTGACAACCCTGACCTCCTGCATCACTATCAGGAATATTTCCGTTATGTGCTTGTCGACGAGTATCAGGACACTAATTTCGCCCAGCATGTGATTGTCTCGCAGATTTGCAAGGAGAGCCATAGCCTTTGTGTGGTGGGCGACGACGCCCAGAGCATCTACTCTTTCCGCGGAGCCAACATCGGCAATATCCTGAATCTGAAGCGGAGCTATCCCGAGCTCGCCACTTTCAAACTGGAACAGAATTACCGTTCAACCCAGAACATCATAAATGCTGCAAACTCGCTGATTGAAAAGAACACACAGCAGATCAAGAAAAAGGTTTTCTCCCGCAATGCACCGGGCCAGCGCATTGAAGTGGTCCAGAGCTACAGCGATTTCGAAGAAGGCTATCTCGTGGCCAACCGCATCTCGCAGGTAAAGATGCAGACCCATGACAGTTATGAGGACTTCGCAATACTCTACCGCACCAATGCCCAGAGCCGCGTGCTTGAGGAATCACTCAGGAAACGTAACATACCCTACCGCATCTATGGCGGACTCTCGTTCTATCAGCGCAAGGAAGTGAAAGACGCGCTGGCCTATTTCCGTCTTGCCGTGAATCCGAACGACGACGAGGCCCTGCGCCGTATCATAAATTTCCCGGCCCGCGGAATAGGGGAGACCACGGTCAACAAACTCATGCGCGCGGCTACCGACTCAAAGGTCAGCATCTGGGAGGTTATAAGCGACCTCGAGATATACAATCCCGGTGTGAACGCCGGAACCGCCCGCAAGCTCCGTGACTTTCATTCGCTCATTTCCAATTTCGTGCAGATGAATGCCGAAGGTGCGAATGCCGAGGACCTTGCCCGGAGAATCATCGCCGATACGCATCTGCTGACCATGCTGCTCTCCGACCGTACACCTGAGAATCTGTCGAAGCAGGAAAACCTCAATGAGCTTCTTTCCGGAGTCAAGGAGTTCATAACCAACCGTCTGGAGGAAGGCAGCGACAATCTCTCGCTCTCCGATTTCATGGGAGAGGTCTCTTTGGCCACGGATCAGGACTCCAAGGATGCCGATGACGGAGTGATGGAGCGCGTGACCCTCATGACCGTTCATGCGGCCAAAGGTCTGGAATTCAACAACGTGTTCATCGTTGGTGTGGAGGAAGAGCTTTTCCCGTCATCAATGGCTACAGGATTTCAGGAAGTGGAGGAAGAGCGTCGGCTTCTCTACGTGGCTCTCACGCGTGCCAAAAACTTCTGCATGATGAGCTACGCCTCTTCGCGTTACCGCAACGGGCAGACTGCAACCTGCTCGCCTTCCAGATTCCTCCGGGATATTGATCCGAAGTACCTCAGTCTCACCTCCGGAGCCACTTTAGGTCCGGGACCGGGGCGTTTCGATTCGTTTGCCGATTCCTTTCATTCGTCAACGGTCTATGGCAATCACCGCAGTCCGACCGAGAAAAGAAATCCCTCCCGCTGGCTCCCGCAGGAAAAGAAACCGGCACCCGCCAAACGCTCCGTCGAGGGCAAACATTCCGTCAGCGAACTCGCCGAAGGTATGGTGATTGAACACGAGCGTTTCGGTCGTGGTACCATAACCATGGTCGATGCGTCAAGAAGTGATGCCCGCATCACGGTAAGTTTCGACAATACCGGACAACGTGTGCTTCTTCTCGAATATGCGCGTTTCTCCATATTAAAACAGTCTTAGAGCATGAAAGAATCCCAGCTACCGACTCCATATTATATTGTTTACGAGGACAAACTCCGCAGAAACCTGGCTCTCATCGACGATGTGCGTCGGCGCTCCGGCGCGGAAATAATCATGGCTTTCAAAGCAAATGCCTTGTGGCGCACGTTTCACATCATAAAGGAATACGGCTTCAGGTTCACCGCGTCTTCGCTCAACGAACTTGCGCTCGGAAACAAATATCTCGGTACCAAGGCCCATACATATTGCCCGGCCTACACTGACGCCACCATTGAAAGTTTCCTCGAAGGCTCGAGCCACATTACATTCAACTCGCTCGACCAGGCCCGGCGGTATGCTTCCCGGGCTCTTGACCGCAGTGTATCGACCGGTCTGCGGGTCAATCCCCAGTGCTCGGTCATAGAAACCGACATCTATAACCCCGCATTGCCCGGCTCGCGTTTCGGCGTGACTGCCGACATGATAGGCGACCGGTTGCCCGACAATATCGAGGGACTGCATTTCCACGCCCTGTGCGAATCCTCGGCCGAAGATCTGTCAAAGGTCCTCGAGGCTTTCGAGGACCAGTTCGGAAAATACCTGAAACAGGTGATGTGGGTTAATTTCGGTGGCGGTCATCTGATGACACGCGAAGGTTATGACACGGAAGCACTAATCCGGATCATATCTGATTTCCGTGCCCGCTACCCATGGCTGAAGGTGATTCTTGAACCGGGAAGCGCTTTCACCTGGCGCACGGGCGATCTCGTGGCGTCCGTGGTGGATGTGGTTGAGAATCAGGGCGTCAAAACCGCTATCATCGACGCCTCGTTCGCATGCCACATGCCTGACTGCCTTGAGATGCCCTACAAGCCGGCTATCACCGGCGCTCTTGAACCCGATGAATCTCTGCCCACCTACCGCATGGGCGGCAATTCTTGCCTGAGCGGCGATTTCGTCGGCTCGTGGAGCTTCAGGGAGCCGCTCGCCGCCGGTGACAGAATCCGCTTCGAGGACATGAACCATTACACCACTGTCAAGACCACAATGTTCAACGGCCTCCAGCACCCCGACATCGTTTTCTCCGATTCCGAAGGCAACTGCAGCTATCTGCGCCGTTTCACCTTTGAGGACTATGAGTCAAGAATGAGTTGAAAATCCAATATACCCATCCCATGCCGAAATACTCAGTAATAGTGCCGGTCTACAACCGCATAGATGAAATCGAGGACCTTCTCGGTAGTCTTGTGTCACAGACTTTCAAGGACTTTGAGGTGATCATCGTTGAAGACGGTTCCACGGAGCCTTGCGGCGATGCCGTGAAACGCTATGCCGGAAAGGTCGACGTGAAATACTTCTACAAGTCCAATGAAGGGCGCTCCATTGCAAGAAACTATGGTATCGAGCGCTCCCAGGGCGATTATCTCGTGTTTTTCGACAGTGACTGCGTGATTCCCCATGACTACTTCGAGATTCTTGACCGTGAACTGTTAGCAAATCCGCTTGACTGTTTCGGCGGCCCGGATGCGGCCCACTCTTCGTTCACGCCCACTCAGAAAGCCATTTCTTTCGCCATGACCTCATTCCTCACCACGGGCGGAATCCGCGGCGGAAAGATACAGATGGAGAAATTCGTGCCGCGCTCGTTCAACATGGGTTACTCCCGTAAGGTCTATGACACTGTAGGAGGTTTCCGCGAGATGTTTTCCGAGGACATCGACATGTCCACTCGCATCCGTCAGGCCGGATTCTCCATAGGCCTCGTCCATCCGGCCCATGTATTCCACAAGCGCCGCATCGATTTCCGTAAGTTCTGGCGTCAGGTCTATGTTTTCGGCATGTCGCGCATTACGCTCAAACTGCTCTACCCTGACTCCCTGAAGCTTGTGCATACGCTTCCGGCCGTAGCGGTGATCATTGGCCTCGTCCTCGTTGCGCTCGGTCTGTTTGTCTCGCCCTGGTTCTTCCTCCCGATAGGCGTTTATCTTGTTGCCATATTCATTGCGGCATTGCTCTCGGCTAAATCTCTCGGCATAGCCCTGCGGGCTGTCCCGGCATCAGTGGTGCAGATATGCGGCTACGGTTGCGGTTTCATAAAGGCTTATTTTACAAAGATAATCCTTCGCCGCGGCCGTGACATCAATGAAGAGATAGCCATCCGCAAAGGCAAGTAACTGACATTGTTCCCCCTGAATCCGAGCCATGGAAAAAACCGATTCTTCAACACGGCGCATCGCCGACCTCAAGGATGATGACAAGCCCCGCGAAAAGGCGTTGACAAAAGGCATACGCGCCCTTTCCGATGCCGAGATTCTCGCTTTGCTCATAGGCGGCGGAGTCCCGGGCAAATCGGCCATAGATCTGGCCAGAGAGATTCTTGCGGCGTGCAACAATTCCATCAACCAGCTGGCTCAGCTGTCAATCCAGGCCATCAGCCGGCGTTTCGTGGGAATCGGGCCGGCAAAGGCCACGACTATCGCCGCTGCAATCGAACTGGGGTCGCGCCGTACGGCCAGTGCCGACAACGTGACGGTGATCAATACGTCGGCCGACGCCTACAGATATATGCGTCCCCGGCTTGAGAATCTTCCCCACGAGGAATTCTGGATTCTGTTCCTGCGCAGAAACAATTCCATAATCACCTCATCATGTGTCAGCACGGGCGGAACCGGAGCTACTTTTGTGGAACCCAAGATTATTGTGAAGCAGGCCATTGACTGTCTCGCCTACGGGATTATCCTTGCCCATAACCATCCGTCGGGCAATGCACGGCCATCCGGCCCTGACGACGCTCTGACCCGCCGGATCAAAGAGGCCTCCGCTCTGCTTGACATTCCCGTGCTTGACCACCTTATCATCACTTCCTCCGCATTCTACTCTTATGCCGATGAAGGCCGGTTGTGACTGAACCGCACGGCGCCGGCGGCTGTTCCTATATGAGTAACAGTAAAAAAATCGCATCCCTATGAAGCTTTCCCAGCATTTAGCCTATTTCATCGGCTCCGTATTCATCGGTATCGGCATCGGCCTCGGAATCTCACGGATAAAAGAAGAACGTATCCGCCGTCAGGCCAGACGCATTGAACGCGAGACCGAGTAGCGGATACGTAAATCTTTTCAGCTCCCTTTTTTATAAGGCGGCCGAGCTGTGTTCAAGAGCCAGACGGTTGGCTTTCTTGACGGCTATCGTGATGTTGGCGCAGACATGGTCTTCTCCAACCAGAGAGTCTATGCCGGCGTTGGCAAGCACGGTGTGCACTTCCGGTTTGACACCTGAAAGAACCACCTCAATGCCTTCCTCCATCGAGGATTTGATGAGTATTTCAAGGTTGTGCACACCGGTTGCGTCGATAAACGGAACTTTTCGCATGCGGATTATGCGCACCACCGGTTTCTCTCCCATGGTCGTACGCATCATTTCGTCGAATTTCGTTGCCACGCCGAAGAAGAACGGACCGTCAATCTCATAGACTTCCACTCCTTTCGCCACATCGAGAACCTCATGGCGTGTCGATTCAGACCCTTCGGCCACGTCAAGCTGTTCGCCGTACACGCGTATCTGGGTATTTTCGGTCACACGGCGCAGGAACAGGATTATGGCGAGCAGCAGACCTATCTCTATGGCTATTGTCAGATCGAAAATCACTGTCAGAAGGAATGTCACGGCCAGAACGGCTATGTCGCTCTTGGGGTTGCGCAGAATTCCGCGGATAGTGCGCCATCCGCTCATGTTGTAGCTCACAACTATCAGAACCGCGGCCAGACATGACATGGGAACCAGATTGATAAGCGGCATCATGAAAAGGAATATCAGCAGGAGCACCACGGCGTGGATCACTCCGGCCACCGGTGTGCGGCCGCCGTTGGTTATGTTGGTCATGGTGCGGGCAATGGCGCCTGTCACGGGTATTCCGCCGAAGAAGGGGACAATGACATTGGCCAATCCCTGGCCTATGAGTTCGGTGTTGGAGTTGGTCCGCGAGCCGGTGACACCGTCGGCCACTGTGGCCGAAAGCAGCGATTCAATGGCTCCGAGTATCGCTATGGTGAACGCCGAAGGCAGCAGTTCGTTGACGGTATCCATGCTCAGTTCGAATCCGTGAGGCATCGGTATGTCGGTCGAGAGGTTACCGAAGCGGTCGCCGATTGTGGTGACATGGATGTCGGGGAACGCGCTGTTTATGTAGGCCACGGCAGCCGTTATTATGATTATGGCAATCAGTGCGCCGGGGAGTTTCTTTGAGACTTTGGGCACGAGCACTATGATGAGCAGCGAGGCCACGCCCACGGCGGTGGTTATCCAGTCAACCTGCGTGAGATTAGTCAGATAAGTGCCCCATTTCGGGATAAAGGATGCCGGAAGGTCCGTCAGGCCCAGTCCGAGGAAATCGTTTATCTGTGTGGAAAAGATTGTGAGCGCGATACCGGCCGTGAATCCCACCACTATAGGATACGGAATGAATTTTATCACCGTGCCTAAATGAAACAGTCCGAGAAGCACGAGTATCAGACCGGCCATCATGGTGGCAAGCGCAAGACCTTCAAGCCCGTAGTTGGCTATGATGCCGTAGACAATAACTATGAAAGCGCCCGTGGGGCCTCCGATCTGCACCGAGCATCCGCCCAGCGCCGACACCAGAAAACCGCCTATGATGGCAGTGATGAGTCCTATTGACGGACTTACGCCGCTCGCAATGGCAAATGCCACGGCAAGAGGCAGCGCCACGACACCAACAACCAGTCCGGCTGTGAAATCGGATTTGAATTTGGAAAAAGAGTAATGTGACAGGGCCGAAACCAGTTTTGGCCTGAAATCGATTGGTCCGGATAGATTCATACCTTAATTTATCTTGGAAACGTCAGAATTATGTGTTAAACCTTGCAAAGGATCAGTTAAAACAGCGATTCAGGGGATGCCGATCGCAGGCTACCCTGAAAAACGTCCGCAAAGTTACTATAATATGCCGTTTTTTCCTTACATTTGTGATGAAAATTTTATAAAACGGAACAAATTATGTTACGACGTATATTCTACATAGCATCCCTTGCGCTGTTACTTAGCTCTTTACAGGCTTCGGCATGGAATCTTCAGGAGGCCTTGAAGGGTCTCGGCGGCAAGGACAACACTTCGGCCATTGGCTCTGCTCTTGGCAATCTGCTCTCTACCGATAAGATTACGGTGAAATCTCTCGTAGGCACATGGAACTACACGGCGCCCGCCGTTTCTTTCAAGAGCGAGAATGTGCTGAAAAAGGCCGGCGGCGCGGCTGCTTCCGCGGCAATCGTGTCGAAGCTCGAACCGATCTACGCCCGCGTGGGCTTTGACAAGTCAACTCTAACGGTCAATTCCGATTCGACCTTCGTGCTTAAGGCCGGCCGGATCACTCTAAAGGGCAACATCACCGCGGCCCCTGAGTCAAAGGACTCTCAGGCCAATTTCATCTTCAATTTCTCCGTAGCTGGGAAAGTAAAGGTGGGCAAAGCCGAGACCTATGTTACCAAGAGCGCCACAGGCAATCTAAGCGTGATGTTCGATGTGACCAAGCTCATCGCCATTATGGAAACCGTGGGCAAAGTCTCCGGTAATTATTCGGTCAACACCGCCGTCAGCCTGCTCAAGAGCTACGACGGCCTTTGCGCCGGATTTGAGATGAAACCGGCCGGCACAACCAAATAGCATTGAACCGCTGATGAAACTGACGGCGTCGATAGTCACATTCAACACTGACCTGCGTGAACTGGAAACGGTTCTCGGGCTGCTGTCGGAATCATGCGTCACAACCGTCTACACCGTCGACAACTCACGCTCCGAACGAATCCGCGACATAACCGCCGCCTATCCCAAGGCCGTCTATATTCCGGCCGAAAACAGGGGATACGGTTCCGGTCATAACCGCGCCATGGCCATTGCACTCCGCGAGGGATGTGATTTTCATCTGGTCATCAATTCCGATGTCTCTTTCCGGCCGGCCGACATATCCGCGCTCGTGGATTATATGGAGCAACGGCCTGACGTAGGCGCCGTGCAGCCATGTATCGTCGGCCCCGACGGAACCATGCACTATACTGTCAGACTGCTGCCTACGCCTATCGACCCCATAAACCGGCGGTTTCTGCCGCATTGGTTTCTGCGCCGGCGCAATGACCGCTATGAGCTGCGTCATCTTGACCACTCCAAAGAATTCAACGGGCCGTTCCATCAGGGTTCGTTCATGCTCATGCGCGGAGATGTGCTTCGCGAAGTTGGGCTTTTTGACGAGCGTTATTTCATGTATGCCGAGGACATCGACCTCACCCGCAGAATCCATGAACGCTACCGCACCATGTATGTGCCCTTTGTCACGGTTGTCCACGCCTATCGCCGCTCATCCTACCATTCCCTGAAAATGCTCGCCATCCATAGTGTCAACATGGTGCGCTACTTCAACAAATGGGGCTGGTTTTCCGACCCCGGCCGTCGCCGGATGAATGCGCCCCTCCTTCCGCCCCGCTGAACAAGAGCGCCGCTCCTTCTCCCGCTGACAGAGTTGGTATAAAATACGGACGCCCCGCCGAAATCAATCGGCGGGGCGTCTGATGGTTATGCGGTGATAAGAGTTATCTTACCAGGATTTTGCTTGTTTTCTTGCCCTGACGCATGATGTAGATGCCCGGGGTGAGATTGTCGCCGTTCACGCGGATACCCTGCAGGTTGTAGTATTCAACCGGAGCGTCAGCGTCAATGTCCGATTCAATGTCGCCTATTGCGGCGCTCTTGGCATAGACTACTGTCATGGTGGCGAAGCGTGAGTTGCCCGGAACGGTCACTGTGACTGTGGCCACGTCATCGGCTGATGATGCCCATGATTTGTTGGCGGCGTCCCATGTGCCCTTAGGTTCGAAGGCGTCCGCCCAGGTTCCTGACCAGTTGGTGCTTTCGGCGTTCTGGGTGAAGGTGATGCTCTGTATCTGATAGCCTTCGGCTGCGGTTACGGTGAAGGTGTTGTTGGTGTAGACGCGGGCTTCGGTGTATTCCACTGTGCCGTCGCTCTTCTTGTAGTGCCACCACATGGGGTTGTTTTTATCATTGGTTCCGATGCTGAAAGCAGCGGATATGGGGGCGGCGGTGACGTTCACGCCGTTGAGCGATGTGCCGGCTCCGGCATTGGCCACTTCCACCTTGGGATCGGAATTTGCGGTTATCTGCTCGGCGTTGGTGAAATCAATTGTGGCCGTGAGGTCACCGGCATGTTTCACTGTATAGTTGACAGTGACAACTGTTGAATTCAGCATGCCTTCTTTGGCGGCTATGGCCTTGATGGTCACGTTGTCGGTAATCGGAAGCTCGGCGGTGTATTCGTCGGAAGCTGTGGTCGGCTCGGTGCCGTCGGTGGTGTAATATATCCTGGCACCTTCTGTGGCGCATGTTATGCTTACCTTGGTCCCCTCTTCAAGCTGTCCAGAGGCGTGGGAGAACACGGGCGCCTCTACCTGTTCCATCCGGGTTCCGCCTGTCACGGATATCGGGGTTATCTGGAGGGTGCCGTTGTAGATGCTGATGAAACCGTCAACGGTATATCCGGCTCCGGTGGGCACTTCCACCACGGTATAATATTGCGCGTTGTAGAATGTGTTGTAAGCGGCAACTTCTTCCGTTCCCTGTGAGAGGACATAATTGTTGGCCTTGCTTCCGTCGGTTACGGTGACATCGGTCAGGCGCACATACTGGTTGAGCATGTTCGACGAGAGTTCGTCTATGCCGTGTTCTGTCGGTTCAACTGCCGTGCCGGCGCTCTTTTCGCCTACTGCCGAGGGTATGATTTCGGGCAGACCGCTCTGGTTCTTGAATGTTCCTGTTATAGAGGCAAGCACGTCACCGTTCTTGAACTGGCCGTTGATTCCTTCTACATTGGAGCTGTTCACTGCAAGGATATAACCGTCGGCTCCGTCTTTCAGATAGAGGTTGCGGCCGTTCTGGTAGAGAACGGTGAGAGGAGTCCTGATGGTTGACTCAGTGGTGGGTTTTGCTTTGATGAAATCGTTGATGCCGGTGTAAATTCCGTCCTCGGGAGTCTCGGCACCGGCAACGGTGTACTTGATGGGATATAGCTGGAGTGATCCGTTGTAGGTTCCCACGGCAAATACCACATCGTAGGTGCCGGGCTCAACGGAGCTTAGGCCGGAGAACTGGGTGCGGAACGTATAGGATTTTTCTCCCACTTTACCTGTGAAGTTATTGCCGGTCTTGTCGGGGGTACTGGTGTCGAACACCACATTCTTCATTGTCACTACCTGATTGACCATAGTGGCATCAACGTCGGCAACGACGGGGTATTCCACAGTGAAAGTCTTGCCCGATGCGGAGATATTATCAATGGGGACTATCTCATACATGCCGTTGTAGACGGAGTTTTTGCCTTCCCATCCGCCGGATATCACATCGCCGGCTTTCAGGCCGGTTCCGCTCTTGAATATGAGGGATGATGCGGAGGCATCCTTTACATATACGTAGTTGCCGTTGGAGTAAACCACATTGAGCTCGCAGTCCATTACGGCCTGGTCATTCTTTTCGGGAGTCGCTTCGACAAAAGCTTTCAGTGAGGTGCATTTGATGTTGCTGATTACGCGAAGCGTGTAGGTGGCGTTGCCGGCATAATATTCGGCTGTTTCGGCCGAACGTGCTGAGATTTTGGCTGTTCCGGCTCCCACGGGGGTCACAGTGCCGTCGGCGGCTACGGTGGCTACAGCAGCGGCTGACGAAGAATAGGTCACGGCCAGGCCGTGGGGGTTGGTGAGAGCGGGCGACTGGAATGTCTCGCCAAGAGTCACGGTGTAATTGTCGGCGGGGAAAGAGAGCTCGGCATTCTTGAGTCCGGATGCCGACTTGTGGTAAACAATCTCAATCCATTTCAGACGAATCTGGCCTTTTGTCTTCATGACAACGCTTGATGACACTTCCATCTCCTGAGTGCGGAGGTACTGGGCGTCACCGGTGTTGAAATTGTCGGGGTTATCCATGCCGTCAGTCTGCCATGTTAATCCGGCTGTTGAGTATTTTGACTCCGATGTCTGGATTTTGATGCAGTCAATGGTTACGCCGGAAGCGCAAGTGATGGTAATCTCGTCATTCTGATACCAGCGGAGAAGACTTCCGGTAACATAAGAGGTGGAACTGTTGAATTTGGTAAGTTGCAGTGAGCAGACACCGTCGATGGTGAATGTCACTCCGGGCATCTGACCGGACAGGGTTGTCCGGGCTGCTGCGGGGGCCGAGCCGCTGTACGTGGCTCCATCAGCGATGAAAGCGGCGACATCGGCTTTGGCCGACACGGCTATC
The DNA here is from genome assembly GCA_947627615.1 of uncultured Muribaculaceae bacterium. Lineage (GTDB taxonomy): Bacteria > Bacteroidota > Bacteroidia > Bacteroidales > Muribaculaceae > Paramuribaculum. The sequence goes on along the minus strand of CANQWS010000009.1, from coordinate 6,602 downwards.
ATCATCACTGTCAGTAATGAAAGTAAAAGTTTTTTCATATAGTTTTGATTTTAATGGTTGGTTATGGTAAGGTTAACGTTGAATGTCCAAATTTAAGGAAAAATATCCGGATTCCAATGTCTGTAACCTAAATTATTCTTCCTAAATCTGAAAAATCAGGCACAAAAAGAAAAGAGCCAATTCCGTTTAATGGGAACCGACCCTTTTGTACTGTGGTTGCTGTAAAGAGCTTCCTTAGGCTTTTACGCTGTCAGCCTTAACTGAATCGCAAGGAACTGAATCGCAAGCGGTAGTGTCAACCTGCTCAGCAGCTACAGTGTCAGCAGCTACAGAATCAGCCTGAGCAGCCTCAGCTTTCTTTTCGCCACCGCAAGAGAACAGAGAAGCGCTAAATACAACAGCAAGTAATAAAACTAACTTTTTCATTTTCTTTTTTGATTAAATAATAAAACAATTTTTTTAGCTTCAAAAACGATACAAAGGTACTACCTTTTTTTTATTCTGCAAATAAAAATTAGAATATTTTTTGTGGGGGAGTATTTTTCTGTTAATTCTTGTGAATTATTGATATTCCGCACGGGCTTATTTTAACATTATAGGCCGTTATGGCCAAGTATTAGTGCGTTTGGTACAATGATGGAATCTCTGTCCGTTGCCGTCGAATCGGCTTCAAGTTCGTACGGTTCTGTTGCAGTTTCGGGCAGAATTGACAGCTTTCCCGGGTAATCGTCGGTGATTCCGTAGATGTCAAGCGATTCAAAATCTTCGGCCGAGCTGCGCGCTCCGGCTCTGTCATAAAGCGCGTAGAACGAATTTCGGCGCAGCGCATAGCAGAAACGGCTTTCGAGAACGCTTCCCGCACCAGAACCTATATATCTGACCTCGTCGGCATTGCCCAGGTTGGCTATCTGTTTGCCGCTGTAGTCAATCAGGCGGAATCCGGTTCCTGTGCCGGCTATGAGTTCTCCCTCGCAGCCAAAGTCAAGAGAACGGTAGCGAGCTCTGAGTCTGACATTGCCGTCCGTGGTCATCAGGCCGTAGAATCCGAGACTGTCGGCATAAATCACATGGTGGCTGCTGAAATCGTGGATTTCCCTGACTGACGGCGGCAGCGTTATAATCCGGCCTTTACAGTCCACAAGGCCGCGACGCCCGGCTGAGGTCACATAGCTTATCATTCCCTCCTTTATTATATAGGATGACGGAAACATATTGGCCGGGAACCGGTAAAGCTCTTTTCCGCGTGTGTCAATGAACGAGTACACGTATTTTTCATTTCCCGTGGAGCGCGTGGCAAGCGCTATTCCTTTCGCCGAGAATTCGAGGTCGCTGTAATATATAGGTGCCACTGCGGTTTTTCCTTCCCTGTCAACGGCGCCCCACAGCCCGTCGTCGGCTGCCACTCCGAGCAATCCCGAGGAATATGCCCCGCGGCATGTGACAGCCGGCTTGTCGCCTATCCGGTCTATGGCGAAGCGCATCCTCCCGAAAACGTCCGAAACATACATCTTTCCCTCCTTGACCACCGGAATAAGCCCGCCTACCATATATCCGGCGGCATCAAGTCCGGTCAGCCCCTTTACCGGCGCCTGCCGGTCATAAAGGCGGTAAACGCTGACTTTTCCGTTGCTGTCGGCCGCTGAGAAATATCCGTTGACTGCTGCTGACGGCATGCTTTTGAATTCGGCATCGGCTATCAGCCGGCCGTGACTGTCGACCAGTCCCCAGCCGTCGGATTGTTCGAGACGTTCGGAAATCGCTTCGGCTTCGGGCCGGCCTTTGCCGCATGACATTGACAGCAGCAGCGGAAGCATGGCTAACAGACGGATGGCGCTTTTCATGACTGTATGTGTCTGAGATATGTTTTTTCGCCGTCGGAAATGATGTCCTGACCGGCGCTTTCATAGAAACTGCGGTCCATGATGAAAAGATTCAGTCCCTTGAGGCCTTTGCGCGGGGTGATGATCACCATTGCTGCCGGAGATCTGTACACGGCATATCCGTCGCGGATTTTCTCCGCGCGGTAGCCGCGCGGCACCAGTTCCGAGCCCAGATGCTGGACCATGACGGGGAAACATGCCGTAGGCGCCGCAGCCTCCACTTTGATGTATGAAACCACGGATTCCGGATTGGGCCGGAAAATCCGTTCGCCGGAGGCTATCGAATCGAGTGCCACGGGGCGGTCGCTGTAGGCCGTGGCCGCGAGATTCAGCATATACAGGGTGTCCGATTCTATTTTCAGGGAGGTGGCCGAGGCGGTCTTTTCATCGAGAGCCTCCGCCAGCGGGGCCATCATTTCACCTACTGATGCCCGGCCCCAGCCCCGGTCCGTCAGGCGTGAGATTATGGCGTGGACGGCGGCCTGCGAGTTGAAAAAGTCCGTGTGCACATATCCGTCGTCGAGAAGGGTCACTCGTGTATCTATGTCCCTGAATGTGCCCGGCCCCTGGCGGTGTCCTGCGGCGTCGAGAAGCATTTTTCCTGCAAAACCGTCGCCGATGAACCCGAACGGACTGACAATGCCGGGCGCGGGGCGGTCAAAGCAGGTCACGCGCTCGAACCCGTTGAATCTCAGTCTTGCCGCTCCGACGCTGTCGGTCAGCATGAACGCGTCGTTGCCCGCTTCGGCAAGCATCCTGTTGCCGGGAGCCAGTGCGAGCATTCTGAACTGCGGCGAAATCAGCACGTTGCCGCGGGCGTCGCAAAGGCCGTACAGCCCCTCGGAATCGGTCCAAACGGTATAGTCCCGGTCATATTCCGCGGCTTTCACCGCGGCGTCAGGCAACGGGGTGATGTTGCCGTCGGTGTCGAGCATGGCTATCCGCCCCTGCGGGTCCCTGACGGCTATTCTTCCGCCGCGTACTGTTCCCTCCGGTTCGTATCCTTCTGGAAATGTGAAGATTATGCGACCGTTGCTGTTCACCAGATAGTGACGCAGTTCCGTACGGACTGTGTTGCTGTCCGCCATTGTCTCTATCTGCCGGGTCAGCGGCGATATCCGCTCGTTGAAATTAGGCTCATAGCTGTAGACCGGTTCCAGAACCATTTCGCCCGTGGTGTTGAGCGTTCCCCACAGGCCGTCCTGAGTCAGCACGTTAAGGAGCCCGTCGATGAAATAGGGCGCCGCGGTCACAATCTCGCGGCCGTCAATCGACGTAAGTTCCATCCTTACGGTGCCTTCGCCGTCAACAATCTCTATCCTCCGCCCTTTGCGGCACACCGGCATGAGTCCTCCCGACATGGCTCCGGCCTGACGCAGTCCCGAAAGCCCCTCTACGGGCGAGGGCTCCGCCGACGCATGCCACACGCTGATGCCGTCGGGGCCTGAAACCGAGAAATATCCGTTGACCGCGGCCGAGGGCCGGCTGTCGAACCGGTCGCTGAAAAGCATCGTGCCGTCAGGCCTGACGAGACCCCACCGGTCGATGCTGTCGGCCTCGCGTGCCGGCAGATATGAAGCCACTATGGGTCCGAGCGAGTCATAGCATACCTCCGGACGGCTTGCCGCCCCGTTTCCGGCCGTTGTGCACTGAATCAATGACGGTAGAGTCAGCAGTGCCGCCGATATTAGAGATATCCGTTTCATGGCCTTGGCTTATTCATCGCCCAGCGGCAGCTCTATCGTGTTGGTCTTTGTAGGATAATCGGTAGTGACGTTGCCCAGTCTGAGGCGTGCGTTGTCAATATAATATATGGGTGTGCTGTTTATGGGATTTCCCTCCATGTCAATCAGCATGTATCCTTCGTGGGTGTGTCCCACATAATAGAATCCGCTGTCGTAGGCCAGACGGGGAGCCAGCGAAAGCATCGTGAGTCCCACGAACTGTTTCACCACCGTTCCGTCGGTGCGGAGAATCATCCATTGGTTGTTTTTGTTGGCGAGAACCGTTCCTTTGGGGCCTATGCGCAGCTGACGGTACTCCGGAGCAAGCAGCGCCTGACCGTTGATGTCGAGCAGTCCCTTGAGCCCCGTGGCTGTGCGGTAGACAATCACGCCGTCAAGGGCCTCGTCTATTCCGGTCACCTCGGCAGGCAGTCTGACGAGCTCGCACGAGGCATCGGTAATATCGGTCACGGCAAATCCCGTCGGCGCCCTGACCACAGCCTTGTCGCCGACCAGATTGTTGCACACCGGCACAACATCGTCCTGAAATCTGTATAGCTCGAATCCGGTCTTGTCTATGACCGAAAAGCTCTGGGTCATTTCCTGACCGCGTTCCACATCTGACATCGCTATCATCTTTCCGTCGCTCACCGGCCCCAGTGAAGCGTAGATTGGCTTCACCACAATCTCTCCGTAGGTGTTCACCAGTCCCTGAAGCCCCTTGTCGGTGGTGATTGTCAGCAACCCTTCGGTGATGATCTGAGAGCACGATGTCACTTCTCCGTCAGGTATCTCGAGGGTGGCGTGTGAATCGCCGTCCTTGTCCACGAGCTGTATGTGATGGCCCGGCTTGCACACCGGAATCAGACCCTCTGAAAAATATCCCGCCGAGAGCAGCCCCGACAGACCTTCCACCGCCTCGGCTTCACCGCCGCGCATCCTGTAGACGGTCACTCCGTCAGGTGTTATGGCATTGAAAAATCCGTTGACCAGAGGGCTTATGGTCTGGCTCGCGAGATTCAGAGGGGTTATGTTGCCTTTCGCGTCTATGAAGGCCGAGTGGGTTGAATCCGTGGCGCAGGGCAGGGCGGCAACGTCAAGATGGCGTCCGGAACACGACCCTAACAGAAGCATGGTCAAAGCCGCGGCAAATATGTGAAAACGTGTCATTATCCTTAGCAGGTTGTTTAATAACGAATCTGAGGCCGTAAAGGATGGGTTTCTTGGCCGGAAAGGCATCCGGGCGGGCTGTGTCGGTTCGTATTGATAATATCAAATTTTCTATTCTCTCTTTGTCGAAATTGTAAAAACGGCCGTCATCATCCGTTCGTCCGGATGCCTTTCGTGCTGAATCTCAGTCACAATAACGGAGTATTGCTCCCTCGACCTATCTCGAAATCCATCGCTTCGGAACGGACTCCGGTTCTCACGGTTGTTTTCACCAACCTCTTACCCTGCAAAGTTACACAAACAGACTGAAAAACACAAATATAAAACCAGCTGCTTCGCCCTGTTTCTTTCCGATGTCCTGCAAAAAGAAAGCCGCACCAATCGGCGCGGCCTTCATGAGGGTATATTCTTGAATCCTTTATCTTACAAGAATCTTGCTGACATCCTTGCCCTGACGGCGTATGTAGATGCCGGGGGTGAGGTTGTCGGGGTTGCAGCGCACACCCTGGAGGTTGTAGTATTCAACCGGAGCTTCGCTGTTGTCAATATCTGCGTCGATGTCGCCGATAGCAGCAAGCTTGCCCTTGAACTTAGCGACGGCAGAGTAATCAGGAGCATCGGGATTCGGTATGTCAATGCTAAAGCTGAGGTTTCCGCCTTCGTATGTTCCTATGAGAGTGCCTTTCATCTCTGTATCGAAGCCATCATTTAAGGTGAATGTGAACTCCGGAGATTTAAGTTCTGTGCCGTTGAGAATTACGTCCGTTATGGAAATAGAGGCGATTCCATCAGGTTCATCTTCTGTAGCGCCAAATTTGTCAAGTCGGATATTATAACTATCATCGCTCATCAGGTCAAGCTCAACAACGGTATTTTCATAAGTCTGCATTTCAGGATTGAATGAAAATCTGTAGGTTCCAATACCTTCAAACTTAGTTGTCTTGACAACGGTGGGAGTGGGTTTGGTTGTCGAGCCGTTGAATGTGATGGTAAGCGGCAGAGACATCACACAGGGTATGAGCTCATAGTTACCGGAACAGTTGATGGTTAATGCGCTTTCAGTAAATGTACCTGTAAGTTCAGATGCGATGGTTGCCTCACTTCCACCTGAAACTTGCATTATGATATTGCCGGAGCCTTTAAGCTGGGTTTCAGTGAGTGTAACACATGAGATTTCAACTTTGGCAAGGCCATTGGGATAATCGTCTGAAACGCCAAACTTGCCGAAGCGCACGGTGTATGTGTCATCGCTCATTTTGTCGATTTCAACAGTCCGGAATTCGAAAGTCTGAGCGTCGTTATCACCGAGTTTGAACGAAGAGGTTCCGTAGAATTTTTTTGTCTCTACAACTGTAGGACCGGGTTTGGTAGTTGATCCGTTGAAAGTAACGTTGATGGGAACGTCAGTGCCATCATTATCCCAGATGCAATTGATTACAAGCGAAATGTTGTCGCCGCCGTCGTATGTGCCGGTGACTTCTGCCGAGGCAGTGAGTCCCATAATGTTTATGTTGGGGGCAGAGCCTTTGAGCTGGTCGCCGGTGAGGGTAATGTTCTCAACAGTGATGTTGGCTCCTTCCTGACCGCCAAAATTTTCGAGGCGAAGAGTGTAGGTGCCGTCGCTCATCTTGTCAAGCATAACGGGAGTGTTTTCCATCGTATCTGTAGATCCTCCGTCAAGTTTTACTTCAAGTGTGCCATAGAAAGTCTTGGTTTCAACAACAGTGGGAGTCTCTTTTTTTACAGAGCCATTGAAAGTAACGTTGATGGGAACGTCAGTGCCATCATTATCCCAGATGCAATTGATTACAAGCGAAATGTTGTCGCC
>CANQWS010000008.1 GCA_947627615.1 uncultured Muribaculaceae bacterium | reverse complement strand
CACGGCGGTGGCCCGAGGCCATCGGTACGGTCTGGTCCGCGCAACCGCCGCACCTCGCTCGTGAAGTGGTTGACCCGCGTGCGCGGCCGGTAGGTACCGTGGATAACGGCCAACGTGCCGGCCATAGACGAGATGCAGGGGCAGACTGAACTCCACACTCGTTTCAGATGGCGGCCGCGGCGGGGATAGGCGTCGCTGTCGAGCAGCAGGGCCATGCCGAAGTTCAGGCCGCGGCAGTATTCCGGACTGCGGGCGGTGCCTAAGATGGGCTGATACTTGGGATCGGGCAGACGCTTGATGTCGGCCTTGGTGATGAGGCTTTTGACCTGATCGCGGTTGCGGCCCACGACATAGAATGCCGTTTCGGGGCGCACGACCATGGCGAGCCAGCGGACATAGGATGCCAATGCACGCTGCATGACGCCACGCGAGGCGTCGCGGTCGCAGACGTAGAGGCGCTGCGGCTGACGGCGGGCGCGCTGACGCTCCAGGATGGCCACGGCGCGACGTGCGTCGGGGTGGAGCGAGTAGCCCAGCCAGCGCTCGAACTGCGCGGCATGGTCGCGGCGGTCGGCGTGATAGCGCGATGGGGTCTTTATCAGTGCTGTGCGTCTCATGGAGGCAAAGATACGACGGCGGAGGCGGGGTCTGAGTGCGAAAACCTAAAAACGGGAGGATGGGAGAGACGGGAAGGGTGGGAGGAAACGGCGGTCAGCTACCACGAGCACGGCCGCTGGCGCGGGCTCTCATCTTTTCTGCCCGGCTAACCGTGGGCCAAGGCCCACGTTCAGTACAACCCCGTGCCTCCGTCACTCCGCGAGGAATTTAATCGACCTCTCCGAGGGCGGGTATGCTGGCGGACCGTTACCCCACACCAAATGCGGCCTCGTTCCTCGCCTCATTTGATGCGGGGCTCCAATTAACAGGCTCTTTCAGAGCTGATAATAACCATATAAATAGGCGTTGATATGGTGCCTACGGCAATAGGCTTATGTGGCGGCTCAGCTAAAAACAGGCGGCCATGGCGATCGGAGTGATGCCATGGCCGCAGTGTTATCGGTTATTTGAAGGGAATTACCAGATGATCACACGCTCCGATTCGGGACGGAACATGGGCTGACCTTCGGTGATGTTGAATGCCTTGAAGAAGGGCTCGATGTTGCGCAGGGTCACATTGACGCGGTTCTCGCCCAGCGAGTGGACATCGCCAGTGGTGAGCGAGCGGATCTCTTCGTCACGGATGTTCTGGCCCCAGAGGTTGGCATAGTTCAGGTAGAACACCTGGAAGGGTGAGAAGCCTTCGATGGTTTCGGTGGCCACGTCCACGCCTTTTTTCTTCTGGGAGTCAAGGAATGCGGTCATGGCTATGCGGAGACCGCCCTGGTCGGCGATGTTCTCGCCCATGGTGTAGGTTCCGTTGGCATGGAGGCCGGGAAGCACCTCAACGGCGTCGAACTGGGCGCCCAGACCTTTGGTGAGCTCGGTGAAAGCCTCGGTGTCTTCGGGAGTCCACCAGTTGACCATGTTGCCCTGAGCGTCGAAGTTGCGGCCCTGGTCGTCGAATCCGTGGGTCATCTCATGGCCTATTACCACGCCGATACCGCCGTAGTTCTCAGCGTCGGACGACTGCGGGTCAAAGAACGGAGCCTGGAGAATGGCTGCCGGGAACACTATCTCGTTGGCCAGCGGGTTGTAGTAGGCGTTGACGGTCTGCGGAGTCATGCCCCACTCGGTGCGGTCAACGGGTTTGCCCCATTTCTTGTAATACTCTTTCTGGTGCCACATAGCAACGTTGTGCATGTTCTCGTAGTACGACAGGTTCGGGTCTATTTCAAGAGTGGTATAGTCTTTCCACTTGTCGGGGTATCCGATTTTTACGGTGAAAGCGTTGAGCTTCTTGATGGCGTTGAGCTTGGTGTCGTCGCTCATCCATGTGAGGTTGATGATGTGCTTGCCGAGAGCAGTGCGGAGATTCTCCACCAGACCGATCATATAGTCCTTTGATGACTGGGGGAAATACTTCTCGACATAGAGCTGGCCAACGGCCTCGCCCATGGCGCCTTCGGTTGCGCCGAGAGCGCGTTTCCAGCGGGGACGCTGCTGCTGCACGCCGCTCATCACCTTGCTGAACTCGAACGATGCGTCGGCAAAGTCATCGGAGAGCGCTCCGGCAGCCTGAGCCACGTATTTCCAGAGATAGTAGTCCTTGATTTCGCGGTCGGTGAGGGTGCTCATGAGATTGTCGGCCTGCTTGACGGTGTTGAGCTCGGTCACAATGACTTTCTCGGGCGAAGGTATGCCCATGGTCTCAATGAAGAAACGGTCCCAGTTGATGTGGGGATAGAGTTCCTTGAGCTGGGCGAATGTGCGGGGGTTGTACATGGCCGGGATGTTGCGGCTTTCCTCGCGGGTCCAGGTCGAATCGGCTATGGCGGTCTCGATCTTCATCACGTTCTTCATGATGCGCCGGGCGTCTTTTTTCTTGAAGCCGGCGTTCATCATCTGCTTCACTATGAGTTTCTGATAGGCTTCGCGCACCTCTTTGTTGCGTTTGTCGTTCTTGAGGTAGTAGTCGCGGTCGCCGAGACCTATGCCTCCGCCGCCCACGTACATGGCATAGACCTTTGAATCGGCAAGGTCCTCCTGCGGTCCTGCCGAGAAGAACGGGCTGCTGTAGTTGGCGTGCATCCAGAGGAAGAGGTCCTCCATGCCTTCATGAGGCGTGTTCTCTATTTTCTTGAGGTCGGCCTGGATGGGCTTGGCTCCGTCGGCGTTGCGGCGCACGGAGTCCATGGCCTGGTTGTAGATGGTCGACACCTTGAAGGCAACGGTTCCGGGCTGGGGATTTGTGGCGGCAAGGTTGAGCACTATGTTCTTCACTCTCTGCTCGGAAGAGTCGGAGAGCACGTTGAATTTGCCGTAGCGGGCGTGTTCGGGGGTGAGGGGATTGGCCTTCTGCCATTTTGAGTTGACATGGCCGTAGAAATCGGTTCCGGCGGGGATTGAATTGTCAATCTGGCCGGGATCGAGGCTCTTGAGGTGTTCCTGTGCCGTGACTGCGGTAGCCGAGAGGCTGACGGCCATGGCGAGGACAATTTTCTTGAATTTCATATTTATTGTTGTTTAGGTTTGTAAGCTGTGTACAGAGTGCATGTCCCGAAGGTCATGGCGCGGAACCGTGCATCGGTCAGTCCCGATTGGCGGAGCAGTTCGGTCATGTCGGATCCCTGAGGCACCGCGGCTATGGATTCGGGCAGATAGCTGTAGGCCCGCACGTCCTTTGACACTATGCGCCCCATCAGCGGGATTATGTGGCGGGTGTAGAGGTTGTAGAGCGGCCTGATCAGGGGCGATGTCGGGGTTGACAGCTCTATGACCATCAGCATTCCACCGGGACGCAACACCCGCGCCATCTCGCGTAGTCCGGCCGCGAGGTCCTGGAAGTTACGCACACCGTAGGCCACGGTGACAAGCCCCATCGAACCGTCGGCAAAGGGCAGTTCCAGACAGTCGGCGCGCTGAAGCGTGATGCGGCCGGAGAGTCCCGCCCGCGCCACTTTCTCGCGCCCGCGTTCGAGCATGCCTTCCGACAGGTCTATGCCGGTGATGTGGGCCTGCGGCGAGATGCCCGCAAGACTTATGGCCACATCGGCCGTGCCGGTGGCCACGTCAAGCCATTCGCCGCCGGGGTTCGATTTCCTGACGGCCGAGAGACCGCGGCGGAGCCACAGACGGTGCAGCCCGAACGACATGGCCCGGTTCATGAAATCGTAGGCCGGGGCAATGTTGTCGAACATCGCCTCGACCTGTTCCGATTTCGGCCGGTCATTGTCGCCGTAAGGGGTTATTTTCTCGCAGTCCAATCCGGGTGGCTTTATCGTGAGAGATTCTGCAGGCAGTCAAGGATGTTGACGGCTATGCGGTTGTCGAGGTCCGATTCGTCGGCCTTGACGAAAACCTTACCGGTTACCTGCTCGTAGAGTTCAATGTAGCGGTCCGAGATGGATTTCACAATGGCGGGTGTCATTTCGGGCACCTTCTGGCCGGGCTGCCCCATGAATCCGTTCTCAATGAGCCACTGGCGCACGAATTCCTTGCTCAGCTGACGCTGCGGCTCGCCTTTCTCGAAGCGTTCCTCGTAGCCGTCGGCATAGAAATAGCGTGATGAATCTGGGGTGTGGATCTCGTCAATGAGATAGACCTTGCCGTCATGCTTGCCGAATTCATATTTGGTGTCCACCAGAATCAGGCCTTTTTCGGCCGCCATCTGCTGTCCGCGGGCAAAGAGCTTGCGGGTATAGGCCTCCATCTGCTCGTAGTCCTCGGCCGATACTATGCCCTGACGGATAATCTCTTCCTTGGATATGTTCTCGTCATGGCCGGCGTCGGCTTTGGTGGTCGGTGTGATGATGGGCTCGGGAAAGGCCTGGTTCTCGCGCATGCCCTCGGGAAGTCTCACGCCGCACAGTTCGCGGCAGCCGTCCTTGTAGGCGCGCCATGCGCTGCCCGTAAGATAGCCGCGGATAATCATCTCCACTCTGAAACCTTCGCAGCGGAGACCCACGGTGACCATCGGGTCGGGAACGGCAAGTTTCCAGTTGGGGACAATGTCAGAGGTGGCATCGAGGAAGTAGGTCGCTATCTGGTTGAGGACCTGACCCTTGTAGGGTATGCCTTCGGGGAGCACCACATCGAATGCCGATATGCGGTCTGTAGCTATCATTACGAGGGTATCGGTGCCTATGGAGTAGACATCGCGTACTTTACCGTGATAAACTCCGGTCTGGCCCGGGAAATTATAGTCTGTGTTGACAAGTGCGGTAGCCATTGTGTGTGAGAATTTTTATAATGATATGGAATGGTTATAATCTGTTCCGTTTGCCGGGTGTTAACAGTGTGCAAAGTTACTATTTTTTCAGGACATAACGCTAATGGAGCCTATTATTTTTGGCTATGTCAGAGAGGTGACGCCCAGCGAGATGACGCTTATGCGGGCTGTCGGCGCGGCTTTGTGGACGGCATCGCAGCATGCGAGCATGGTGGCTCCCGTGGTTATCACGTCGTCGGCTATCAGCACATGCCTGCCTTCCAGTTTCTCCGGAGCGGTCACGTGGTAGATGTGGAGCGAGTTGAGCCATCGTTCGTAGGCATTGCGGCGCGTCTGGGTGGAGTGACGGCGCGCCGAGAGCACGTCCGTGACCACTTCAATCCCGGTTGTATCGCCCAGGCCGAGGGCCATCTGCTCCGCCTGATTGTAGCCGCGGCGAAGCTGGCGGAGACGGTGGAGCGGAACGGGGATGATCATGTCTATACCGTCGAAGAATCCGGAGCCGGCTATCTCTTCGGCGAACCTTGCGGCCAGAGTCCGGGCTATGCGGGGCCGGCCGCGGTATTTGGCGGACAGGATGAGCGAGGTGTAGGGGGTGTTGCGGTAATAGTAGAAATATCCGGCCGCGCGCTCTATCGGCGCATGCCCCATGAGGCGCTGGTGGATGGTGTTGAACGGCTCGCCGTGGATGTTGCAGCGCGGCATGGCCATGTCACACCCCGTGCAGATTACTTCCTCGCCGTTGACCAGAGGCGTGCCGCAGACCTCGCAGCATCGCGGGAAGATGATGTCGAGCAGACTGTCGCGCCACTGCCTTATTCGTCCTCCTGCGTCCATAGCTTCTCATTGTCAAGCAGCCTGACGGCAAGTGACACCTCATAGCCCCGCTGGGCTATGAAACGCAGCAGCCGCTGGCGCATCTCGTTTTCCTCCAGTCCCGCGTTCCCGAGGCTCTTGCGGCGGCTTTTCAAGAGCCGGTAGCAGTTGAGGGCGTATTCCCTGACGTCGACCTCCTGCATGGCCTCGTCGATGTCGGCCCGGGAAATCCTTTTCGCGGCCAGAGCACGCGCTATCTTTACGCGCCCCCACCGGTCAAAGCGGTATTTGTCGCGCACAAAAGCCTTTGCGAAGCGCAGGTCGTCAAGATAGCGGCGCTCGGCGAGGCTCTCCGTTATGTCGTCGAACGGAGGCTCCACGCCCCACCTGTACAGCTTCCCGATCAGGTCGTTGCTGCATTGTTCCGAGCGGGCGCACAGCTCTTCCAGACGTGCCAGCGCGGCTTTGTGTGACATCGGCTTCTTCATCGTTCCGGCTCTCTGGCTGTGAGGAATCTCGTCAGGCGCTGCATGTCGGGGTAGAGTTCCACGTCCTCCCATCCGTCCGTTTCCATCAGCTTTTTCAGTTCGGCGGCATAGAGCGGGTTTATCTCGAAGTACAGCATGCCCTCCGCCCTGAGGGCCTCCATGGCGTAGGCGGCCAGCGCTTTGTAGAATTCAAGCGGGTCGCTGTCAGGGACAAACAGGGCCGAGTGAGGCTCGTGAAGCAACACATTAGGCTCCATCGAGGCCTTCTCGTGTTCGGCTATGTAGGGCGGGTTGCTGACTATTATGTCGTAACAAGGCTGCGCGGGCGCGGGCAGATGCAGGGCGTCGGCCTCGAAGAAGCGCACCGAAGTTTTCAGCGCGGCGTTGTTCTGCCGGGCCACTTCGAGGGCGGCCGTGCTCACGTCGAATGCGTCCACGCGGCTAAACGGCAGATTGCGGGCCAGTGCAAGGGCTATGCAGCCCGAGCCGGTGCAGGCATCGAGCACGCGCAGGTCGTCGTGGCCGCTCCACCGCCTCACAATCATGTCCACAAGCTCTTCGGTCTCCGGCCGCGGAATCAGCGTGGCCGGCGTCACCTTGAGCGTAAGCCCGTAGAACACGGTCGACGAGAATATGTACTGTATAGGCTCGTCATTGAGCAGGCGGTCGGTCACCGACTTGACTTTGCCAGCAAGGTATTCGCTGACCTCGTCGGCGGATTTGATGGCTATGTCGGCCTGGGTGTAGCCTTTCAGTTCCGACATCATTATGCGCACCATCCATTTCGCCTCGCCCGGCCCGAAACGGGCGGAGAGACGTGATGCGGCGTCGGTGCAGAGTTCGTGGAGAGTCATGGCGGTCAATATGTTAGTATTCGTCCCATGCCCGGATTTCCATGTCGGCAGGTTTCAGGGTGGTGAAAGCGCGGATGAATGCCGAGGCCAGACGGCTGTTGGTGAGCAAAGGTATGTTGAGGTCTATGGCGGCGCGGCGTATGCGGTGGCCGTTGCCGAGTTCGGTAGGGGTCAGGTCCTTGGGCACATTGACCACAAGGTCCACCTTTCTGTCGTGCAGCAGACCCAGTGCCTGAGGCTCGCAGCCCTCTTCCGACGGCCAGAACACCCGTTCGGCCGGAACGCCGTTCTCTTCAAGGAAGCGGTGGGTGCCGCCAGTGGCGTAGATTTTATAGCCGTTGTCGCGGAGCATGCATGCGGCCTCGAGCATCGACGCCTTCTGGCGCGCCGAGCCGGTTGACAGAAGCACTCCTTTCTCCTTGGCCGGAACGCGCAGACCCACCGAGAGCATGGATTTGAGGATGGCCTCGGAGGTGTCGTTGCCTATGCAGCCCACCTCGCCGGTCGACGACATGTCCACGCCGAGAACCGGGTCGGCGCCCTGCAGACGCGAGAAGCTGAACTGCGAGGCTTTGATGCCCACGTAGTCAAGGTCAAACAGGCTCTTGGCAGGTTTCTCCACGCGGATGCCGAGCATGATCTTGGTGGCTATGTCAATGAAGTTGATTTTCAATACCTTGCTCACGAACGGGAATGAGCGCGACGCGCGCAGGTTGCATTCTATGACCTTGATGTCGTTGTTCTTGGCAAGGAACTGTATGTTGAACGGTCCGGAGATTTTCAGCGCTTTGGCTATGAGGCTGCTGACTTTCTTGATGCGGCGCATGGTCTCCACGTAGAGTTTCTGCGGCGGGAACTGGATGGTGGCGTCGCCGGAATGGACTCCGGCATATTCTATGTGCTCCGAAATGGCATAGACCACAATCTCTCCGTCCTGGGCCACGGCGTCCATCTCTATCTCCTTGGCTTCCTGAATGAATTCGGTCACCACCACCGGATGCTCCTTTGACACGTCGGCTGCCAGACGCAGGAACCGCTGCAGCTCGTCGGCGTTGGAGCAGACGTTCATCGCCGCTCCTGACAGCACGTAGCTCGGCCGCACAAGCACCGGAAATCCCACCTCGTCAATGAAGCGGTCAATGTCCTCGAAACTGGTCAGCTCGCGCCAGCGGGGCTGGTCTATGCCCAGACGGTCAAGCATGGCCGAGAATTTGTTGCGGTCCTCGGCGTTGTCAATGCTGCTTGCCGGCGTGCCGAGGATGTTGACGTTCGCTTCGTCCAGGCGTGTGGCGAGATTGTTGGGAATCTGGCCTCCAACTGACAGTATCACTCCATGGGGCTGTTCCATGTCAAGGATGTCCATGACGCGTTCGTAGGTCAGCTCGTCGAAATAGAGGCGGTCACACATGTCGTAGTCCGTCGACACTGTCTCCGGATTGTAGTTTATCATCACCGAGCGCCATCCCTCGCGGCGCACGGTCTGGAGCGCGTTGACCGAACACCAGTCAAATTCCACCGAGCTGCCTATGCGGTAGGCGCCGGATCCGAGCACGATAACCGAACGCCCGTCATGCTCGTAGCTGATGTCGTTTTCAGTGCCGTTGTAGGTGAGATAGAGGTAGTTGGTCATGGCCGGATATTCGGCGGCAAGGGTGTCGATCTGTTTCACCACCGGCAGGATGCCCAGATGTTTGCGGCGGGCCCTGACGGCGAGCGCATCGCGGTGCGAGCTGACGGCGCGGGCTATCTGGAAGTCCGAAAATCCCTGCTGCTTGGCTGTTTTCAGCAGTTCGGCCGGAATGGCGGTCACATCGTTTATGGCTTCGAGGTCGCGGTAGGTGTCGACAATGTTGTGGAGGCGGTAGAGGAACCAGCGGTCTATTTTCGTCAGCTCGTGGATGCGCTCTATGCTCATGTCGCCGAGCATGGCCTGGGAAATGGCGAATATGCGCCGGTCCGTGGGTCGTGCCAGAGCGTCCTCCAGGTTGTCGGTGTCCATCTCGTGGTTGGCCACGAATCCGTGCATGCCCTGGCCTATCATGCGCAGTCCCTTCTGGATGGCTTCCTCGAATGTGCGCCCTATTGACATCACCTCGCCCACGGATTTCATCGACGATCCTATCTCGCGTCTCACTCCGTGGAACTTGCCAAGGTCCCAGCGCGGTATCTTGCACACAACGTAGTCAAGCGCCGGCTCGAAGAAGGCCGGTGTGTCCTTCGTCACCGCGTTCTTGAGGTCGAAAAGGCCGTAGCCGAGGCCCAGCTTGGCTGCCACGAATGCCAGCGGATAGCCTGTGGCTTTCGACGCCAGGGCCGAGGAACGGCTCAGGCGGGCGTTGACCTCTATCACCCGGTAGTCCATGGAATCCGGGTCAAAGGCATACTGCACGTTGCATTCGCCCACTATGCCTATGTGGCGTATGATTTTTATGGCAAGCTTGCGCAGGTAGTGGTAGTCCTCGTTCGAGAGCGTCTGCGAGGGGGCCACTACAATGGACTCGCCGGTGTGGATGCCGAGCGGGTCGAAGTTCTCCATGTTGCACACCGTGATGCAGTTGTCGAAGCGGTCGCGGACCACCTCGTACTCCACTTCCTTCCACCCTTTGAGCGATTTCTCTATTAGCACCTGCGGAGAGAACGACAGCGCTTTCTCCACCAGGGCCGTCAGCTCGGTCTCGTTGTCGCAGAAGCCGCTGCCGAGGCCGCCGAGGGCGTAGGCCGCACGCACAATCACCGGATAGCCCAGTGCGGCGGCTGCCTCGCGGGCGTCCTCGATGCTGTCAACGGCATGGCTGCGTATGGTTTTCACCGAAATCTGGTCGAGTTTCTCCACGAACAGCTCCCTGTCCTCCGTGTCCATGATGGCCTGGACCGGTGTGCCGAGGACCTTCACGCCGTAACGTTCGAGCACTCCCGAACGGTACAGCTCCACTCCGCAGTTGAGGGCGGTCTGGCCGCCGAACGCGAGCAGAATGCCGTCGGGGCGTTCCCTGCTGATCACGCGCTCCACAAACTCCGGAGTCACGGGCAGGAAATATATCTTGTCGGCTATGCCTTCCGAGGTCTGGACCGTGGCTATGTTGGGATTGATGAGGACCGTGGTGATGCCCTCTTCTTTCATGGCCTTGAGTGCCTGCGAGCCGCTGTAGTCAAATTCGCCCGCCTCGCCTATCTTCAGTGCGCCGCTTCCCAGAAGTAGCACTTTTTTGATTGTTGTGTCGTTGGTCATAGTCCGCTGGTTTTAAAGAAGTGAAATGAATTCGTCGAAAAGAAACTCCGTGTCCTTCGGACCGCTTGAGGCCTCGGGATGGAACTGGGCCGAGAAAAACGGCTTGCTTTTGTGGCGGATGCCTTCGTTGGTACCGTCGTTCATGTTGGTGAACAGCGCCTCCCAGTCATCGGGAAGGGTGGTGGTGTCAACGGCAAAGCCGTGATTCTGCGACGTTACGTAGCAATGGTCCGTTCCGGCGCGGCGCACAGGCTGGTTGTGGCTTCGGTGGCCGTATTTGAGCTTGAAGGTGCTTGCACCCGCGGCTTTAGCGAGCAGCTGGTTGCCCATGCATATTCCGCATATAGGCTTGGCGCCCTCAAGCGCCTTGCGCAGATTTCTGACGGTGACATCCACCATATCCGGATTGCCCGGACCGTTGGAGATGAAAAGTCCGTCATAGTCAAGGCTGTTGAAATCGTAGTCCCACGGCACAAGGACCACCCGCACGCCACGGCGTGTCAGGCAGCGGATTATGTTGTGCTTCACTCCGCAGTCAACAAGCACCACCGTCTTGTCGCCCTCTCCGTGAATCTCCACCTTCGGTGTGCTCACCCTGGCCACAAGATTTTCCTTGTTGGGGTCGTAGAAATCGGCCGGTTCCGCATCGCCCACGGTTATGCGTCCGAGCATCGAGCCGTGTTCGCGCAGGTGCTTGGTCAGCGCGCGGGTGTCAATGCCGTAGATACCCGGCACCTTCTCCTGCTTCAGCCATTCGGCCAGAGAACGCTCTGCCTGCCAGTGGGAATGGTCCCACGAGTAGTCCTGAGCCACAATGGCCCGGCAGTGGATACGTGAACTTTCGTAAAACTCGCTGACGTCGTCTTTCTCGCGTTGGGGAGGCACTCCGTAGTTGCCCAGAAGGGGATAGGTTGTTACGAGAATCTGACCTTCGTATGATGGGTCGGTCAGGCTTTCGGGGTAGCCGGTCATGGCGGTGTTGAATACCACTTCGCCGGATGTGGCGCCTTCATAACCGAAGGATTTGCCTTCGAATCGTGTGCCGTCCTCGAGTTCGAGCACAGCCGTTAAGTGTTTGTGCATGCGATAGATAGATGTGTTACCAATAAAATTACGGTGGTTTCGCATGAAATGACACGGGAAAACCTTGCAAAATTACGCAAAATCTTCCGTTTACGAAACGATTTTCCTAATTTACTCCCGCCCACCTCCAATCCCTCCCGGCAAGACAATAAAAAATCCGGGGCGAGTGGCCCCGGATTTCTGTATATGGCTTTGAGCGAAAGCTCGATGTCAATCGTGGAAGAACTCGGCCAGATTGTTCTTGACTTTCTTCTTGCCCATGAGGATGTTGGGAAGCATTCTGTTGAGAATGTCGGCACCGCGTGTACGCGAGTAGGCAGCGGCGCTTTCCTCGAAGCTGTAGGGGCGGCCGTTGGTCTCAACATCGGCAACCTGCATTACTACCACGCCGTTAGATGCCTGCATCGGGCCGAAGAACTGGCCTTTCTTGGCGTTGTAGGTCTTGGCCACTACCTTCGGGCCTACATAATCGGGATACATGATGTTGAACTGAGCGAAGTTCACGGCAGCGGTGTCAACTTTAACACCCATTGCCGATGCATAACCGTTGACGTCCTTGGCCTTGCCGTTGTACTGGGCAATGAGGGCTTCGGCTTTCTTGTCGTTGCGGAGCTTGCCGGTGATCATCTTCTTGACCTGAGGCTCGGTTGCCGGGATGTAGTCATCGTAGATGTCATTGAGGGCGACGGCAATGAAGTAATTGTCGTTCTCGTCGCCGAACACGGGCGATACTTTGCCCTTCTTGGCTTTCATGGCCCAGATGATAGCCGAGCGGCTGTCAGGCATGTGACCAATCTGAGGTGTGGAAACCGAAACCTGGGCGGGGAACACCTGATAGCCGGCCTTCACGGCGTTGGCTGCGAAAGCCTCGGCGGTAGGATTCTCGTCGATATATTTCTGCAGTTTGGCCTGAAGCTCGTTGATGGTGGCGGCGGAGGGGTCGATGGTGTAGTCAACTGCTGCCATCTCGACCACAGGCACTGCGGCGCGGCGGTTGTTGACGCGTACCAGCATGGTTGCCGCGCCTTCGGCTGCCGTGGTGTCGGCAAGCACATACTGGCCGGGAGCTACGGTAGCTATAACATCCTTGACGGTGGCAAGGCTGGGATCGATGAGTGAAACCCACACGCTGTCCTGATTGCCGCTTACGCTTGAAGCATACTGTTTCTGAACGTCGGCGAAGCTCTTGCCCGAGTTGAGGGCAAGGAGAACGGAGTCAATCTGGGCGCGGTTGCCCTGAACGGCTACCACGTTGATGTTGGCGGAGTCAATCTTGGCGTCGCGGCTCAGAAGTTTGGCGATCTGGAAGTTGTTGCCCACGCGGTTGATTATCTTGGCCGAACCCACCGATGCTGAATCGGCGAAGTGGCGGAGCTTCTGGTCGGTGAGGCGGCTCACGGGAACGGTGTAGCGGTTGCTTACGAATTCATCGAATCCGTCCATTCCGAGGGTGCCTTCCTTTTCGTTGAGAGCTGTGATGAGGTCGGCTACGCGGCCTTCGCCCTTGGTGATGTCGGCGGCCGACGGCTGGATGTTGACGGTGATGTAGTCAATGTCGCGGACTTCCTCGTCAATCACGTAGTTCTCTTTGGTTCTCTTCCATTCGGCCTCGATTTCCTCGTCGGTCACGGCCACTTTGGGGTCGTCGTCGGAGATAGCCGAGAAAGGCTTGTAGGCGTAAGCCATCTTGCCGGTGTTGGCTGCATCGTCATAGAGAGCCTTGGCGTCAAGCTTGTTGGCCACGAGTGTGCCGGCGAACAGGTTGCCGAACTTGGCCTGGATGAGACGCTGCTCCATGTCCTTCTCGAATCCGAGCCACAGGTTGCGCAACTGGTTCACCTGCTCGGGCTGGAGCTGATATTTCTGAGGATTGGAAATCATGTCGTGAAGCAACTGGGCGTTGTACTGACCCTGTGACATCTGCATCACCATG
This sequence comes from uncultured Muribaculaceae bacterium, assembly GCA_947627615.1. Classification (GTDB taxonomy): domain Bacteria; phylum Bacteroidota; class Bacteroidia; order Bacteroidales; family Muribaculaceae; genus Paramuribaculum. The sequence continues at coordinate 72,157 of CANQWS010000008.1, read as the reverse complement.
GCGTTGAAGGCCTGTGAGTGCGGGCCTACCATGGCGTCCGACAGTTCCTGGTCGGTGACTGTAAGTCCCAGAGCCTCTACCTCTTCATTGAACAGGGCCTGGGCTATCATCTGGTTGAGCACCTGCTGCTGGAGCACGGCCTGGTCAACTTTCTGACCGGAGTTCTGGGCCTGCTGGCTGGCCTGCTGGACCTGATTCTGGAATTCCTGAATGTCTATGGATTTGCCGTCGACTTTGGCGACGGTGCTGCCGACGCCGAACAGAGTGCGGCTCGAGCTGAAGAAGTCACCGATGATGAATGCCAGAAGGGCTGCACCGATGATGATGAGCAAAAGCACTGATTTGCTTCTGATTTTCTCTAAGGTTGCCATTAAATTTAAGTATGTATAATATTTATTTTCACTGGTTTAAGTGGCCTGACGCCGATGCCTGCGGGCTATCGGGCGCCATATAGCGCACAAAGTTACAATATTTTTCGGACTTTTTCAAAATAATTCTTTCTCGAATACCGCCTTAAGGTCAAGCTTTTCCCATGTGAACAGTTCCACTTCCACCGTGCGGTCGCCCTCGTAGCGGGAGTGGAAGTGCTTGGTGACGGTCCGGGGTTCGCGTCCCATGTGGCCGTAGGAAGCGGTCTCGCGATAGATGGGATTGCGGAGTTTCAGACGGCGCTCTATGGCGTGGGGACGCATGTCCACGAGCTCGGCCACGCGCTCCGACAGTTCGGCGTCGGAGATGGGCAGATGGGAGGTGCCGTAGGTGTTGACATAGAGGCTTACCGGGCTGGCCACGCCTATTGCGTAGGCTACCTGCACCAGAACCTGGTCGGCCACGCCGGCGGCTACGAGATTCTTGGCTATGTGGCGGGCGGCGTAGGCGGCCGAGCGGTCCACTTTCGACGGGTCTTTGCCCGAGAACGCGCCGCCGCCGTGGGCGCCGCGGCCTCCGTAGGTGTCAACAATGATTTTGCGGCCGGTAAGTCCGGTGTCGCCGTGAGGGCCACCGATCACGAATTTGCCCGTAGGGTTCACCAGAATCCTCACGTCGGAGTCAATCATGGCGGCTTCCGCGGGGGTGAGGCGCTGTCTGAGGCGCGGAATCAGTATTTCGGTCACGTCGCGGGTTATGCGGTCAAGCATCAGCCTGTCGGCCTCTTCCTGGCTTACTGTGTCGGAGGGCTGGATGAAGTCGTCGTGCTGTGTGGAGATCACGATGGTGTTCACGCGCACCGGGCGGTTGTCGGGCGTGTACTCCACTGTCACCTGGCTCTTGGAGTCAGGGCGCAGATATGTGCGTTCGTTTCCGTTGGCGTCCGTGTAGGTCATTTCTCGGCCCTCGCGGCGTATGTCCGTGAGTTCGCGGAGCAGCAGATGGCTCAGATAGAGCGGCAGGGGCATGTAGGTGGCCGTCTCGTTCGTGGCGTAGCCGAACATCATGCCCTGGTCGCCGGCGCCCTGGTCCTCGAGGCTTTCACGCTCCACGCCGCGGTTTATGTCCTGGCTCTGCTCGTGGAGCGCCGAAAGTACGCCGCACGATTCAGCCTCGAATTTGAGCTCGCTGCGGTCGTAGCCAATGGATTTGATCACGTCGCGGGTCACTTCCTGGAGATCCACGTAGGCTTTGCTTTTGACTTCGCCGGCCACAGTGACATGGCCGGTGGTGACAAGCGTTTCGCAGGCCACTTTCGATTCCGGGTCGTAGGCCAGGAACTCATCGAGTATGGCATCGGAAATCTGGTCGGCTACTTTGTCGGGATGACCTTCGGAAACGGATTCTGAGGTAAAGAGATAATTTTTGCTCATTGCGTTGTTGATTGACTTTAGATTTTTTGTTTCGGAAAACAAAAAAGGCGTTGCTTTTCCGCAATGCCTTGACCGTCGCCGGAGCATCCGCCTGGGCGGAAGTCCGTGTATGATAGTGCGGTTTTAGCATTTTTTTGGGAAGTGGTTGCAAGCAGCCAAATTTGTCCACTTTTTTTTGATGGCGCAAAGTTACGCATTTGTTTCCACTCTGTCAAGATTTCCGGTCAAAAAAAGCAACGGAGCCGCCAGCTGATGGCGGCTCCGTGAAGAGGAATGTGATATGGGGTTGCTATATCATTTGTTCCATGTACAGCTTACGTACTCGAATTGGGCAGTGCCTGTCACCTTGTAGATGATGGTGGCCGGCTTGGTTGTGCCGTCGTAATAGTAGAAGTTGATGATGTACTCCGGCTCGATTCCTTTGGGGGTCGGGGCTGCATCCGGGTGAAGGATGGCGAGGGCGGCCGGCATCACTTCGGTCTCGAAACGTTTCTTCTCCAGAGCCACAACCTCGTCGTCGGTCATTGACTGATAGCCTGAATACTGCGATTTGGCGGCAGAGGGACGCAGGTCAACGTTGCCCTGGTAGGCCGAGGTACCGCAATAGTATTCGTTGTTGCCGTATGACGAGATGTAGGCGGCGCCGTCGGGCACATTGTCCTTCACCCAGTCAACGCATGTCTGGAAGTAAAGGGTGGAGATTTCTATGCCTTTGCCTGCGGGGAGGGTTATCTCCACGTCGGGGCTGTAGTTCCACTTGCCGTTCTTCTTGACGAACTGCGAGGTGACATAGTTGGCGCCGTTGAATCCGCCTTCCCATTCCGAGCCGTTGAAAATGCAGCGGGCGCAGCGTGTCTCCGTCGACGAGCCGTTGTAGTAGGCGAATGCCACGAATTTCACGTCGTTGGGCTGGGCGTAGGGGAATTTGGTGCGCAGATAGGCCGGAATCATGGTCTGGGGCAGGGTGCCGGAGAGGTTGTCGCGGCTCTGGCCCATGGCCTGATAATCGGCGTGGTTGAGCATGGTCATGTTCGAGGGAGCTGACCATGCGGTTCCGTCGAAGTAGTAGATGGTGTTCTCCTTTTCCGATGACACTTCGAGAGCGCGTGATGCGGCAGCGGTGTTGGCCTTTGAGGGCGCTGTCACTGACGTCACGCAGATGGAGCAGTAGCGGCCGCCTGCAACGGCATACCAGTAGCCGTTGACCGTGACGGTGGAGCCGTCAACGAGCTGGGCCTGAATTTCCGGAGTGCAGTACGAGGGGCTGCCCTGTGCGGTGGAGGCGCCGTCGATGATGAGGTTGGTGTTGTTGCCGTTGATTTTTACCTTGCCGGTCATTGACACGTAGGTGCAGGCGGGAATCGTTGACTGGGCCACAAGTGCGTCGAGTTCGGCGCCGGTGTAGGTCTTGGCTGCGGGATATTTCACTTCCTGATCGCCCTTGATCTCGAATGTGGCGGCGTTGCCGAACTGGATGCTCTTGTTGCGCGAGGCCACGGTGCCGGCGAGCGCCAGCTGGGTTCCAATCTTGATGGAGCCGTCATTGTAGTCGCGGCCGCGGTAGCAGTAGATGGAGCCTGATGCGTCGGTGAGCACGAAGCCCTGGACATCGATGGCCGACACATAGCCGTTGACCGTCAGATTCTGGCCTGTGGCTGCGGTGCCGAGCACCGAGGTGAGTTCAAAGGGTTTCTCTCCCACTTCGGGGTCCTGGGAGGCGTTGTTGTAGGTCACGACCACATACTGTCCTTCCTCGGCGTCGGGATAGGCCTTGGCCAGGATGTTGGGTATGTTGTTGACGGCAGGGCAGGAGGGTGCGAACGAGTTGGCGTAGTTGTCGCCGTTGTCCCAAGCGTCCTTGTAGTCCTGTTCCGATACGGTGTACTTCGGGGCGGTCACCACTCCGGTCACCTGCTCGGGCTGTTCGCCCAGGGTCTGGTAGGTCACCTTGATGGCCGAGCCGTTGGAGAGGGCGAAGTAGGGGAACTGCGGATCGGAAAGCAGCGCGGGTATGTAGTCCAGCGGGTCAATTTTGTCAGTGAAGTAGCACTGGCTGGCCACGGCTTGCAGGTCGGCGGCCAGCTCATCGCCTGCCAGCGCCTTGTTGGTGCTGTTGTTGGCTATGAGTTTGTAATCGTTGGGAGTGAGGGTGTAGCTGATTTTCTTCACGTCCTGGGGGCGCGGTTCCTCAAACCCGTCGAGTTTGTCGTTCCATGAGTTGTCGTCGCAGGCGCTTAATGCCATAATGCACGAGGCGGCAACCATGAGGCGGTTGATATAATGTTTCATGTTGTGCATATATTATATAAGGAGGTGAGGATTAGAAATTGACTTTGAGCTTCAGGCTGTAGGTGCGGCCGAAGGAGTAGAACACGCGGTTCACGTTCTTCCATGTACCTACTTCGCCGAGGTTTGACTGTGCCTGGGTAACGTAATTGTAGTTGCAGAGGTTGTTCACGTTGCCGTAGAGTGTGGCGTCGAGGCCTCCGAGCTTGAAGCGGTAGCTGGCGTTGAGGTCGAGCTGGTTGCCCCAGGGAATTCTCCAGGGTGTGCCGGGTTTGAGCACTTTGCCGTTCTGAAGGCTCGATGAGTTGAGGGCAATGTCGGAGTAGTTGCGGAAGTAGGCAGTCCAGTCGGCACCGATGCGGAAACCCTTGAAGGGACGGAATGTGACGCCGAATGCGGTGGTGGTCTGTGCGGAGCCGCTCACTTTCACGCCTTTCTGCTCCAGGGTTGCCGAGAGATGGTCTTCGGCCATGATGCCTGAGGCTATCGTACCGTTGAGGTTCGACAGCGGGGCGCCGTTCTGGTTGTAGAAGTAACCGGTGGCGTTGGAGTCCCAGGTCCAGTCGCCGAGCGAGAGCATGGCGTCGATGTCAATCCAGCGGGCGGGTTTGTATTTGGCGCTGATCTCGATACCCATGTGCTTGGCGTTGACGCCTGACATGGCGAAATAGTAGGATGTGGAGCCGTCCTTGGCAATGTTGGGGTCAATCTGGTCGCCGCGGCTCATGGTGCGGTCAAGCCATTTTGTGTAGTAGGCGTTGATGTCGATGGCCAGAACCTTGGAGTGGTAGCCGTAGCCGAGCTCGAACGAGTAGGTCTTTTCGTTCAGGGCGTCGGGGTTCACGATGTTCGAGCGCTGGGCGCTGAGGAACACACCGTAGCTGAAGAACGGGGCGCGGCTTATGTAGCCGGCGTTGAAGAACACGTTGTTGTGCTTGTTGATGTTGTAGTTGGCACCGCCCTTGATGGTTCCGCCTATGAAGTTCTTGGTCTCCGATTTGGCGTGTTCGGCGTCGTAATAGTAGAAGTCCTTGCGCCAGTAGGTGTTGTTGTTGAGCGCGCCTGCCAGAACAATGTTGAGCTTCTGGTCGAGCATGGTGTATTCGCCCTGGCCGTAGATGCCTTCCATGGCGGTGAAGCCGTCGTAGTTGCGGTTCACCACATCGCCCACGTGCAGTTTCTCGTAAACCCAGTCAACGTTATTCTTGTTGTGTGTGGTGTTGTTGTAGGGCTGTACGGTGCTGCGGTTGGAGTTGTCAATGTAGTAGTCGCCGCCGAAGAGGTCGCAGATTTCGGTCTTGTGGTGTCCCACATAGTAGCGCAGGTCAAGACCGCCGGTCACCTTGAGCTTGTCGCCGTTGCGCATGTCGAATTCGCGCTTGTATGACGAGATGAGGCCGTAGGTCTCGTGGCTGTTGTATTTGTTGACGAGGACCATGTTCGAACCGGTTGTGGAGTTGGCGTTCATTTCCTGGATGGCGTCGTAGTCAACGAATCCTTCCGGTGAGCGGAACATGTTGTTGAGCACGCCGTTGTTGGCACCGTACCAGGCCGACGAGTAGCTTGTTGATTTGCCGTCAGGACCGTAGACCGTGCGGCCTATACCGTCGCGTCCGCCGCCCGAGGTGATGGAGGCGTAGAATGAAGATGAGAGCGATGACCTCTCGTCGATCTGCCAGATGTGGTTGATGGCGAACTGGGGTTTGTGGTAGAAATTCTTCTGATAGTTGAATCTCTCGCCGTTGCGGTAACCGAATGTGGGGTTGAAGCGGTAGGGGCTCTCGCCGTTCATGAAGTCACGGACATTCTGCCAGCCTTCGATGGTCAGACCGTTGTTGTAGTTACGGTTCCAGTGCCACTGCGGGGCGCCGAAGCCTGTGAATCCTATCTGATGGCTCTCGTTGATGCGTTTGGTCACGTTGACGAACCAGTTGTAGGCGTTGTAGTCTGTACCCTGGATGTAGCCTTCGGCCCATTTGCGCGAACCGAGCACTGTCACGGCCCAGCCGTTTTTCATCAGACCGGTGGAGAGTTTGGCGCCGAACTGGTTCAGGCCGTCGTTGCCCATTCCGTACCACACCGAACCGCCTTTCTCAACGTCGATGGTTCTTGTGGTTATGTTGATTGTACCGCCTATAGAGGGGGTGGAGAGCATGGTGGCTCCGAGACCGCGCTGTGTCTGGATGCTTGATGCAACTTCCGACAGACCGGCCCAGTTGCTCATGTAGACACCGCCCCATTCCATATCGTTGACGGGGACACCGTTGATGAGCATGGCCACGTTCTCGCTCTGGAAGCCGCGCAGACGGGTCTTGGCATCGCCGTAGCCGCCGCCCTCGGAGCGGGTATAGACACCCGGAGTGGTTTTCAGTACCTCGAGAAGCTCCTGGTTGCCGAGCTTGAACTCTATCTCCTGGGCGGAGATGGTGGACATGGCCACAGGGGTTTCACGGGTTTTACCGATTGACTGTGTCACGACCACGTCGGCCAGCATGGCCGATGACGGTTCGAGACGCACTTCTCCCACATTGGCGTTGGCTGCAACGGTGCAGCTCTTGTAGCCGATGTAGCTTATTTGCAACTGTTTTGTGCCCTGAGGTACGGACAGTCTGAAGCGTCCGTCAACGTCAGTGGTCATGCCGATGGTTGCCTTGCCGGCCACATTTACGGATGCTCCGACCAGCGGCTCTCCGTTTTCATCGACAACTGTACCTGTGCACACAAAGTTGGCCGCCATGGCTATGCAGGCCACCATGAGAGTGCAGGTTAAGACAAGAAGTCTCTTCATAATTAGATGGTTAAATGGTTGATAATGTTGTTGGTTGTTTGATTCTCTGCTGTTAATTAAATGATAGGCCGTCCACACTCCGCCGGTGGGGGCGCAAGCAGTGGGCGGCTTCCTGATTTTGAAAATTCGTTCATGCTTTTATGGATGCAAAATTACAAAAATAATTTAAAACAGCACATCTTTATGTGAATATTTGTTTAGATACAATTGTGAGGTCCGGGAGATTCGCCAAAATGTTCTTAATAAATGCCAAAATAGGCATGATAGCTTAATTTTATGATATTTATCATATTTGGGGCCGTTTTTTGTCAGTAATTTTGCAACTGATTTGGCAGGTCCTCATGGAATTGCCACAGTTATCGCATTTTAACCCCGGTTTTTAAGGTAAGAAAATCATAATGACAACTCGAAAAATCATGAATCCTAATGTGATCAAAACCGCGTCGGCATTGGCGTTCGGCGCAGCAATGACTCTCAGTGTCGCTTCGTGTGGCTCCAAGCAGGAGCAGCAGCAGATGCCCGACCCACAGATTGCAGTGATGCAAGTAAGTCCTACCAGCGCTCATAACTCAACAGAGTATCCCGCTATCGTAAAAGGTAAGACCGATATTGAAATCCGTCCGCAGGTATCGGGATTTATAACCAAAGTCAATGTTGACGAAGGTCAGCATGTCAAGAAGGGACAGGTGCTCTTCACTCTTGATCAGGTACAGTATGAAGCCGCCGTCCGTCAGGCACAGAGCCAGGTGGCAAACGCGCAGGCTGCAGTGAACTCGGCAAAAACACGCGTTTCGACAGCACAGATGACTGCCGATACAAAACGCAATCTTCTCAACAAGAATATCATAAGCCAGTACGAGTATCAGCTCGCCGACAATGACCTGCAGACCGCCAAGGCGGCTCTCGCTCAGGCCGAGGCGGCTCTCGCCCAGGCACAGAGCCAGGTGACCATCGCAAAAAAGAATCTGGCCTACACCGTGGTTACCGCTCCGAGCGACGGCGTTGTGGGTTCAATCCCCAACCGCGAAGGCTCGCTTGCCTCTCCGTCGTCAATGGAACCGCTCACCACTATCTCGGACAACTCCGACGTCTATGCTTACTTCTCCCTGACCGAGAAGGATCTGCTTGACATGACCGAGGGCGGCCAGCGTTCACTCGCCCAGGCCATTGAGGCAATGCCCGAAGTGACCCTGCGACTGGCCAACGGCACCGAATATCCCCTCAAGGGCAAGGTGGCCACAGTCAACGGTCTGATCGACACATCGACAGGTGCCGCAAGCGTCCGCGCTCTGTTCCCCAACCCCAGCGGAATGCTCCGTTCGGGCAGCACCGGCTCAATCGTGATACCCGTAAACCAGGCCGATGCCATGGTTATTCCGCAGAAGGCAACTTTCGAGGTGCAGGACCGCCGCTTCGTCTATCTGGTCAACGACAGCAACAAGGTTGTCAGCCAGCCCATCACCGTTCAGGAAATTTCCGACGGACAGAACTTCGTTGTCACCTCCGGACTCAAAGCCGGCGACCGTGTGGCGGTTGAAGGCGTAGGCTCCAAGCTCAAGGACGGAATGAAGATTGTGCCTGTCGACGCAGCATCCCAGCCCCAGCGCGCAGCAGCGGCTCCCCAGGGTGCAGCCCCCGCCGCAAAATAAGTGAAGCGTCATAACAGCAGTCGCATTATATAACAACATCAACGATTTCTTCAATTTGAAGTGATTCAACTATGAAATTAGATACATTTATCAATAGACCGGTGCTGTCAACGGTGATTTCGATTTTCATCGTGCTGCTCGGTCTGATCGGACTGGTCTCGCTTCCGATCACACAGTACCCTGACATAGCTCCGCCTACCATCTCGGTATCCACGACCTATCAGGGTGCCAACGCTCAGGCCGTGCTGAATTCTGTCATAGCCCCGCTTGAGGAATCAATCAACGGTGCCGAAGGCATGACCTACATGGAGTCAACCGCCACCAACACCGGTTCGGCCACCATCAACGTCTATTTTGAGCAGGGTTTTGACCCTGACATGGCTGCCGTCGACGTGCAGAACCGTGTGTCGGCCGCACAGAGCCTTCTGCCGGCTGAAGTTGTGCGTGTGGGTGTCCAGACCCGCAAACGCCAGACTTCGATGCTCGTGGGTGTGACCCTCTATGACGCATCGGGCAAGTATTCCGAGGAATTCGTGGAAAACTACATGAAAATCAACGTCGTTCCCCAGATGCAGCGTATCCAGGGCGTGGGCGACGTTATGGTCATGGGTGCCGACTACTCCATGCGTATATGGCTCAAGCCCGACGTTATGGCACAGTATCATCTGGAGCCCACCGATGTTTCGGCCGCTCTCGCCGAGCAGAACATCGAGGCCGCTCCCGGTGCGTTCGGCGAACAGGGCAACCAGACCTTCCAGTACATCATGCGTTATCGCGGACGTCTGGTGACCCCCGATGAATTCGAGAATATAGTGATCCGCGCCAAGGACAACGGCGAGGTGCTCCGCCTGAAGGACATAGCCACTGTGGAGCTCGGCCGTGTGACCTACGGTTTCCACGGCGGCCTCAACGGCAAGACCGGTGTGACCGCTATCGTGTTCCAGACCGCCGGCTCCAACGCAACGAAGATCATCAATGACTGTCTCTCGTTCATTGACGACCTCAGGAAGGACCTGCCCGCAGGACTCGAGGTCGCCATTCCTATGAACAACAATGACTTCCTCTATGCCTCTATCCACCATGTGATCCAGACCCTCATAGAGGCCTTCGTGCTTGTGTTCGTGGTGGTGTTCCTGTTCCTTCAGGACCTTCGCTCCACCATCATCCCCGCCATCGCGATTCCTGTGGCCCTTATCGGTACGTTCTTCGGTATGACCGCCATCGGATTCTCCATAAACCTCATCACCCTCTCGGCTCTGGTGCTTGCCATCGCGATTGTGGTCGACGACGCCATTGTGGTGGTCGAGGCGGTCCATGCGAAACTCGATGTTGGTTACAAGAGCTCGCGCAAGGCGGCTATCGACGCCATGAATGAAATCGGCGGCGCCATCGTGTCAATCACCCTTGTCATGATGCTCGTGTTCATCCCCGTGTCATTCATGCCCGGAACCTCCGGTGTGTTCTATCAGCAGTTCGGTCTGACAATGGCCATAGCCATCGGTCTGTCGGCCGTCAACGCTCTGACGCTGTCGCCGGCCCTCTGCGCTGTGTTCCTCAAACCCCACAACACGGACACAACTCTCAAGGAGCGCATGGGCGAAGCCTACACCGCTGCCGGAGAGGCCTACAAGAAACGCTTCAATCTGCCTCCGGTGGTTACGTTCCTTCTGCTCTGCGCCACCATCACGTTCATGGTGCTCGGATGGTTCAACTTCGAGAACGTGCTTCTCAGCTCCGTTTGCTGCGTCATAGCCGTAATCACGGTCTTCGGTCTGTTCAGCAAGAACTTCCATGCAGCTTTCGAGAAGGTCTACAACTCGATGCTCGGCAAATACAAAAAGAACACCGAATTCTTTATCCGCCACAAGGTGACATCGTTCTGCGTGGTCGGCGCCGCAATAGTAATTCTTGTATGGCTCATGGGCCGTACGCCTACCGCGCTTGTGCCTAACGAGGATACCGGAACTATCTTCGCGATGGTCGACATGCCCCCGGGCACCTCTCAGGAGCGTACCGGTCAGGTGCTCCGTCAGGTTGACTCCATCATGGCCAAGATACCTGCCATAGAGACCCGTACAATGATCGACGGTTACTCGTTTATCGCCGGAGAGGGTTCCACCTACGGAACGTTCATAGTCCGACTCAAGGACTGGAAAGACCGTTCGAAGGCCGAAAGCTCCGATGCCATCATCGGCCAGCTCTACGCAATGACCGGCCAGCTCATCAAGGACGGACGTGTGGTTATCTTCGCTCCGCCTATGATCACCGGTTACTCCGTGACCAACGGTTTCGAGGTCAAGATGCAGGACAAGACCGGCGGTGACATCAACGAATTCTTCAACGTGGTCCAGACATTCCTCGGCGCCCTCAACCAGCAGCCCGAAATCCAGATGGCCTACACCACGTTCAACCCCACCTTCCCCCAGTATCTGGTTGACGTAGACGCCGCCAAGTGCAAGCAGGCCGGCATTTCGCCCCAGTCAGTGCTTTCAACCCTTCAGGGTTATTACGGCGGTATGTACGTGTCGAACTTCAACCGTTTCGGCAAGCTCTACCGTGTGATGATGCAGGCCTCACCTGAAGCCCGTGTATCGCCCGAGACACTGAACAACATCAAGATCCGCAACGGCGCCGAGATGGCATCGATAGCCAACTTCGTGAAGCTGACACGCGTTTACGGTCCTGACCTTCTGAACCGTTTCAACATGTTCCAGTCAATCGCCGTCAGCGGTACGCCTAACCAGGGATATTCGTCGGGCGACGCCCTCGCCGCAATCGAACGCGTGGCCAACGAGGTGCTTCCCCAGGGCTACGGTTACGAGTATGCCGGTATGACACGTGAGGAAGCCGGTTCGTCAAGCAACGCAACCGCCATCATCTTCGGTCTCTGTCTGCTTTTCGTCTACCTCCTTCTCTCGGCCCAGTATGAAAGCTACATCCTCCCGCTCGCCGTTATCCTTTCGGTTCCGTTCGGACTGATGGGTACGTTCATCTTCGCCGATATCTTCTCGATATCCAACAACATCTACCTGCAGATCGCGCTCATCATGCTTATCGGTCTTCTTGCCAAGAACGCCATCCTCATCGTGGAATTCGCGCTCGAACGCCGCAGCACGGGCATGTCCATTGTCAAGGCCGCCATTGACGGCGCCACCGCACGTCTGCGTCCTATCCTCATGACCTCTCTGGCCCTTATCATAGGTCTGCTTCCCATGATGTTCGCTTCCGGTGTGGGCGCCAACGGTAACCGCGCACTCGGCTCCGGTTCGGTAGGCGGTATGCTCATCGGTATGATTTTCCAGATTTTCATCGTGCCCGCACTGTTCGTGGCCTTCCAGATTATCCAGGAAAAGATTACGCCGCTCAAGTGGGCCGACACCGACAATGAAGGCATAGAGAACGAAATCGAGCAGTATTCTCACTAAAATCATCACGCGAAAATGAAAATACAAAAATATCTGATAGCCGCCACAGCCCTCGTCATCTCCATGACGGGGCTCACCGGCTGCAATATATACAAGAAATACCAGACTCCCGATTCCACCCCGGTGCTGGCTGACTACAAGCAGGCACTCGAGCAGGGCGTGGACAGCAGCTCCTTCGGAAATCAGCGCTGGCAGCAGGTGTTCACCGATCCGGTTCTCGCTTCCCTCATCCAGCAGGCTCTCGAGAACAACACCAACCTGCGCAACGCCAAGCTGAACGTGGACATAGCCCACGCGCAGCTCAAGGGAGCCAAACTGGCTTACCTGCCGTCAGTAGCTCTCGCTCCCAGCGGACAGGGTGCCAAGTTCTTCACCGATCCCTCGCAGGACATGTCATGGTCCTACAATATTCCTCTCTCGGTCAGCTGGGAGATCGACGTGTTTGCCAAGCTTCTCAACAGCAAGCGCGGAGCCAAGGCGGCTCTGGAGCAGAGCGAGGCCTATCATCAGGCTGTACGCTCGCAGATCATAGCTTCCGTGGCCACTTGCTATTACACCATCGGAATGCTTGAGGCGCAGCTCGAAGTGAGCCGCACCACCGAGAAGCTCTGGGGCGAAAGCGTCCAGACGATGAAGGACCTCAAGGAGGCCGGACGCCTCAACGAGGTTGCCGTGGTTCAGAGCGAGGCCCAGCTCTACGGAATCCAGGCCTCCATCACCGACATTGAGGTATCGCTCCATGAGATGAACAACACCATGTCGCTTCTTCTCAACGTGATGCCCCAGCGCTGGTCAATTCCCGCATCGGCAGCATTCTCCACTCCGGTACTGGTACGTGAGTCAGTGCCCATGAGGGAACTCGCCGCCCGTCCCGACGTGATGGCCGCCGAACGCAGCCTGGCCGTGGCCTATTACGCCACCAACAGCGCGCGTGCCGCATTCTATCCCGGACTTTCCATCACCGCCAACGGAGGTTTCACCAACCTTCTCGGCAGCATGATCATGAACCCCGGCAAGTTCTTCATAAATCTTGCAGGCTCGCTGACTGCCCCGCTGTTCTCGCGCGGCGCCAACATAGCCCGTCTCGAGGCTTCAAAGGCCCAGCAACAGCAGGCTCTCAATTCGTTCGAGTACACCCTGATGAGCGCCAGCGCCGAAGTGTCGAACGCCATGACGCTCTATCAGAAGAGCATAGAGAAGACCGCCGCCCTTGACATGCAGGCCTCGAAACTTGCCAATGCGGTGGATTACACTCAGGAACTTCTGAAAATAGGTAACCCGGGCACCACCTACCTCGATGTGCTGACCGCACAGCAGGGACTTCTTCAGGCCCAGATTTCGTCAATCACGGCTACCAACGCCCAGAACCGCGCTTTGATAAACCTCTATCAGGCTCTCGGCGGAGGACGTTGAAAATTTTATCATACACCTAAACACAATTTACCATGATTAGTCCATTAGCCCACGTAGACCCTTCTGCCAAACTCGGCAAGAACGTAACAGTCCATCCGTTTGCCTACATTGACGCCGACGTAGTGATAGGCGATGACTGCGAGATAATGTCATATTCGAGCATTATGCGCGGAACACGCATGGGCAACAACAACAAAGTCTACCAGTACACCATAATCGGTGCCGAACCGCAGGATTTCCGCTGGAAAAACAAGCCGTCGCGCTGCAGCATAGGCCATAACAATGTGATACGCGAGCAGGTGATCATTAACCGCGGATTCACCTCGGAAGAGGGTACGACCATTGGCGACGATTCTTTCATCATGGCCGGAGTCCACATAGGTCATGACACAGTGATAGAAGGCAAATGTGTGCTTGGCAATTCAGTGGTCATAGCAGGCGAGGCCGTTGTAGGCCCCTGCTCCATATTGTCGTCAGGTGTGATCCTGCATGAGAATTCGCATGTTGGTGACTGGGCCCTCATCAAGGGAGGCTGCCGCATTTCGGGCAATGTTCCTCCTTACGTGATCATGGCCCACAATCCCGCATCGTATTTCGGTGTGAACGCCGTGGTGATGCGCAAGCACGGCTTCACGGAGGTGCAGGTCGATGACGTGGCCAAGGCCTACCGCCACATCTACCAGAGCGGAACTTCGGTTTTCAATGCGTTGAAGCGCATCGAAGTTGACCTTGAGCCGGGTACAGTGCGTGACAATATCCTTGAGTTCGTTCGCTCGTGCAATCTGAAACTCGTGGGTATTCCGCGTGATCTTGAATAAACGGAAAAAGACAATTCTCCATTTTTATATCATCCGGACCGGCGGCAGTGTCGTGAGACACATTGCCGCCGGTCAATTATTTATGGAACATAGGGATAGATGTTACATCAGGAAAAGATTTCAATTATGCATAACGGATAATTGAAAATGCATAATGCGGAATGCGCAATGCGTAATTGAGAATGCATAATGCATAATGGGGTTGGGGTGGGTGTTTTTTCGGTTTTGCCGGGGTGCTTTAATGCTGATTTGTTGGGTGTGGCATTGTGATTTATGAATTAAATTAAGTAACTTTGCACTCTGAAAACATCATACTATCCATTATGAACATATCATATAATTGGCTAAAAGATTACGCTGACTTCAGCCTGACTCCCGACGAGCTGGCCGCTGCTCTGACATCCATAGGTCTTGAGACCGGAACAATAGAAGAGGTGGAGAGCGTGCGAGGCGGACTCCGGGGTGTGGTCATTGGCAAGGTGCTTACCTGCATTGACCATCCTGACAGCGACCATCTGCATATCACTACCGTAGACCTCGGTGACGGCCAGGCTACCCAGATTGTGTGCGGCGCCCCCAATGTGGCAGCCGGACAGACTGTAGTAGTGGCTACCGTAGGCACAACCCTCTATGACGGCGACAAGGAATTTAAAATAAAGAAATCGAAAATCCGCGGCGTGGAATCGTTCGGCATGATATGTGCCGAGGATGAACTCGGCATAGGAACGAGCCATGACGGCATAATAGTGATTGACAAAGAGGTGAAGCCCGGAACTCCGGCGGCTGAATTCTACGGCCTGACATCGGACTATGTTCTGGAAGTGGATCTGACCCCCAACAGAATCGATGCCGCCTCGCATTTCGGTGTGGCCCGCGACCTGTGTGCATGGGCCTCGCAGCATTCGACCCCGCTGACGCTGAAGCGTCCGTCGGTCGATGCGTTCAAGGTTGACCGTCCTGACGGAGCCGTTGCGGTCCAGGTTGACGATTACGAGGCCTGCCCGCGTTACTCGGGCATCACGGTGCGCGGTGTGAAGGTGGGTGAAAGCCCCGAATGGCTGCGCACACGCCTTGAGGCCATCGGTCTCCGCCCGATCAACTCGGTGGTCGACATAACCAACTATGTGCTCCACTCCATAGGCCAGCCGCTCCATTGCTTTGACCTCAACAAGATTCAGGGCGGCAAGGTGATTGTCAGGAAATGTGCCGAAGGAACCAAATTCGTCACTCTCGACGATGTAGAGCACAAGCTCACCGCATCGGACCTGATGATATGTTCGGAAACAGAACCCATGTGCATTGCCGGTGTGTTCGGCGGCAAGGATTCGGGCGTGACCGAGCAGACCACGGACATATTCATTGAAAGCGCATACTTCAACCCCACTTCGGTGCGCAAGACAGCACGCCGCCACGGACTGCAGACCGACGCCTCGTTCCGTTACGAACGCGGCACGGACCCCAACGTGACCATGTATGCTGCCAAGCTCGCGGCTCTGCTGGTCAAGGAACTTGCAGGGGGCGAAATCTGCGGCGAACCGGTCGACATCTACCCGAATCCGGTAAATCCGTTCGAGGTCACACTCAGCTACGATTATGCGCGTAATCTGATTGGCAAGAACATACCCGCCGAGACCATCAAGGCTATTCTGGAAGCGCTTGAAATCCAGGTGGTGAAAGAAAACGGCGAAGAGGCCCAGCTGCTTGTGCCGACATATCGCGTGGACGTGCAGCGCCCGTGTGACGTGGTGGAGGACCTTCTCAGAATCTATGGCTATAACAATGTGGAACTGAGCACTACGGTTCATTCGTCGCTCCAGTTCAAATCGGCCACCGATACCGACAATTCACTGCGCACACTGATTTCAGAGCAGCTCACCGCCTGCGGTTTCAACGAAATACTCAACAATTCACTGACCTCCGAGAGCTACTATGCGGAATCCGCCCAATATCCGCTCGACCATTGCGTGCGGCTGCTGAATCCGCTCAGCTCCGATCTGAGCGTGATGCGCCAGACGCTGCTTTACGGCGGTCTGGAGTCCGTGGCCCACAATGTGAACCGCAAGATGGACTCGCTGATGATGTACGAGTTCGGCAATGTCTACTTCTACAATCCCGCCGCCGAATCAACCGCCGAGCGGCCTCTCGCTCCCTACAGCGAGGAAAGCCGTCTGGCTCTCTGGATGACAGGCAACATGCGTCAGCCCGGCTGGCTGCGTCCGGCCGAGGAAGCCACGTTCTATGATATGAGGGCGTTCGTAGGCAACATTCTGCGCCGTCTTGGAATCAACGAGCGGGAAATAAAGATCACGGTTGCCAACGAGCCGGTCTTCAGCTCCTGCATGAGCATCGACACACGTTTAGGCAAGCATCTCTGCACATTCGGACTCGTATCGAAAGCCGAACTGAAGAAATTTGACATCAAGCAGCCGGTAATCTACGCCGAACTGGCCTGGGGCGAGCTGGTGAAGATGTCGATGCGTCACTCCGTGACCTTCACACCGCTGTCAAGGACCATGCCGGTGAAACGTGACCTGGCCCTGCTGATAGATTCGTCGGTGACTATGGCCCAGATTGAACAGACTGTCCGCGAAAGCGAGCGCAAGCTGCTCCGTGAGGTAAGCCTGTTCGACGTCTATGAAGGCAAGAATCTGCCCGAGGGCAAGAAATCCTACGCCATCACAATGATACTTCAGGATGACGAACGCACGCTCAATGACCGTCAGATTGAAGCCGTGATGGATAAGATAGTGGCCAATCTCCGCAAGAAGTGCGGCGCCGAACTCCGATAAATCCGCAAATAAAAAATCATTAAAAAACATATCGCATAACTTCACACCATGGGAAGAGCATTTGAATATCGCAAAGCCCGCAAGCTCAAACGCTGGGGCAACATGTCGCGCACATTCACGCGCATAGGTAAGGAAATCACCATCGCCGTAAAGGCCGGCGGTCCCGATGCATCCACCAATCCACGTCTGCGTGCTCTGATGCAGAACGCCAAGGCCGCCAACATGCCCAAGGACACCGTTGAACGCGCCATAAAGAAAGCCACCGACAAGGATGCCGGCGACTATAAGGAAATCGTTTACGAGGGATACGGTCCGCACGGCATAGCCATTGTGGTTGAGGCCGCCACAGACAATAACACACGTACTGTGGCCAATGTCCGCTCATACTTCAACAAACACGGGGGCAACCTCGGAACCCAGGGATCTCTGTCGTTCCTTTTCGAGCACAAATGCGTGTTCAAGATCAAGCCTGTTGACGGCATGGACCTTGAGGAACTGGAGCTGGAGCTGATTGACTGCGGCGTTGACGAGGTAGAGGCCGACGAGGAAGAAATAGTGCTTTACGGAGCATTCGAGGACTACTCCCACATCCAGAGCTTCCTTGAGGAAAACGGCTACGAGATAATCAGCTCGGAATTCGAGCGCATCCCCAATGACCTGAAGGACGTGACTGAAGAGCAGCGTGCCGCCGTTGAGAAACTTCTTGAGAAATTCGAGGACGACGAAGACGTGCAGAACGTATTCCACAACATGAAAGAAGCCGAGGAATAATTCCGGCCACTTTCAGGAACCTGAAATAACAGACCCCTCCCTGAAACGGTATTGAAATACTGTCGGGGAGGGGTTTTAAGGTTCAACGGATGGTCATCCGGAAGCGGTCGTAGGGCTCATTGCGGTGCGCGAGATGGCGGGTGGATGGCGATATGCCGAAGAGCGGCGAGTAGGTCCTTACGGAAATAGTGCTGCCGTCAGGCATGAATTCGAGAATACGGAGCCATCCGTCGCCACCGTTGCCTTCCCAGCCTCCGCCGAGGGTCTGTACATTGAACATCATCTGGTGGACGTCACGGCCGCTGCTGTTCTTGTCGACACGGTAGGCTATGGAATCCTCGAAATCGCCCGTATCGCCCTCGTGGCCGCAGAGAGCAAGCACAATGTTGCGTGACGGATAGATGAGTTTCTCCCACACCTGTCGGCCCCAGTTGGCCGGTTTTATGTTGTAAGGCTCGTTGTCGGTACGGGCGGCATCGCGTTCATTGAGAAGTGAGTGGGTTATGTAGATGACCTTAGCATCCTTGAAGCGGTCCTCATTGATGAGGCCGAGTGTCCAGGCGAGGACTTCGTCGCGGGGCGCGAATTCGTTGCACACCACCAGCAGCTGGCCCCACACCGGGTCGTTGAACAGAAACGCGGCATTCTCGAGCGATTCCACTCCGTTGCGGTTGGGGTAGACGGCAGCCAGACAGTCATACCAGCTGCGGTTCCTTTCCACCGGGAAATAGTCAGGGAAATGGGTCTTGCCGTTTTCGGAGCTGCGATAGCCATAGTCATGGTTTCCGCATGAAATTATGTAGGGAACGCGGTTGTCAAGCCGGCTGAAACTGCGCGACACGGACTCCCACATCTCGCGAGAGGTCTGGTTGAGCATCTTGCGGTTCATTACCAGATTCTCGTTCTGTTCCACAAGGTCGCCGGTACATAGAACGGCCTTGATGTTCAGATTGTCAATATTGTCGGCAATCCAGGCCGTCTGCAGTTCAAACAGAGGCTGGTTGATGTCATATTTTATATATCCCTGAGGGTCTCCGAGCAAAATCATGGAGAACGATTCGGGATTTTCGAGACTCTGTCGGTCGGCCCGGTGCTGAGCCGAAGCGGGGAAAGCCGCTGTCACAGCTGCCGCGGCCAATACCAGTGCTTTTGCAAATCTGTTCATGAGATTTTTATGTGATGAATTCTTTCTGACGGTTTATGTTCTGCAAAGATAGTCAAAAATAGACTCAGGTCCCAGCCCCTCATGAAAAAACAAAGAGCCATTTTCAATATAATCAGCGGCAGGATTTGGAATGATGGAGAGATACGCCGGCAGATTGCCGAGGCCAACGACGTGGAACTTGTGACATCGGAATGCCGGTATCAGGGCGATTGCGCGGGAACCTGTCCTAAATGTGAGGCGGAAGTCCGTTATCCGGAGCAGCAGCTCCGTCTCCGTTCCCTATCCGGGAAAGCAGTGACGTTGGCGGGCATTTCGGCCGGAATGATTCTGATGGCCGGAACCTCCGGTCAGACTGAGATTAAGCCTGACAGAACTCTACAGGGGGACTCGGCGATAACAACTGCCGCAGGGCCTGATGATCCTGCAGATGATGTAGTGGTAACTGAGGGTGAGGTTTGGATTGGTGAACCGGTGACCTGTAATGGAGAACGGATATATACTTCGGCGGGAGTTCTGCCGAAATTTGAAGGCGGAGACGAGGCTATTGATAAGTTCTTCATGGATAACATAAGGACTCCGGAGGTGTTGTGTAAGGACGGAAAACCTGTTAAGGACCGTGTGTTATTGAGAGTGTGTGTAGACACTCTCGGCCATGTGAGGACTCCAGAGATTATGAGGGGTTCACATCCTGATCTGAACAGAGAGGCATTGAGAGTGGCAAATCTTCTGCCTGATTTTACTCCCGGTATGATGGGCGGCAAGAAGGTTAACGTGTGGTACGTTATTCCGGTCAGGTTCAGACTCAAATCAGAACATAACGGCAGAGGGAATTGAACTGGAAAGAGCCGTTGCGCTACCGGCAACTGAACATACGGCTAACTTGCCGGGTGGGGCGGGGGAGGTGTCAGCGCTTGCGGTTGCGGACGCTGCGGGTTGCCGCCGATTTGGTTTTGGGTGCCTTGGCTTTCTTGGTCTTTACTTTTGATGCGCGTGCTTTTTTCTGACCGCGTTTGGTGACGGATTTGCGGCTGACGGATGCCTTGGGCTCGTCGGCAACGACGGTTGAGTCACCGGCAGCCAGAGCTTCCGCTTTCTCGCGGGCCTCGGCTTTGGCCTGAAGTTCTTCAAGCGACGGAACCCAGAGCTTCTTGTCGAAATTGGCAAGCGAGTGCTCTATGCTGTCCTGTGCGTGCTTGAGAGATTCGGTGTCGGGGTACATCTGCGCCATTGACAGATTGCGGAGGTTGCGGGTCTTTATGATGTCGCCGTCATAGAGTCCGAGCAGGAAAAAGTCATCGTAGGTGCATGTGGGCAGATTGTTGTCGTCGGACACAAAGATGTTCTGTGTTGACATGTAGGGACGGAGGTCGTCATATTTTATCCAGAACATGGGATATTTCACCGGGTCCATTCCCCATTCGTCGGAGCGGTGCAGAACCGGGCAAATCGCCTCGATGACGGTGCGGAGGCGGTTGTTGCGGTTGTCGAATTCGTAACGCTCGATTATGTAGTATGACAGGACTTCTTCCGAGGGGACATCGGCTTCGGCAATGGTGTAGCGAGGGTTGCGCTCGGTGCTGCCTTTGGCCTGCTCGGCTTCGATGTGGAAGCGTTCGAGCACATCCTTGGGCGAGAGGGCGTGTTCGTCAGTGAAGAGCTCGCGTCCGTCCATGTATTCGTAGACTTTTAGTTTCCCGTCGGCCACCAGACGCATTATGGTACGGAAAAGGTTTTCCTCTCCGTTGAGGGGCGGTTCCGGGAAGTAAAGCGGAGCGTTCGGGGCTTTGGTCAGGTCAAGCTGACGGTAAATGACCCGCATCCACGAGAGGTCGGCGTCCGATGCCTTGGGGGTGGTCATGCGCTGCTGCATGCGTGTGGTGACGCCCGGAGTGGTCTGTTCGGTGGCGTTCTTGCGTGAGCCGCCGCGCCGCATGGTGGCCGTGCTGTTGTCCTGAGCAACCGCATCGAGGCATATCGAGGCCGAAACGGCGAGGATTAATATATGGAATAATTTCGTCATATCTTGTTGTTGATGATTTTCAGTTGATGATGATTTCCATGGGCGACAGTGTGCGCTCTATGCCATCGGGACCTTTGGCCCTGACGCGCGAGATGAAGAAGCGTTTTCCGCGTCCCAGACGCTTGATGGCGTCCTTCTGACGCTGGGAGAATGCAGCTCCGGCCGAGACCTCCGGAATGGCGTTGCCCATCGAGTCAAAGATTATCATCTCGAATCCGAGCACCTGGAACTGGATGTCGAGCAGGCCGTCGTCAATGGCGGCTTTCAGGCCTCCGGAGCCGGCCACGGCCTGCTTGCTGATGGGTTTGCCGCCTTTGTAGCGGTCATTGCCAATGGCAAGGTAGGGGGTGGGATCGGGCAGCTTGCGCACGCGGAACGTGTGGGTGGCAATGTTCTGCCTGCGTCCCGCCATGTCGGCGCTGACCGTGATGACCGCATCGGTGCCTATGTTGGCGGGGCGGGCGCTCCAGCCGTTGGCTGTGCGGGTCAGGGTACCGTTGGTCATGGATGCCTGAATGGCCGATTGCGGCATTCCGGGCACCGAGATGCTGATGGGGTTGTCGATGCCGGCATAGAGCACGTTCATCATAGTGGCCGAAACGGTGGCGAAAGGATCGATCACCGTGTAATCGGACCGGAAATCGTGGCGGGTCACGGAGCCGTCGGGGTGAGGTACTTCGATATAACCGGAATAGTTGAACGTACCGGCCGAGCCGGGCGTGAATTCATAATGGCCTCCGGGTATGGGGCGTCCGCCCACGTAGACCGTCGGGCGTGAGGCGGTGTCAACAGCGGCGAGCACTATGTCGGCGCAGTACCGGCCTCCGCGCATCACCATTTTTGACTGCGGGACCACGAAAGCGTTCAGCTCGTTGGCTATCATTTCCGCGCCGGTGATTTCGGCAATGGATTTGCCCTGACTGAGGGCTGCGATTGAGAGCAGCGCCTCGCCCTCGGCATAGCGTATGTCATTCTGCAGTTTGGTGAGCAGCGTTATGGCGGCCACCACGGGCTGATTGTCGAACTTGGTCTCTTCCCAGTTCTGGGCCACGAGAATTCCTTTGCGCCTGAAGGGCTTGGTGGAGAGCACGGCGTTGACGCTCGCGCTTCTGACGGAATCGACCATCAGGCGGTTGACAATGTCGCGGAACCCGTCGACGCGCCGGCGCAGGTCGGCTCCGCGCAGTGTCGAGGGGTTGAGCATCACAACGGATGCGGCATCGATGTCGTCGCGGTTCTCTATGTCGGTCAGAGAGCCGTCAGGACCGTCGGCCTGTCTTACAATCGCTATCTTGAAGGAATCGATCAACTGATAGAGCTGAAGCGAAGCCTGCCTTACGGAATCGGCCTTTACCATCCATGACGCCATTTTGGCCGGATTGTCGGCCGAGAGTGACTGCAATTCGGCGTAGATGGATGCATTGCGCCTGTTCACGTTGACATTCGTACGCGCCAGTCCGTCCTCGACCTGCGTGAAACCGTCGAGCACATCGCTCGAAACGTTCAGCGCAAGCATGGCGGTCAGAACGATGTACATCAGATTGATCATCTTCTGACGGGGCGAAAGGCGTGTGTTGGACTGTGCCATCTATTCGTTATTGTTGAGGTGAGGTAGGTTCGTTTGAAGCCGGAGTCTGCGTCATGGCCGCTGCGCCCATGTTGATTGTCATGGCGCGGAGCATCTTTTCGTAGACCTGATTCAGCTGCTGGATGTGGCGGGTCATTTTCTCGCTTTCCTCGCAGTAGCGGGTGCTTTGCGCGGCGGTGTCCTCATACATGCGGCTTATGTCCTTTATGCCCCGGTTCACGCGGTCAATGGCGTCAAGCTGCGAGGACACGCTCTTGAGCTGAATCTCGTAGATGGTGTTCAGCCCCGAGATGTTGCGGTTCAGGGCCTGCATCTGCTCCACGTAGCCGGTTGAGCTTGCGGTTATGTTCTCCGAGTTTTCGGTTATGGCCCTGTAGGAATCGAGCAGGGTCTGGCTTACGGAGTTCAGAGCCTCGGTGGTTGCTTTCAGCTGGGCCATCTGTGCGGCTATCCCCGTCATCTGGTCAGCCAGCTGTCCGGATGCTCCCTCCAGCCCCTCGGCCGGGACAAAGGGTTCGGTCAGCGCGGCTTTTTTAGCGACGTTGGCCGCCGGTGCGGCTGCGGTTACGGTCTGTCCGGGCATTGCTATGCCGAAATCGGGTCTGTCCTCGGGGTCCCTGCTGGCGAGCACGGGAAACACCTGCTCCCAGTTGTATTCTCTCGGCGGGCGGTCAAAAGCCGTGAGGATGAACATAAGCACCTCCGTGCCCATACCGATGGACAGAAGTGTGTTGCCTCCGGGCAGATGAAGAATCTTGAAGAGAGCTCCCCATATCACGACGGCAGCGCCGATACTGTAGGCGAAGTTGAAGAAACGCTGGCCTCCCTCGCTCGAGATGAAGCGCTCGATAGCGTTTTTATATCGTTTTATTTTTCCCATCGGGTTGAAAAATATGATGTGATTGTTATTTCTTTAGCTTGTTGCCTTTGGCGAATCCGATCTGGGTCCTGACGCAGCGGAAACCAATGTAGGAACGCTGTTCGTTCTGGTACTCCCACATGCGGATGTCGGAGCGTACGTTGTGGGCCACGTCCTTCCACGAACCGCCGCGCACAATTTTACGCTTCATCTTGTAGGGGTCCTCCTTGGCGGCGTCGTATCGGTACTCGGGATTCATGTCGGATGTCAGTCTGTTGACCGATTCGGTGAATGCCGTGGAGGTCCATTCGCTCACGTTTCCGGCCATGTCATAGAGTCCGAAATCATTGGGCGAATAGGTGCCGACGCGCGAGGTTATCAGATGGCCGTCCTGCACGTAATTTCCTTCCTGCGGCTTGAAGTTGGCGTAGAAACAGCCTTTTTCCTCGGTCAGCGGAAGGTCGCCCTCCCAGGGATATTTGTTTTCGGAGATTCCGGCGCGTGCGGCGAACTCCCATTCGGCCTCCGTGGGGAGGCGGTAAGGCTCAATATAAACCCCTTCGCGCCCGAGCGAGCGTTTCAGGAAATCGGTGCGCCAGTTGCAGAAGGCGTTGGCCTGCTCCCAGCTTACGCCCACCACGGGATAATCGTTGTAGCCTCCGTTGGAGAAGTACATTCTGACGTAAGGCTCGTTGTAGGCGTTGTCAAAGTCGTTGATCCATACGGTGGTGTCGGGGTAGACATTGACAATGTAGGTGTTGACGAAGTCATAGTCGCTTGACAGGCCGCGGGTTATTGTGCGGCGTACAATCTCGCCGTTATCGTCCACGTAGGCCGTGTCCTTTGAGATTACCGGTACGTCGGTGGGGACGGGCAGGTCGGTGTTGTAGACGCGCCGGGCCGGATTCAGGCGGTGCTTGCGCTTGGCGGCCTCGGTGTGGTTGTAGGTCTCGTATCGGTAATTGAGCTGCTCGGGGTCCAGTTCGCTGACTCCCGTGATGGGGTTGGTGCGGTAGAGACTCTGGATGGCGCGTTCCTCATCCTCGTTTGCGTTGCGCCATGGAATCGGTTTGCTCCAGTTCAGTCTCGGAGTGATGGGGTTTCCTTCGCGGTCTTCCTCGATTTTGAATTCCTCGTTGCCTCCATAGGCGGGATCGGCGAGACGTTCGCGGATAATGGAGTCACGGACCCAGTATACGAACTGTTTGTATTTTCCGTTTGTCACTTCGGTCTCGTCCATCCAGAACGCATCAACCGATATGCCTCTGGCGTCGGCTCTCAGATTCCAGAGCGAATCGGCTTCCGAAGGGCCCATTTTGATTGAGCCGCGGTCCACGAGGACCATTCCGTAGGGCGTAGGTTCGGCCCACGTGGTGGCCCCTATGCCTGTGACTTCGCCGCCGGATGCGTTGCGGAGCCCTGAGGCGCATGACAGTACGCCAAAGGCCAGGAATATGGATATCAGATAGAGGATAGGATTTTTCATATTTACATTATGCGTATACTCTTATGCTTGTTTTTGTTCTTGTCAGAGAGATTGAGTTTCAGGCTGTAGCCGGCGATGATTTCGTGGCTTCCGCTCGAGGCTTTGGATATGGCCGACGTGGGGTAATCAAAGCTGTAGCCTATGAAAAAGCCTTTGTATTCGGCGGCAAGCATGGCGGTCACGGCATCGTCATGGCGGTATCCGAGTCCGAAAGTGAAAAGCTTTCGGTAACGTACCCTGCCTGAAAGCTCGGCCCGGGTGAAGTCAAAGTCCGATTTGACCATCAGGGACGGCATCACTTCAAATAACGTATTTTTGATTGGAATATTGCCACCTGCCATGAAATAGAGGGTTCTTCGCAGCTGAATTTCATATTGTCCGTTATTGACTGAACCTTCCGAACCCTCGCCGCCTCCGCCGGTCGATGTGGGATTGTCGTCGGACAGAGTGATGGTGGGCGAGGTGAGGTGGGTGCCGGATATGCCGGCCCAGAAATACTTGTGGGAATAAAACGCTCCCAGTCCGAGGTCGAAGGCGTTGCCGGAGACGTCGGTGCGGGGGATGGCCTCGTCGGTAGGTTCGTGGAAATCGTCGCCGTCAGGGATGAACACCTTGGAGCCGCGGAACACCTCGTTGGCGAATCCGAGCTGAAAACCGGCCGTCATTTCGCCCTTGAATAATCTGAACTTGTATCCGCCCTGAAGATTGACCGAAATGTTGCGGAAAAGGCCCTCGGAGTTCTGGTTCAGTGTCAGCCCCACGGCAAATCTCTTTTTCGCTATGCGGAAGGGCATGTCGGCGGTGGCCAGAATGGCTTTTGGGGCGTTGTCGATGCCCACCCACTGAAGGCGTGAGCCAAGCCGCAGCCTGATCATGTCGGTCATGCCGATTGCGGCGGGATTGTAGAACGAGGGCACATTGAAGTATTGTGTCAGCTGCGGGTCGGTCTGCGCGGACGTAAGGCACGGCATCGCCACGGCGGCTATGATTATCTGGAGGGCTGAGAGTATCCGTAACAGGCGCATTGCGGTTATTCGAAATAAAACGTTAGCACTACCATGCTGGAGCGTGCCTTGGACAGAGACTGGGTTATCTGGTAGCGGTCAGGATCGTCGGCCAGGTCGGAACGTTTGTGGTCGAGCATGTCCGTCAGTCCGAAGCAGAATTTCACTTCGGGATTAAGTTTGAAGTAGGGGAGATAGAAATCGAAACCGAGACCTACGGTGAGATACAGGTCGGTAGACTTGAACCTGAGATAATCGCCCTGCTTGCGGCTCACATCGAACGTGGGCATTACGCCTCCCGTCAGGTAGGGGCGGCAGTTGCGGTACCTCTGGCCGGCGAATTTCAGGTCTATCGGGGCCACGATGTAGGTGGATTTTATGTTCTGGCGCATGCGCTGGGGTGATTCGCTGTCGGCCGTGTTGACGTCGAGAATCGTAATGTCGCGGTTGCCGAAGTACATTCCGGGGGTGAACCTGACGCTGAAATACTGGCTCAGTCTGAAATCTATGAGGCCGTTGACGCAGAAACCGGGCGAGAACGACGGCTGTTCCATATACCAGTTGTGTCCGTCAGGTGTGGTCAGTCCGTTATGGGTGAAACTGACGTCCTGAGTGTGGACTCCGACGGAGAAACCGAGATGCCATGGACGGAGGTCGGCATACGGACGGTTGAGCAGTTTGTCATTGAGGCGCCGTGCCGAAAGCTGAAAAGAGCCCGCGGCAGCCGCTATCAGCGTGAGAACTGCAAGAAATATGGTACGAGAATACTTCATTTAATCGTTTCAATGTATAATTAACGCCACGGCGCACAGATTATTGCCCGCATAAAAACTCTTTGGGCACGGTCCTCGTTATGGTTTTATGAGACACCCGAAGATATGACGCCGTTTCTGAAAACACATAAGCAGATCGTCTACAATTGTCTGAACGCACTGATACTCCTGCTTTCCGTCGCGCTCATCGTCTACCTGTCATGGCTGGGGCTGAGGGGAGTGGAGTTTTTCTCGGACCGCGGCTACATGACATTCCAGCTGTGGGTGTGCTATGTTTTCATCGCCGATTTTTTCATAGAGCTCTATCTGTCAGACCATCGCGGCAAGTACATAAGGCGTCGCCTGCTGTTTCTGTTGCTGTCGGTGCCATACCTCAACATCATAGCCGGTCTTGACATCCCTCTGGGGGTGGAGCCGCTCTATTTTCTGCGTTTCATACCTCTTGCCCGGGGAGCGCTCGCCATGTCGATAGTGGTGGGTTATATCTCCAGGAACAGGCTGACGAATATCTTCGCTTCCTACGTGGTGATTCTTCTGGCGTTCATCTATTGCGGCAGCCTGTTGTTTTTCGAGGTGGAACATATCCACAATCCGGCAGTCACGAATTACTGGACCGCGCTGTGGTGGGCCTTTTCCGTGGCGTCGACCGTGGGGTGCGACATCTATCCCGTTACGGTGATAGGCAAGGTGGTCTGCGCGGTGCTGCCGACGATGGGCACCGTGATGTTCCCTCTCTTTACAGTTGTCATAGCTAACGCCGTGCGCGGCAAGCTGCAACGCGATTCGGCGCCGGCGGCCGGAACAAAATAGTCATATCCGCTGTTTGTTGGATATGAAAGCAACCGAACTTGACATAAAGCTGCTGCGAATCGAAGAGGATAGCATGCGCACTCATTTTTACCGTTGGGAACTGATGCGTTACGAGGCTACGCCCGTTGACGTGAGTCTTACATCCGATTTTTCGTACCGGGCCGGGCGCCGTCTGGTGAGCCTGCGTCTGACGGCGCGTTACACCACTTTCCGGAACCAGATGAACCGGCGACTGCTCGATTACGTGGTCAACAGCGAATTCGAGCTGCTGGGCCCGGATGCCGAGGTGTCGGTGGAGGAACTGGTGGTTGACACCGAGCTTGTGCGTCTGATGCTCGGAGTGGCGCTTGGCGCCATGAGAGGGATGATTTCGCTGCGCACGGCCAACACTTTCCTCTCGCATTTCCCGCTGCCCATCTACAATATCAACGAGCTGATGGAGCCTATAATGAAGACCGCGGTGGAAATCACGGCTTGACATCCACAGAGTTACTGGGGCGGGGTCTTAGCGTTCCGCTCTCACGGGGTTGTTCAGAAAATCATCGTAGGCCATGCGTATGCCGTCGCGGAGTTCCGTGCGGTAGGTCCATCCGAGGGCCTTGGCCTTGCTGACGTCCAGAAGTTTACGCGGCGTGCCGTTGGGCCGGGATGTGTCCCAGAGTATGGCGCCTTTGTATCCCACAATCTCAGCCACCATCTCGGTCAGCCCCTTGATTGAAATCTCGCGGCCAGTACCGGCGTTGACTGTCTCGTTGCCGGAATAGTTGTTCATCAGGAACACGCACAGATTGGCCAGATCGTCGACATAGAGGAATTCACGCAGCGGCGAGCCGTCGCCCCAGCATGTCACTTCCTCGAGTCCCTGCTGTTTCGCCTCGTGAAAGCGCCGTATGAGCGCAGGGAGCACGTGGGAGTGGGTGGGATGGTAGTTGTCATTGGGCCCGTAAAGGTTCGTGGGCATGACGGAAATGTAGTCTGTGCCATACTGCCGGTTGAGGAATTCGCAGTATTTCAGGCCTGAAATTTTGGCCAGAGCGTAGGCCTCGTTGGTTTTTTCCAGTTCCGACGTCAGCAGGCAGCTCTCGGGCATGGGCTGAGGCGCCATTCGGGGATAGATGCATGACGAGCCGAGAAATTCCAGCTTCCGGCAGCCGTTTTTCCAGGCGGCGTGGATCACGTTCATCTCAAGCATCATGTTGTCATACATGAAATCGGCCAGCGCTTCCTGATTGGCCACTATGCCGCCTACCTTGGCGGCGGCAAGAAACACATAGTCAGGCTTTTCGGAAGCGAAAAACTCGTCAACCGCTTTCTGGTCAATGAGATCAAGCTCGGCATGAGTGCGGGTAACGATGTTTTCGTAGCCCTGCCGGCGCAGTTCGCGGACAATGGCCGAGCCGACCATGCCGCGGTGTCCGGCCACATAGATTCTGGAATCCTTTTCCATCATTTCACTATTCCTTTCTCAAGATATTCGGCCAGATTGGTGCGGACGGCCTGACCGGCCCTCTCGGCGGCCACCTTGGCCATGTCGGCATCCACCATCAGGTTCACGAGCTGTTCGAAGGATGTCTTTTCGGCGGGATCCCATCCGAGCACCCTGCGGGCTTTCGAGGGGTCGCCAAGAAGATTCACCACATCGGTGGGACGGAAGAAATCGGGCGAGACTTCTATCAGGACCTTTCCCGTGCGGGAGTCAATTCCCTTTTCGTCAGCGCCCTCGCCCTCGAAGCGCAGTTCGATGCCGACGCGGCGGAATGCAAGACGGCAGAAATCGCGCACGGTGTGCTGCACGCCTGTGGCTATCACGAAGTCATCGGGCTCCGGCTGCTGTAGAATCAGCCACATGCATTCGACGTAATCGCGGGCATAGCCCCAGTCACGCAGGCTGGACAGGTTGCCCAGATAGAGCTTGTCCTGCTTGCCCTGCGCGATTCTGGCGGCCGCCAGAGTGATTTTGCGCGTAACGAAGGTCTCTCCGCGGCGCTCGCTCTCGTGGTTGAAAAGAATGCCGGAGCAGGCGAACATGTTGTAGGCCTCGCGGTACTCCTTCACAATCCAGAATCCGTAGAGTTTTGCCACGGCGTAGGGCGAATAGGGGTGGAAGGGCGTGTCCTCGTTCTGGGGCACCGCCTCGACCTTGCCGTAGAGTTCCGAGGTCGAAGCCTGATAGAAGCGGCAGGTGTCGGCCAGACCGCACTGACGAATGCCTTCCAGTATGCGAAGCACTCCCGTGGCATCGACGTTGCATGTGAATTCCGGCGAATCGAAACTTACCTGTACATGGCTCTGGGCGGCAAGGTTGTACACCTCGTCGGGCCGCACCTTGTTGAGTACCTGGATGATGGACATGGAATCGGTCAGGTCGGCATAGTGGAGGTGAAATCTTTCATGCCCTTCGAGATGGGCTATGCGTTCGCGGAAGTCCACGCTTGAGCGGCGGATGGTGCCATGTACGTCGTAACCTTTTTCAATGAGCAGTTCGGCGAGGAAGCTGCCGTCCTGGCCGGTAATGCCTGTGATAAGTGCTTTTTTCATAATGTGAGGCGGCATGTGACAGCCGCCGGGGCTTTGTTGCTCCGGCGGCCGGGAATATGCGGGGGTGGGAATTTAGAATTCAGCGTTGTTGGGGGTGCGGGGGAACGGAATCACGTCGCGGATGTTGGTCATGCCGGTGACAAACAGTACCAGACGCTCGAAACCGAGTCCGAAGCCGGAATGAGGCACGGAGCCGAAGCGGCGGGTATCGAGATACCACCACATGTCCTTCATCGGAATGCCGAGTTCCTCGATGCGGTTGTAGAGTTTGTCATAGTCGGCCTCGCGCTCCGAGCCGCCGATGATTTCGCCGATTTTGGGGAAGAGGACGTCCATGGCGCGCACGGTTTTTCCGTCGGGATTCTGCTTCATGTAGAAGGCTTTGATTTCCTTGGGATAGTCAGTGAGAATCACAGGACGCTTGAAGTGCTTCTCCACGAGGAAACGTTCATGCTCGCTCTGGAGGTCGGCACCCCAGTAGACGGGGAATTCAAATTTGTGGCCGGATTCCTCGAGGATTTTCACGCCCTCGGTGTAGGTGAGGCGCACGAATTTTTCTTCCACAACGTGGCGCAGACGGTTGATGAGATCGGCGTCGTACATGTTGGCGAGGAATTCCAGATCGTCCATGCAGTGTTCCAGCGCATAGTTGATGCAGAATTTTATGAAATCCTCGGCGAGGTCCATGTTGTCGGTGATGTCATAGAAAGCCATTTCCGGCTCGATCATCCAGAATTCCGAGAGGTGGCGGGGTGTGTTGGAGTTCTCGGCGCGGAAGGTGGGACCGAAGGTGTAGATGGCTCCGAGCGCGGTGGCTCCGAGCTCGCCTTCAAGCTGTCCGCTGACGGTGAGCGCCGTAGGTTTTCCGAAGAAATCGGCCGAGAAATCCACCTTGCCGTCCTCGGTCTTGGGAAGATTGTTGAGGTCAAGTGTGGTTACCTGGAACATCGCTCCGGCACCTTCGCAGTCACTTGCCGTGATGAGCGGGGTGTTGAGGTAGAAGAATCCGCGTTCATTGAAGAACTTGTGGATTGCGAAGGCCAGGGTGGAGCGAACGCGCAGGATTGCTCCGAAGGTGTTGGTGCGCGGGCGCAGGTGGGCTATCTCGCGCAGGAATTCCAGAGTGTGGCCCTTTTTCTGAAGGGGATATTTCTCGGGGTCGGCAACACCGAAAACCTCGAAGCTGTCGGCCTGGATTTCCACGGACTGTCCCTTGCCCATTGACTCCACGAGCTTGCCTGTTACATGGAGGCTGGAGCCGGTGGTGATGTTGCGCAGGTCGTCGTCAGAGAATTTCTCGAGGTCGAACACAATCTGGATGTTCTTGATTGTGGAGCCGTCGTTGAGCGCCACAAACTGCACGTGTTTGTTTCCGCGGCGGGTCCTCACCCAACCCATCACGCTCACTTCCGAGCCGATGAGTTCAGGCGAGAATATGTCGGTTATTTTGGTTCTTTTCATATCTGGTGACAGAATTAAGAGTTCCTTGACTGGTCGGTGGATTAAAATCACTATGATTGTTATTCAAATGAGCCCATTTTCAGGAAGTTGACTTCGTCCTGAGTAAGGTAGCGCCAACGTCCTCTGGGCAGGTTCTTCTTTGTGAGTCCGGCGAAGTACACGCGGTCAAGTTTGGTCACGTGGTAGCCGAGGCTTTCGAAAATTCGGCGCACGATGCGGTTGCGTCCGGAGTGAATCTCTATTCCGGCCTGATTGCGGTCGGTGTCGGTGGCGTAGCTTATGGCATCGGCGTGGATGGGTCCGTCGTCAAGCTCTATGCCGTCGGCGATGTGCTGCATGTCGTCCTCGGTAATGTCCTTGTCTGTCCACACGTGATAGATTTTTTTCTTCACGTATTTCGGGTGAGTCAGTTTCGAGGCAAGGTCGCCGTCGTTGGTAAGGAGAAGCACGCCGGTGGTGTTGCGGTCCAGACGTCCCACGGGGTAGACTCTTTCCTCGCATGCGCCTTTGATGAGGTCCATGACGGTGGTGCGGCCGTTGGGGTCATCGGAAGTGGTCACGCAGTCTTTCGGCTTGTTGAGCAGGATGTAGCATTTGCGCTCCAGAGCCACGGGCTTGCCGTTGTATTCAACGGTGTCGGCGTGGGATATTTTGGTTCCAAGTTCGGTCACAACCACTCCGTTGACCTTGACCAGACCCTGCTGGATGTATTCGTCGGCTTCACGGCGTGAGCACAGACCGGCGTTGGCCATGAATTTGTTCAGACGGATCTGCTCGTCGGGCGAGGGGATGGACTGTTCGTACTCTATGCGCTTGGGACGCGGCACGAAGCTCTTGCCTCCCTGAGGCATACCGTACTGGTTCTGGCGCAGGTTCTTGCCCTGGCGGTTGTTGCCGTATCCGCCCTGACGGTTATTGTTGTTGTATCCACCCTGACGGTTGTTATTGTATCCACCCTGACGGTTATTGTTGTTGTAACCGCCCTGACGGTTGTTGTTGTATCCACCCTGACGATTGTTGTTGTAACCGCCCTGACGGTTGTTTCCGAAGTTTTTCTGTCCGTCGCGGTTGTAGCCCTGATTGCCGTAACCGCCCTGACGGCTGTTGTTGTATCCACCCTGACGGTTATTGTTGTTGTAACCGCCCTGACGGTTGTTATTATATCCTCCGTCGCGGTTGTAGCCCTGGTTGTTGTATCCTTGGTTGCGGCGATATCCCTGATTGTAACCTCCGTTGTGCTGGCGATATCCCTGATTTGATTCGGCGCCGTTTTCAGCAGAAGCATCAGAGGTGTGTCCTTCGGAATCAGCGGCAGTGTCGTTGCCTTCCGGAGCGTTGTAGCGCGGGCGCTGGTTGTAGCCGCCCTGGTTGTAGGGGCGCTGCTGATAGGGGCGCTGGTTGCCGTAGTTGTTTCTCGGCTTGTAACCGCCCTGATAGTCGGAGTGGTAGGAACGTTGCTGATAATCGTTGGAAGATGCTTCTGAAGAATCAGTGGCGTTAACGGGCGATTCGGAAGAGGCTGTGCGTATCTGACCGATGCGCGGGCGTTTGCTTTTCTTTTCGTTGGAGTCCATAATGTTGTAGGGATGAAAGGGTTGAAGAGTGTTCTTGGTACTTTTTCAAATCTTTTCTAATGCCTGATTGGCCTCTCGGCCTTGCATGAAACCGGCATCCGGATTTTTAAAAAGAATGGTTTAATTGTTTATGTAATAGTAAATGGTTAAGTAATAAGTGATTATTATACGTGTTTGGAATTTTCTGCAAAGATAATCCATAATTCTTAAATTATAACAATTTTATGCCCTAAAGTTTCCGCAAAAATGCAGAATTTTTCATTAAGTTCCGGCCACGGGCATGCGGTCATGACAAACAAAGGACGGGTCGCGCTCCTCTGAGGGCGACCCGTCCTTGCCGTTTCAACTATTTATTTATGAGAGCCACGGCACTCTAATAATCACTATCCGAGACCGTGGGAGAGAGAGCTGTTGCTTCGGTTCTTTAGGTAAAACAATCCTGAGCCGTGATTGTCAAGCCCTTTTTGGCTAAAAGTGATTAAAAGATGTGAAGCCCGGAATGGATTTTTATTTAAAATCCTCCGGGCTTTAACATATTCGTGGTCCGATGCCGTGTGCGGCGTGGTTTCAGGCCTGCGATTTGAGCATGAGACCCACTCGTTCCTGAAGTCCGAACAGCAGGTTCATGTCATGGACCGCCATGGCCGACCGGCCTTTCAGCAGGTCGTCGATAACAGCCGTTATCACGAGTTCATCCTCGATTTTCTGGATGTTTATGATGCATTTGTTGGTTCCGAGTACTTCGTTGAGGTTCGGCATCTGTGCTGACAGGAATGTGAAGTTGTGGTCGTCATAGTAGCTGTTGAAAGCCTCTATGGCCTCGGCTTCGGAGTGGGTGGTGGGGAAGTGCACGGCTATGGATATGCCCTGCCGCCAGCCTCCGTTGATTACCATGAACTTGAGCTGCGATGCCTTGAAATCGGGCTGAAGGGAGCGCACGGCACGCGCTATGTCGTCGGCCTGTTCGAGGTCCAGCAGCGCGAGGGCTTCGCCGGGTCCGGCATTCAGCTCGGCCACCACGGCCGATACGCTGACGCTTCCGGTGAGCCACTGCTCCTTGGCGAACGGAGTGACGGCAAGAAGCACGGCCGAGGTAAGCGCGTCAGGGATGGCCGTCTTTGATGCTCCGCGCACGAGCGGCTTGCGGCACAGTTCGGGCAGACCGAAAATCCATTCGTCGCCGTCGGCAAAGGAGCTTTGCGGGAGCATGTCGCCCGAGAGGTCGATGATTCTGGTTGATTCGGGGAAATTTCCTTTCTCGAGGAACGCGCGTGACACGCCCGATTCGTCCGAGCAGAGGAATATGACATCCACGTCGTCGGAGGGTCTGGCCGTGAACGGCAGATAGGTCTCTCCTCGGAGTCCGGGATGGAAGTCCGAGAGCAGCGCGCCTTCGGCATCGGCGTCGAGCGCCCACATTATTTCCACGTCAGGGTGGTTTATGAGAAGTTTTATGATTTCACCGGCTTCGCGTGTGGTTGCTCCGGTTATTCCAGCTCGTATCATTATCGGGTTTGATTTTTTTACGTAGGTTTGTTATTTGAAAAAGTAGTGGCGTCCGGCCTCCATTACGGCCGGCGGAATGATATCAGAGAGAAGCACATAGATTTCGGGCAGCGAGGCGTCGTCGCTGATGGCCATGAACACGGTGTCGGCTCCGGCGATTGTTCCGAGGATGGCGGGCGACGAGATCTCGTCGATGTCGTAGGCCACTCCGCCGGCATATCCGTTGCGCGTTTTGATTATTATCAGTGAGTGACTCACGGAAATTGACAGGATGGCGGCCTGACGCACGGTGTTCATGGCGTGGGTGGCCACTTCATCGGCGGCCGTACCGTTGGCCGCTATCACATATCTGTAGCCTCCAAGCTCGGTTGCGACTTTGGAAGTGCGCAGTGATTTGAGGTCGCGTGAAAGAGTTGCCTGAGTCACTATGCATCCGTTGCGCTCAAGCATTTCCATAAGTTCTTCCTGGCTTCCTATGGAATTGTTGATGAGGATTTTTACGATAAGTGCAAGGCGTGCCTGTCGCTTGTTCATGATTGTTGTGGGGGTGCTTTTTAGGTGTTTAAGTAACCGCAAAAATAGCTCTAAGTTTATAAATATGCAAGTTTCTTTGCAAAAAATATACATCCAAAAACAACGCATCCCTCCGGAAGCTGACTCCGGGGGGATGCGCGTGAATATGTTCTGACGGTGGAATTACTGTTCCTCGTATTTGCGGGCTCCGTCGCTCACTATCACGGGGTAGATTTTGGGTTCATGTCCGTAACGGGCGTTGAACTTCTCGGTAACAGTGGCAATGAAGGGTTCGTAGAGGTCGTCCTTTACGAGGTTCACGGTGCATCCGCCGAAACCACCGCCCATGATGCGGGAGCCGGTGACGCCGCATTCCTTGGCCACGTCGTTGAGGTAATCGAGTTCCTCGCAGGAAACCTCGTAGAGTTTCGACATGCCTTCGTGGGTGCCGTACATGCAGCGGCCTACGGTTTCGTAATCGCCGCGGTTCAGGGCGTCGCACACGTCAAGCACGCGCTGTTTTTCCTCGATTACGTATTTTGCGCGCTTGTAGTCCTCTTCCGAGATTTTGTCCTTTGCGGCGTCGAGCATTTCCATGTCGGCATCGCGCAGGGTCTCAACGCCGAGAGTTCTGGCTACGCGCTCGCATGATTCGCGGCGCTTGTTGTAGGGTGAATCCACCAGTTCGTGTTTCACGCGTGAGTCAACGAGCACAAGGCGGTAACCGTCGAGCTTGAAGGGGAAATATTCGAATTCGCCGGAGCGGCAGTCCAGACGCATGAGATTGTCCTTTTTGCCGTGGACCGAAGCAAACTGGTCCATGATACCGCAGTTCACGCCGCAGTAGTTGTGTTCCGTGGACTGTCCGATTTTGGCGAGTTCCATGCGGGGGAACTTGTTGTCATTGAACAGGTCGTTGAGGGCATTAGCAAAGCAGCTTTCCAGAGCGGCCGATGATGAAAGGCCTGCGCCGAGGGGCACGTTTCCGGCAAATACGGCATCGAATCCCTTTACGGTGCCTCCGCGCTTGATTATCTCGCGGCACACGCCGAAGATGTAGCGTGCCCACTGCTGTGCGGGAGCGTCTTCCTCGCGGAGACCGAATGCTACTTCCTCGTCAATATCTATTGAGTAGACGCGGCAGGTGTCTGTTCCGTTGGGGCGTATGTCGGCCATAATCATTTTGTCGATAGCGCCGGGGAATACGAAACCGCCATTGTAATCGGTGTGTTCGCCGATGAGGTTGAAGCGGCCCGGGGCCACATAGAGAGTACCTTCGCCACCGAAGCGTCCGGCAAAGACTTCTTTGATTTTCTCTTTCATGTTAGGATACTGATTTTGGGTAAGAATTGATTGATTTTCTTTTGTGATAGCAAAGTTAAGCAAAAAATCGGGAATGACTAATAATGAGACTGAAATTATTCCAGATATCCGGATATGAACCGGAGGGCTTTTGCGGCGGCTTTTATGGGGTCGCCCTCGGGTTCGGGGCTGTAGCCGCCGGTGGAACGGGCCCACGGCTCTTCAATGGCGTAGAAGTCAATCCGGGGCAGTTGGCCGCTTCCCCAGGTGTCGAGGCGTGCGTCGAACCACGTTTCCCACCTTGGTTTGTAGAAATCGGCCAGAACGCCCTGCCATTCACGGTGGGCATAGTCATGCAGCTGTCCGGTCTCGGAGGCCTGACGCGGTCCCCACGTGGTGATGAGTGTGCGGGCGTCGCGTTCCATGTCGTCGGCAAGGTCGGGCGTTGCGGCGGCGTTGCGTGCGTCGGCTATCCATGAGCCTACCCTGAACTGGGGCAGGGTGGCCAGCAGCGAATCCTGAAGGTCAATCAGCGAGAGGAAGCGGCGGGCCGATGCGCGGTAGGCAGCGCTGTCGCCCCGGGACGCGGCACTGCTGAACCGGCGGGCTTCCATGCGTCCGGCTTCGGCGATGGCCTGACGGGTTATGTCGACAAGGTCATGGATATAGTGCGGTGATTTCCCGAAACGCGGAGCCTCGGAGAGCATCAGGGAGGCTGCTTTGATTACATCGCGCCCGTCGTAGTACGGCTCGGAGTTGGCCCATGTGGAGGCGTTGACCGGATTGTCCGACGGCCGTGCGCAGAACACCGATTCGGTTGTTCCCTGCTGGCGGTTGGCGGCCGATGCGCCGTAGACCGAGCCGGCGAGCAGAGTCCATGCGCTGTCGATGTTGGCGGAACTGCCTCCGTAGCGGCTCTCGAGATAGCTGCGCAGCCACCGGCGCGTGTCGACCCGTCCGGTGGACCACGGGAGCTCCGAAACAAGTTCGTACATAACCGGATTGTTGTTGATGCCCTCCATTGTCAGGCCTATGCCGGCGGGCGGAGTGTCGGACCGGCGGGCGGAATCGTAGGCCTCGGCAACGTAATCGAGCTTGCCGAAAAGTCCCTCGTTGCCGCCGAAATTGAGCAGCATGCACCAGAGCCACGGATGTCCCCGGTGGCCGCGTGTGTTCCACATAGGCACGCTTTCGGCGTTGAGGTCAAGCACAGTCATCCTGTCGGCCGGAATTGCGTCGAGAATCTCCGGGCGGGGATTGCCTCCCCATCCCTGAATGATCCACACGCTTCCGGGCGATGCCTGCCGCATGGCGCCGTCGATGGCTCTGGCCGCCGCGGCGAGGTCCACTCCCTCGGTGTTGCCCCCCTCATGGAACGGGTCCATGGAATAGTAGCGTGCAGGACCGTAGAGGCGTTTCTGTTCCTCATAATAGATGCGGGCAATTCCGGCAAAGGCGGGGTCGGTTGGCTGGAGGAATGCGGGACGGGTGAAGCCGCACCACAGCCCCGGGTCGGCCGCATTGAGTCCCAGCACCCGGGCCGCGTCATGCGGCACCATGCCGGAGTAACCGGGAAATACCGGCTCCATGTCAAGCTCGCGCATTCCGGCAATGATGGATTTCTGCAACTCCGTCTGCCGGCGCAGCTGTGCATCGGTCATCGGGGCGCCTTCACCCTCCAGATTGTTCATGAGCCACCACGCCTGATAGACCGGCGCGGCGATGAAGCTGTCAATTTTCTCTTCCGGATAGCCGAGCCGGCGCAGCGTGGCGTCCCAAACGGCATCGGTCCCGGTCATGGCCAGAGGCGCGTTGATGCCGTGCAGGGCCATCCAGTCAATTTCCTGCTGCCATCGTCGGGCGTCGGCAAACGGCAGGGAATAGGAGTGGGTGCAGTAGTTGAGATAATATCTTAGCTTCTGGTCCGTGCGCCGCGTTTCGGCCCCTTCAGGGAGCGGCAGGGGCGACGGCAGTTCAGGATTCATGCAGTCCCAGGTGAGCTGAACGCCGGCCGTGTGCTTCAGATAATGGTTGAGTCCGGTGGCGGCGCTGACGCGGTTGTTGGCCGTGATGCGCGGCATGCCGACGGCTGAATCCACGGTGAAGTAATCGAGCGAGTCAGCCGCCGGTGCGAGCACAACGGTTATCTTTTCCGACAGTCCGGGGCTTATGCGGTCCATCAGGGCGTCAAGAGCGCGGTCGCCCGCGGAAAAGGCCGTGAGCGTTCCGGCAAAAACAAGACAGAGGGTGAGGCTATGTTTCATCATGATGCAAATATACGGATTTATATGATAATTCAACTTTTTTCAAAAAGTTAAAATTGCCGGTATCTGCAAAATACTATTCCGCCTACAGCCGTCGGCCCGTCCGGCCGGTCAGGGATCAGAGGGAAATTTCGAACATCTTCACATTGTCCACTCCGGAGTATTATCGGATACGGCGTGGAGTATGAAATCCGTTGGCATGGATTTTAAAATAATGTTTTTTTATTATAACTTTGCCATCAAATCAAAACACATCATCAAGAGGAAATGAAATCACAATTCTTGCTTGCGGTCATGGTGCTGATGTCAGCACTGTCGCTTCGGGCCGCAGACTTTACCGAACAGACCGGTGTACAGTACCGCGACGGCATTGACCGCTGTCAGCTTGACATTCACTATCCCGCAGACCGCCAGGGCGACCTCCCGGTCGTTGTGTGGTTCCACGGCGGCGGCCTTACGGGCGGCAACCGTTTTGTGCCGCAGCAACTCAAGAACTCAGGCATGGTGGTAGTGGTGCCCAACTACCGGCTGATGCCGAAGGCCACAATCGACGAATGCATCGACGATGCCGCAGCCGCCGTGGCGTGGGCCATGGACCATGCGGCCGAATATGGCGGAGACCCTACGAAGGTGTTCGTTTCGGGACACTCTGCCGGCGGCTACCTGACCAGCATGGTTGGCTTTGACCGCAAATGGCTCCGCAAATACGGCAAGGAGGCCGATTCCATAGCCGGCCTTATACCTTACAGCGGACAGGTGATAACCCATTTTGCCCGACGTAATCTTCAGGGGATAGCCCCGCTGGTGCCTACCATCGACGAATATGCCCCGATAGCTTATGCACGCCCCGACGCTCCGCCATGCGTCATCATAACCGGTGACCGCAACATGGAACTCTACGGCCGATATGAGGAAAACGCCTATATGTGGCGCCTGCTGAAAGAGATGGGTCATCCGTCGCTTTTCATCTATGAAATCCAGGGATATGACCATGGCGCCATGTGCGATCCGGCCCACCACATTCTCAAGAAACATGTGGCCGAGATTCTCAAATCGCGCGGCCGGGCCAAATAAACAGGCCGTTTTGCCGTTTATCAAATAAAACGACAATCAAACGAATATGAATCTGAAATCAATACTTCTCGCCGCCCTGACGCTCAACGGAGCTTCGGCGGCACTGGCCTGTACGGGCCTGATAGCGACACCGGGCGCCACGGCCGACAGCTCATCGCTTGTGACCTACGCGGCCGATTCGCATACGCTCTACGGCGAACTTTACCACAAGAAAGGCGGCGTGCATCCCAAAGGCACCATGCGCGAGGTGGTGGAGTGGGACACCGGCCGCAGACTCGGGGAGATTCCCGAGGCGGAGACAACCTATACGCGCATAGGCAACATGAACGAACACGGGCTGGCGGTGACCGAAAGCACCTGGGGCGGACGCCACGAGCTGGCCGGCAGCGGCATGATTGACTATGGCTCGCTAATCTACATCACTCTCGAACGCGCCCGCGACGCCCGCGAGGCCATCAAGGTGATGACCGACCTGGTGGACACCTACGGCTACGCGAGCGAGGGCGAATCGTTCACCATAGCCGACCCGCGCGAAGTGTGGATAATGGAGATGATAGGCAAGGGCAAGGAGGACAAGGGTGCCGTGTGGGTAGCCCGCAGGGTTCCTGACGGATACATAGCCGGACATGCCAACCACAGCCGCATACACACCTTCCCGCTAAAGGACAAGAAAAAAGAGACAATCTATTCGCCGGACGTAATCAAATTCGCCCGCGCAAAAGGATATTTCAACGGCAAGGACGCCGATTTCGATTTCTCACGCGCCTACGCCACCTACGATATGGGCGCGCTGCGCGGATGCGACGGCCGCGTGTGGGCTTTCTTCAACCGCTATGCGCCCGGAATGGACCGTTATCTGCCGTGGGTGCTCCGTGGCGAGGGCGAGCCTATGCCCCTGTGGGTGAAGCCGGCCAAGAAACTGACGGCCAACGATATGAAATGGATGATGCGTGACCATTTCGAGAACACCCCGATGGACATGACCAAGGACGTGGGCGCCGGACCCTACAAGGTGCCTTACCGCTGGCGTCCGCTGACCTACAAGGTTGACGGCAAGGAATTTACCCACGAACGCGCCATAGCCACGCAGCAGACCGGTTTCTCGCTCGTGGCCCAGCTCCGCGACTCGGCTCCGGAGGCAATGAAGGGAATCCTGTGGTTCGGAGTGGACGACGCCAACACCAGCGTTTACATACCGATGTACAGCTGTCTGGAGGAAGTTCCATTCGAGTACCGCACCGGCAACGGCGACATGCTCAACCTGAGCTGGGACGCTGCCTTCTGGGTGACGAACTTCGTGGCCAACCAGGCCTACAACAGATATTCGCAGATGATTCCCGACATTCGCCGCGTGCAGACCGCCATTGAGGATTCGATTGAATCCGAGGTGGATGTGCTTTACCGCGAGGTACCCTTCCTTGAGGCCGAGGCCGCCAGGAAGCTGCTCAACGGCCACAGCGCCGACTGGTCGAAGAAAGCGACGGCTCAGTACCGCAAGCTCGGCGAATATCTGCTGGTGAAGTATCTTGACGGCAATGTGAAGAAAGAGGACGCCGACGGAAAATTCTCTCTGTCGCCCGAAGGCATGCCCGTCTATCCCGATTTTCCCGGATATGATGAACGTTACTACCGCTCCATTGTTAATGACCCTGAAGGGGGCGAGCGTCTGAGAGTGATTGACGTGCCTCAGAGCAACACCCCGAATCCTTGACAAAACAAACCCTTGAACCATGAAGACGAAAGAGATTGTATGCCCCATGAAAGTATGGGGATTCGATGAGTTGCCCGCCACGGCGGCCGGACTCGTGGCGGAAGCCCGCCAGGCTACGTTCCGTTCCTATTCGCCCTACAGCCATTTCCGCGTAGGCGCCGCCATTCTGCTTGACAACGGCGAGATTGTCACCGGCGCCAATCAGGAAAACGTGGCCTATCCTTCGAGCCTCTGTGCCGAGCGCACGGCATGCTATTATGCCCACGCCCGGTATCCCGAGGCCAAGTTCGAGACCATAGCCATTGCCGCCCGCGGAACCGACGGCGAATTTGTGGACGACCCGATTCCGCCCTGCGGCGCGTGCCGTCAGGCGCTTCTCGAATACGAGACCCTGGCCGGTCATGACGTGAAGGTGTTTCTTGCCGGCCGCGACTGCGTCTACGAACTCCCGTCGGTGCGTTCGCTGCTGCCGCTCTCGTTCTCCGAGTTCTGACGGATTCCCTGATAAAATAAATTGCGTCCGCGTCCCTGAACAGATCAGGTTGACGCGGACGCGCTGTATCAATCGGTTACCGACCGGTCAGGGTCAGCGGATTATCTCCTTTGTCACCTTTGAGCCCTGACGCTTGATGACAAGCTGTCCGGCGGCGGGTTTGTCGACCTTCACGCCCTGAAGGTTGTAGTAGACGGCTTCGGCATTGTAATCGGCGGCATCGGTGCCTATATTTCCGATGGCTGAAGTGAACGTCTTAAAGGTGATGGTGGTAGGTGTCTGGATATTATTGGCATAATATATCTGATTGGAGGTGGCGGCATAAAGGCGGGTGGAACGGTAGGGCATTGTGATTGTGGAAGTGCCGTCGCCATTGTTCTTGAGCGTTATCTTGAATTCATCCGCGGTCTCCGTTGGTTCATCGCCGAGGCTGTTATAATAGCTGAGACTCATTACGTAATATTTTCCATCGGTTTCGCCTCCGTTTATGCCGATAGGCTGCAACTCAATAATCATATTGTCAGGGTCCGAGGCGTCTATGTCAAGATCTGGGCTTGTGGATTGGATTCCCAATGCGGTATAAAGCTGTTTCCACGTTTCCTTTATACGGTAAAGACCGGACTCACTGTTGCGATACACTTTCACCTGATAAGGATTTGTGTTCGTCTTCGAGAACAACGGGCTTATGCTCGTTTCGACTATTGTTCCGTCAACAGCATCGCCCCAGGGGTCAACGTATTCTGCGCCGGGAAGCACAAGGCGTCCGGTGTTCTCGGCGTAGGAGTACCATTCGGTGGGGTCAGTGCCGTATTTGCCGTTCTCGGGGGCTTCAGGCCACTGGAGTGAAAGCGAGCCTTCGGGGAACACAATGTTGCCTTCCTTGACGTAGGCATTCTGGTCACTGAAGCCGGCGAGGAACGTTTCTTTTGTGT
This sequence comes from uncultured Muribaculaceae bacterium, assembly GCA_947627615.1. GTDB lineage: Bacteria > Bacteroidota > Bacteroidia > Bacteroidales > Muribaculaceae > Paramuribaculum. The sequence continues at coordinate 29,343 of CANQWS010000008.1, read as the reverse complement.
AATTGTACTCGTCTAAGGCGATAGCTGACATCGAGCTGATGTAAGTCATACCGTCGACATCGTCCTTGATGCCTACTGACTGCTTTTTTACCTGAACGAATTCGGGATCCGAGGCGTCAATGTAAATCGTTCCGTTTCCGTTGCTGAAAATTTCGGGCCACACACCTACCACTTTGTACAGCCCCTTGGTGCCCTGCGATTCAAAGACCTGGACATCCACCGGCTCAATGGAGACTCCATAGCATCCCGCTATTTCCGAAGCAATATATTTGCCCTGACCTATGGAGTTCCATGTCTCCTTGCTGTAATCGGTGGCCGTGCGGCTGATGGCCGTTATGGGAGCGGCTGTGCGCAGCAGCGGAATGTCCGCTCTTTCAGCCTCCGCGGCTTTCGTCATTGTTGTGATGTTGACTTCGGCGTTTGCCGAAACGGCTGCCAATGCGACGGTGAGTAATATTTTAAAAATGTAAACAAAAAACAAAGAAATATTTGGTAAAATTTTGGAAAAATCTTGATTAGGTTGCAAAATATAATATTTTGCGGCTATTTGCTGACAATTTGCTATTGTGTTGAGGCGAGTCAGGCAAGTGCGGCCTTCAGCGGGGAATTTGTGAAACCGGCGCTTTGGGGAACCGGGGGAAAATCGTAACTTTGCAGTAAATTTATTTACTACAAAAGAATCCATAAGATGAACATTGCAATAGTTGGCGCCAGCGGTGCTGTCGGTCAGGAGTTTCTCCGCGTGCTCGATGAGCAGGATTTCCCCATTGACAATCTGAAACTTTTCGGTTCCAGCCGCAGCGCGGGCCGCAAATACACATTCCGCGGCAAGGACTATACCGTGCAGGAACTACGGCACAATCCCGACGATTTCCGCGACATTGACATAGCCTTTGCCTCGGCCGGGGCGGGAGTGTCGAAAGAATATGCCCCCGTAATCACCGCCCACGGCGCACTGATGATTGACAATTCCAGCGCTTTCCGTATGGACGAGGACGTGCCTCTGGTTGTTCCGGAAGTCAACGGCGACGATGCCTTCAATACCCCGCGCCGCATCATAGCCAATCCCAACTGCACCACAATCCAGATGGTCGTGGCACTGAAGCCCATCAACGACCTCAGTCCGATTCGCCGGGTGCATGTGGCCACATATCAGGCCGCGAGCGGCGCCGGAGCGGCCGCCATGGACGAGCTGGTCAAGCAGTATGCCGAGCTGCAGAACGGTCAGGAGCCTACGATTGACAAGTTCGCCTATCAGCTGGCCTACAACGTGATTCCTCAGGTTGACGTGTTCACCGACAACGGTTACACCAAAGAGGAAATGAAGATGTTCAACGAGACCCGCAAGATAATGCATGCGCCTGACATCAGGGTCAGCGCCATGTGTGTGCGTGTGCCGGTGATGCGTGCCCACAGCGAGGCCGTGTGGGTGGAGACCGCCGAACCTCTCGAACTCGATACCGTCAGAAAAGCCCTTGCCGAAGCCGAGGGAATAGTGATGGTCGACGAGCCCGAGAACAAGAAATATCCCATGCCTCTCGACGCCGCCGGAAGCGATCCGGTCTACGTTGGCCGACTGCGCAAAGACCTTGCCGACCCTTGCGGCCTGGCATTCTGGATTGTCGGCGACCAGATCAAGAAAGGAGCCGCGCTCAATGCCGTGCAGATAGCGCAGCACATCCTTCGCCACAGCCGCTGATGCGGCCATAATCCGCCGACCGACAATGATTTCCCTGCTGGCCATACCTGCCACTCATCCGCTTGTTTCATCGCCTGTGCTTATTTTCCTGATAGTGCTGGCGGTGATTCTGCTGGTGCCCCTGATTCTGAACCGCCTGAAGATGCCCCATGTGATAGGCATGATACTGGCGGGTATGGCTCTGGGTCCCTACGGATTCAACGTGCTTGCGCGCGACATGAGTTTCGAGGTGTTCGGTCAGGTGGGACTTCTCTACCTGATGTTCCTCGCCGGCGTGGAAATCGACATGTACCACCTCAAGCGCAACCTCAGGAAGGGGGTGGTGTTCGGGTTGTTCACGTTCGGCATACCGCTTCTGGCCGGTGTGTTCTCGGGCATGACGTTCCTGAAGTTCGACGTGCTGACCTCGGTGCTTCTGGCGTCGATGTTCGCCGCCCACACGCTTCTGGCCTACCCGATTGTGTCACGCTACGGCCTGACCCGCAACCGTGCCGTGGTGATAGCTGTGGCCGGAACCATTTTCACCGTGCTTGGCTCCCTTATGGTGCTTGCCGGAGCTGTCAGCGTGGGGCGCGACGACGAGTTCGGATTTCTCATCATTGGGAAACTTCTTGCCGGCCTGCTGGTCTACTGTCTGGCGGGTGTGTATCTCTATCCGCGCATAACGCGGTGGTTCTTCAAACGTTACAATGACCCCATAGCCCAGTTCGTCTATATCCTCGCCATGGTGTTTCTCGCGGCGGAGACGGCGGTGTGGATAGGCATAGAGGGCGTTTTCGGCGCGTTCTTCGCGGGAATTGTCCTCAACCGTTTCATTCCAATCCGCTCGTCGCTGATGGGGCGCATAGAGTTTGTGGGCAATGCGCTGTTCATCCCTTACTTCCTGATAGGTGTTGGCATGCTCATCAATGTCAAGGCGCTTTTCTCCGGCTGGGACACCCTTTATGTGGCCGTGATCATGTGCGCCACCGCCATGGCCGGGAAATGGCTCGCGGCATGGTTCACCCAGCGCTCTTTCAGGATGATGCCCGTGGAGCGCTCGCTCATGTACCAGCTATCGAACGCCCACACGGCCGTGGCCCTCGCAGTGGTATCGATCGGTTACAGAATAGATATTTTCAACGAGACGGTGCTTGACGCCACCGTGGTGATGATTCTGGTGACATGCACCGTTTCATCGATAGGTACGGCGCGCGCCGCGCAGAAGCTGAAGCTGATCACGCTCTCCGACGAACCTGTGGAGGACCGCGACAAGGAGGCGAGGATGACGCCCGTGGTCAACACCCTGATTCCGGTGGTCAATCCGCTGACGGCGACAGAGCTTGTGAGCCTCGCCCTGATGATTCACGATGTCAAGCCCGGAGGCCACAATCATTTCTATGCCCTGCATGTCCGGAACGACAATTCGGCCTCGTCACGCGCCGTGGGGCAGAACTCGCTCGACATAGCCGAGCAGACGGCGGCGAGCGTGGATGTGCCTCTGCACCCCATCGAGCGCTATGACCTGAATTTCGTAACCGGTCTGCTCAACACCATGGAGGAACGCGACATCAACGAGGTGGTGATAGGCCTTCACCGGCGCACCACAGTCATAGACTCGTTCTTCGGCGAGAAACTGACACAGCTGATACGCTCCACCTACCGCATGATAGTGATTTCGAGGTGCTACATACCGGTCAACACCGTGCGCCGCATTGTTGTGGCGGTGCCCGACAAGGCCGAGTTCGAGACCGGATTCGTGCGCTGGGTCAAATGCATAGGCAATCTCGGGCGGCAACTCGGCTGCAAGACGGTGATTTTCTCCACCCAGACCACTCGCAAGAGCATAGAATCGGTGCTGAAATACGGCAAATACGGCATACGCCACGAATACCGGACCATGGACAGCTGGGACGACATTGTGCTGCTGGCCAACAAGATTATCGACGACGACCTGTTCGTAGTGATCACGGCGCGCCGCGAATCGGTGTCGTACAACGATTACATGGCCTCGCTGCCTGAATTCCTGCAAAAATACTTTGTTCAGAACAATCTGATACTGATTTATCCCGAGCAGTTCGGAGCTGAGGCCGTGGTTCCGAGCATGGGCGACGCCATAAGCGGCGACGTAGAGGCCGTGCCGTCGGCCCTCTGGGTCCGCCTGACCAGATACATGGCCGCGCTCCATCGCCTGAAACGCCGCTGGTTCAACCCGGAGAAGCGAAACCGTCCCGACCTGTGATGTCCCCACAGTCTATATGGCTACTCAATTTGTTATATAGCGATGGTAGTATATAGTGGTGGGTCGCTATAAATATGTCAGGTCCCGAAATATGATTGCCGGGATTATTTTTCACACGTTAACATGATTTAACGGATGGGGGGGGTAATGTGAAATATTATTTAATTTTGCGGAATAATCACACGCAAAATTAAGCAATGGAAAAGTATTTAAGAATTGGAGCCATAGCATGTTTGCTCGCATTCGGCTGTATGTGCCAGTCAACGGTACAGGCCAAGAAAGTTAAATTTGATTACGCTGTAGTTTACGTGCCCGAAGAGGGTGGTGCCAAATTTGAGAAAATCACCGAGGATGCCGACGCCGTGAATCCGCATCTGGTGAAACTCAACAAGAGCCTTCTCGGAAAGAAGAACGTGCTCGACGCGCTTTCATGGTGGGTCAACCCGCAGCTCGCACTGTCAAAGGACGGCAGCAAGATCGCTTATCTGAATGACAAGAACGGAACTTCGAACGTGATGGTCAAGGCATCGCATAAAGGCGGCGCGAGCACCCAGCGCACGTTCCGCACCAATGTCACTGACTTCACATGGAGCCCGGATGACAAGACATTGTGCTTCACCGAGGTGCGCAACGGACATTACGGAATCTATCTCGTGGACGCCTATCAGGGAAATGTGGTAAGACAGATTTCCAACGGTGTGGACAACGATTATGCCGGACAGCTCACGCCTGACGGCAACACCATATATTTCCACCGTGGCGAGGGTCGCCAGAATTTCAGTATATGGAGCTTTGACCGCAAGACCAATCTGTTCAGCAACTATTCGCGCGGCATGACCCCGTATGTGGTACCCGGCGAGCCTGACCTCCTTTACATTACCCGCTACACCGACCGCAAGGAGAGCGAGATATGGCGAATCAACATGAAAACCGGAGTGGAGGAAATCATCCTCGCGGAACCGGGACGCAGTTTCACCACCCCCGTGCTTTCGCCCGACAAGAAATGGCTGCTTGTGACCGGCTCGAGCATCTCGGAAAAGGAGGGGCAGATGAACACCGACATATTCTGTGTGCGGACCGACGGCAGCCAGTTCACGCAGCTCACCTATCATCCGGGCAACGACCTCTCGGCCATCTGGGCTCCCGACGGCAAAAGCATCTATTTCATAAGCCAGCGCGGCTCGGCCAACAGATGCTACAACGTGTGGAAGATGGATTTTAATCTTTAAACCGATCTTACTATCAATATCAACCAAAATCAATCAAACAAAATGAAGAAACTCATTTCTCTGGCAGTCATGGCCACATTGGCCATCTCCGCCTCGGCCCAGCTGGCCAGCGACATGTCGATGTCAGAAACCGATGCCCCCAGAGGCTACAATCTGGTAAGCGTGTCATACGACAACACCAACCTCAGCGGCAAACATTATGACTTCAACGGCAAGGAATCCATGGGCCTTAACGGATTCGGTCTGGAATACACCCGTGGATTCGGCCTTTCCCGCTCGCTTCCCATGTATCTTGAAGCCGGTCTGAAATTCAACATGGGCTTCGGTTCCGTCACTGACGAAGGCTATGAGCTGAAAATGCAGATGATGCGTCTCTCCATTCCCGTGAGCTACGCATGGCGTTTCGGTGTAGGCGAGGGTATGGCCGTGACTCCGTATGCCGGTATTGATTTCCGTTTCAATCTGACCGGAAAGGCCAAGGAGATTGATCCCGACGGCGAAGAAAGCGACTGGTACAGCGTATTTGACAAGGACGACATGGGCGAAGACGGCACATGGAACCGCTTCCAGTTAGGCTGGCACATAGGCGCCCGCTTCGAATACAACCGCATTACCCTCGGTGTGAGCTACGGAACGGATTTCATCAAGGCCTTCAAATATGACGAGGACGGCGATAAGAGCCACGTCTCAACAGGCAATCTTGCCGTATCACTCGGATACCGCTTTTAATTAGGTAAAATAAAGTGCTTGAAATGGGCGGGGATGCGTTGTTGGAAGCGCATCCCCGTCTGATGTTTATGTGTCAGCGGCTGCCGGTCAGCGGTTGGCTTCGGTGATCTGGTGCAGGGTGGTGAAGAGGTGTTCGATGGCCGGAGTCAGCTCCACGTTACGGCGGGCCATTACGCGGCGGACTATGGCGAAGAATTTTGAGAGCGGAACCTCGGAGTAGCCCATGGTGGCGCCTCCCTCGGAGAACGAGCCTACGAAGTTGCGCGGGAATCCGGTGCCGTGGATGTTGACGCCGACGCCCACGGTGGTGGCGGTGTTGAACATGGTGTTGATGCCGGCCTTGGAGTGGTCGCCCATGATGAGTCCGCAGAACTGGAGTCCGGTCTTGAGGAAGCGGCGGGTAGGGTAGTTCCACAGCTTGATTTCCGTGTAATCGTTCTTGAGGTTCGAGGCCACGCATCCGGCGCCGAGGTTGCACCACGAGCCTATGACGGCGTTTCCGAGGAATCCATCGTGGGCCTTGTTGGTGAAATCGTGGATCACGGCATTGTTTATCTCGCCGCCCACCTTGCAGTGGCGCCCGATGGTTGTGCCGGGATAGATGCGGGTGAGCATGTTGACGGTTGAATGGTCAAGGATGGCTATGGGGCCGCGCAGGCATGAGCCTTCCATGATTTCGGCTCCGGGACCAATGTAGATGGGTCCGCTCTCGGTGTTGAGGGTGACTCCCTCCGCTCTGGAGCCTTCGCCGAGAAACACGCGGGCCGCGGTGCCTATCACGGTGCAGGTCTTGCTCAGCGGGCGCCAGGTGGTGCCCTCGGTCAGCATCTCGAAATCGGCGCGGATGGCGTCGGCGTTGCCGGCGAAAATGTCGTAGACGTGTGTAATGGCTGTCACTCTTCCGGGGAAGGGAATGCGGCGCGAGGGTTCTTCTCCGCATCGGGCCAGAATGCAGCCCTCGGCGTCGGTGAGTGCCTCGCCCGGCAGCAGCAGGGCCACGGCGTCGGCCAGTTCGGGGGTGGCCACTATGTGGGAGGCTATGACAAGAGTCTGGTCATCGGGCTTTTCGTTGGGGTAAAGCTCGCGGAGATAATCGGTGGTTATGTATCCGTAGCTGCCGGGGAGAAGGTGCTCCCATTTCTGACGCAGAGTGAGGATGCCGAAAAGAATCTCGCTGACGGGGCGGGTGAACGTGAGAGGCAGAAGCTCCTGGACTATCGCGGGGTCATCTGCAAGAATTATGTGACGTGACATTGTTCCTACTGGAATGGTGATAAGTTCAAACGGTTTAAAATCATTTCAATTTGTGCTGCAAAGTTATTAATTTGATTTGATAATTTGTAACTTTGCGCTCATAAAAGATTTGTGACGATGAATTACAGACAACTTGAAATCCCGGGTGTGTGGCTCATTGAGCCGAAACGTTTCGGCGACGCACGCGGATATTTTATGGAATCATTCAAACTGGACGAGTTCCAGGCCAACGTAGGGCCGGTGCGTTTCGTGCAGGACAATGAATCGTTTTCGAGCCGTGGAGTGCTCCGCGGGCTGCACTTCCAGAAAGGGGAGTTCTCGCAGGCCAAGCTCGTCAGGGTGTCGCGCGGAACGGTTCTCGACGTGGTGGTTGACCTGCGTGGCGGTTCGCCCACTTTCGGCCGCCATGTGGCCGTGGAGCTTTCGGCCGAAAATGCCCTGCAGCTCTACATGCCCCGCGGCATGGCCCACGGATTCGTGGTGCTGAGCGATGTGGCTCAGTTCCAGTACAAGGTTGATAACGGCTATGCCCCTCATTCAGAGGCCACGCTGCGTTTTGACGATCCCGCGCTGGGTATTGACTGGCGCCTTCCGGCCGGCGAGTTGAAACTGTCGGATAAGGACCTGAGGGGAATGTCACTGAAGGAGATTACACCGTTCTGAAAATTGTGGACATCAGGAGGCGTTACGCGGTGCCGGAGGGTGCCGCGCGGCCCGTCATGAGCCCGCGCAGTCAAACTTATCGACAAGACTGAATAAATAGTGTAAAATATTTGGCAGTTAGGGGATTAATTTGTAATTTTGCAACGCTTTTAAGCATGGATTAGGCCTAAACCTGACGCTAAGCCCCTGAAAGGCAATGCTATGGTTGGCCCTTGATGTGTGCGGGAAAGCGCCTTGTTAAACTTGAAATACAAGACAAAAAAGTAAAATATTAATCGAATTAAGTAATCAAAAAGAACTAAGATGCCTACAATTCAGCAATTAGTAAGAAAAGGACGTGTGGCACTCGAGGACAAGAGTAAATCGCCTGCACTGGATGCATGCCCGCAGCGTCGTGGCGTGTGCGTGCGCGTTTACACCACAACCCCCAAGAAGCCTAACTCTGCAATGCGCAAGGTGGCCCGTGTGCGCCTCACCAACGGTAAGGAAGTCAACTCTTATATCCCCGGTGAAGGTCACAACCTGCAGGAACACTCAATTGTGCTCGTGCGCGGCGGTCGTGTGAAAGACCTCCCCGGTGTACGTTACCACATTGTTCGCGGTACTCTCGATACCAGCGGTGTGAAGGACCGTACACAGCGCCGTTCGAAATACGGAGCCAAGCGTCCGAAAGCAGCCAAGAAATAATCGCGGTCTGCGCAATCGAAAATTTCCCGCCGGCTTCAGGGAGTAAAACAAGGAGCCGAATAAAGAAAAAAGTAACTGAAGTAAACAAAATCTTCGCTTTTTGATTTATTGGAAGGCTAATTCGAAACATAACGGTTGAGTAAACGCCGGAGCCGGAGGGCAGGGCGTTGAAGATGAAAGAAGCAGCAACCAAGCAAACAAAAAGACGATAAAATCGCTCAAAATTAAAAATGAGAAAGGCAAAACCTAAGAAACGGGTTGTTTTACCCGATCCCGTTTTCAACGATGTGAGAGTATCGAAGTTCGTCAATCACCTGATGTATGACGGCAAGAAAAACACTGCTTACACCATATTCTATAGCGCACTCGAGACCGTGAAGGCCAAACTTCCCAACGAAGAGAAGACCGCGCTCGAAATCTGGAAAAAAGCTCTTGAGAATGTAACTCCCCAGGTGGAGGTAAAATCACGTCGCGTCGGCGGTGCCACCTTCCAGGTACCTACTGAAATCCGTCCCGACCGCAAAGAGTCGATATCAATGAAAAACCTCATTCTCTACGCACGCAAGCGCGGCGGCAAGACAATGGCCGACAAGCTCGCAGCCGAGATCGTGGACGCCTACAATGACCAGGGCGGCGCATTCAAGCGCAAAGAGGACATGCACAAGATGGCCGAGGCCAACCGCGCGTTCGCTCACTTCCGCTTCTGATAAGGCACGTATAGCAACAAAAGATTTTTCATTAGATAAAACCACCAGAAAACAACAATGTCTAAAGCTGACGAACAACTTAAGTTTACCCGTAACATCGGTATCATGGCTCACATCGATGCCGGTAAGACCACCACTTCGGAACGTATTCTCTTCTATACGGGTCTGACTCACAAAATCGGTGAGGTTCATGACGGCGCCGCCACAATGGACTGGATGGAGCAGGAGCAGGAGCGCGGTATAACAATCACCTCCGCCGCCACCACCGCATTTTGGAAGTACAACGGTGACAAATATAAAATCAACCTGATTGACACCCCGGGACACGTGGACTTCACCGTGGAGGTGGAGCGATCGCTTCGTGTTCTCGACGGCGCTGTGGCAACATTCTGCGCCGTGGGCGGTGTTGAGCCCCAGTCCGAGACTGTGTGGCGTCAGGCCGACAAGTACAACGTGCCCCGTATCGGTTATGTCAACAAGATGGACCGCTCCGGAGCCAACTTCTTCGAGGTAGTGCGCCAGATCAAGGATGTGCTCGGTGCAAATCCCTGTCCCATCCAGATTCCTATCGGTGCTGAAGAAACATTCAAGGGAATCGTTGACCTCATCACAATGAAAGCCATTTTCTGGCATGACGAGTCGATGGGCGCTGACTATGTTGAAGAGGAAATCCCCGCCAACCTCGTAGCTGAAGCTGAGGAATGGCGTGACAAGATGCTCGAGAAAATCGCCGAGTTCGACGACGCCATCATGGAGAAATACTTCGATGATCCTTCAACCATCACCGAAGATGAAATCCGCGCCGCCATCCGCAAGGCCACTCTCGCCATGGGTATCGTGCCCATGACTCTCGGCTCTTCGTTCAAGAACAAGGGTGTGCAGCCGCTTCTCAACAACGTGTGCGCATATCTGCCCAGCCCTCTCGACGCAGGCGCTGTCGAAGGCCACAACCCCGACAATGCCGACGAGGTTGAGACACGCGAACCCTCTACCGAAGCTCCCATGTGCGCTCTGGCATTCAAGATTGCCACAGACCCGTATGTGGGCCGTCTGACATTCTTCCGCGTCTACTCCGGCGACGTTGTTGCCGGCAGCTACGTGCTCAACGCACGCTCAGGCAAGAAAGAACGCGTTTCACGTCTGTTCCAGATGCACTCCAACAAGCAGAATGCAAAAGACATGATAGGTTGCGGCGATATAGGCGCAGGTGTAGGTTTCAAGGATATCCGCACCGGCGACACTCTCTGTGACGAGAATCATCCTATTGTACTCGAAGCTATGGACTTCCCCGATCCCGTGATCGGTATCGCCGTTGAGCCCAAGACTCAGAAAGACCTTGACAAACTCGGCGTAGGTCTTCAGAAACTTGCCGAGGAAGACCCCACCTTCCGCGTTCAGACCAACGAGGAAACCGGCCAGACAGTTATCTCCGGTATGGGTGAGCTTCACCTCGACATCATCATTGACCGTCTGAAACGCGAATTTAAGGTTGAATGTAACCAGGGCCGTCCGCAGGTTACCTATAAGGAAGCAATCACCGCTCCCGTAGAGCTTCGCGAAGTGTTCAAGAAGCAGACCGGTGGTCGCGGTAAATTCGCCGACATCATTGTTCGCGTAGAACCCGCCGACGAAGGCTTCGAGGGCAACCTCCAGTTCATTGACGAGGTCAAGGGCGGTAACATCCCCAAGGAATACATCCCCTCGATCCAGAAAGGTTTCACCACCGCAATGAAGAACGGTGTGCTTGCCGGCTATCCCGTTGAAAGGCTCAAAGTGACCGTTATCGACGGTTCTTTCCACCCGGTTGACTCCGACCAGCTCTCATTCGAGCTCTGCGCCATCCAGGCCTTCAAGAAGGCATCGGAAAAAGCAAGCCCCGTGCTGCTCGAGCCTATCATGAAGATAGAGGTGGTTACCCCCGAGGAAAGCATGGGTGACGTGATCAGCGACCTCAACAAGCGCCGCGGTCAGGTAGAAGGCATGGAGACAAGCCGCTCGGGTGCCCGCGTGGTCAAAGCCCAGGCCCCTCTGGCCGAAATGTTCGGTTATGTGACCGCACTGCGTACAATCACATCAGGCCGCGCCACATCGACAATGACATTCAGCCACTATGCCGAGGTGAGCAGCTCGATAGCACGCAACGTGCTTACCGAGTGCCAGGGCCGCGTTGATCTTCTGAAGTAAATAATAACTTTCATTCAACACAAAATATGAGCCAAAAAATCAGAATCAAGCTTAAATCTTACGATCATGACTTGGTCGACAAGTCAGCCGAGAAGATTGTGAAGACTGTAAAGAGCACCGGCGCCGTTATCAGCGGTCCGATACCTCTGCCCACCCACAAGCGCATCTTCACTGTCAACCGCTCAACTTTCGTCAACAAAAAGTCACGCGAGCAGTTCCAGCTCTCAAGCTTCAAGCGTCTCATCGACATCTACAACTCGACAGCCAAGACTGTTGACGCGCTGATGAAACTTGAGCTTCCCAGCGGAGTTGACGTGGAAATCAAAGTGTGATGTGAAGCAAGCATCTCCCGTAAGCATTTAACAACACAGAAACAATCAAACAGGAAATTTTTTAAAACTTAGAGAAATGCCAGGATTATTAGGAAAGAAAATCGGAATGACATCCGTTTTCAGTGCCGACGGCAAAAACGTGCCGTGCACTGTTATCGAAGTAGGCCCCTGCGTAGTTACTCAGATCAAGACCGCTGAAACTGACGGCTATGATGCCCTCCAGCTCGGCTTCGAGCAGAAGAAGGAGAAGCACACCACCAAACCCATGGCCGGTCACTTCGCAAAGGCAGGAGTAGCTCCCCAGCGCCACTTGGCCGAGTTCAAGGGTTTTGAAGACGAGCATAAACTGGGTGAAACCATCACGGTGGATGCCCTTTTTAATGAGGCTGATTTCGTTGACATCCAAGGAACCTCAAAAGGTAAAGGATATCAGGGCGTAGTGAAACGTCACGGATTCGGCGGTGTAGGCCAGGCAACCCACGGCCAGCACAACCGTCAGCGCAAGCCCGGTTCAATCGGTGCCTGCTCTTATCCCGCAAAGGTGTTCAAGGGCATGCGTATGGCCGGACAGATGGGCAACGAGAACGTCACTGTCCAAAATCTTCAGGTGCTCAAAGTTATCCCCGAGCACAATCTTTTGTTGATCAAGGGCTCAGTCCCCGGATGTAAAGGTTCAATCGTAATAGTTGAGAAATAATGGAACTCGCAATTTATAACATAAAAGGAGAAGACACCGGTCGCAAGGCTCAGTTGAACGATCAGGTGTTCGCCATAGATGCCAACGAGCACGCCGTCTATCTCGATGTAAAGCAATATCTGGCCAACCAGCGCCAGGGTACTCACAAATCCAAAGAGCGCAGTGAGATTTCAGGCTCTACCCGCAAGCTTCACAAGCAGAAGGGTGGCGGCGGCGCACGTATCGGCGATATCAATTCTCCGGTTCTCGTTGGTGGCGGCCGTGTTTTCGGTCCCCGTCCCCGTGATTACCGCTTCAAGTTGAATAAGAAAGTAAAGCAGCTCGCACGCAAGTCGGCTCTGACCTACAAAGTGCAGGACAACCAGATCAAAGTGGTTGAAAACTTCACTTTTGAGGCTCCCAAGACTAAAGAATTCGTAAAATTTGCTAAAAATCTTGAAACAGAAGGCAAAAAGATGCTTCTGGTTTTAGCAAGTCGCGATAATAACGTAAATTTGTCGGCTCGTAATATCCCCAACGTTAAAATCATTACCGCAAAGGATATTAACACGTATGCCATCATGCACAGCAATGCTATCGTCATCACTGAGGATAGCCTTGAGGTGATTAACAACCTTTAATAAATAGGAGACTGAAAACAATGGATATAAGCATCAAACCCATCGTTACCGAAAAGGCCACCAAGCTTACTGACAAGCTTAACCGCTACACCTTCCGTGTATCTCCTGACGCCAACAAGTTTCAGATCAAGTCACTGGTCGAGAAACTTTATGGCGTGAAGGTCGTTAGTGTCAACACTGCAGTTGTGCGTGGCAAGAACAAATCCCGCTGGACCAAGAGCGGTCTGCTCCGCGGCAAGACAGCGGCCTATAAGAAAGCTTTCGTCACCATAGGCGAAGGCGAAACCATTGACTTTTATAGCAACTTGTAATAAACAATAATGGCAGTAAGAAAATTCAAGCCCACTACACCGGGGCAAAGACACAAAGTTATTGGCGTTTTTAAAGGTACAATCACTGCTACTACGCCAGAGAAATCTCTTACTCGAGGAAAATCCGCATCCGGAGGCCGCAACTCCGAGGGCCATCTCACCAGCCGTTACCTGGGTGGAGGCCATAAACGCAAGTACCGCGTGATTGACTTCAAGAGAAACAAAGACGGTGTACCCGCCGTGGTAAAGAGCATCGAGTATGACCCCAACAGGTCAGCCCGTATCGCTCTGCTTTACTACGTTGACGGAGCAAAAACTTACATCATCGCACCCAACGGCTTGGAAGTCGGTGCAACGGTTGTAAGCGGCCCTGACGTAGCCCCTGAAGTGGGCAACGCCCTTCCTCTGAACAAAATCCCTGTAGGTACGCTCGTTCACAACATCGAGCTGCGTCCCGGTCAGGGAGCGTTCATGGCCCGTTCAGCCGGCACATTCGCGCAGCTTATTTCGCGCGAAGGTGATTACGCTATCATCAAACTTCCTTCAGGCGAAACCCGCAAAGTACTCGCCACCTGCAAGGCCACTGTAGGCGTTGTCGGTAACAGCGAACACTCGCTCGAACGTAGCGGCAAGGCCGGACGCTCACGCTGGCTCGGCCGCCGTCCGCGCAACCGCGGCGTAGTCATGAACCCTGTGGATCACCCCATGGGTGGTGGTGAAGGCCGCGCATCCGGCGGTCATCCCCGCTCACGCAAGGGTCTCTACTCTAAGGGCCTGAAGACTCGTGCTCCCAAGAAACAGTCCTGGAAGTACATAATCGAAAGAAGGAAAAAGTGATAACTGATTAACCAAGAAAACTTATGAGTCGTTCATTAAAAAAAGGACCCTATATCAGTGTCAAGCTTGAGAAAAAAGTTGACGCAATGGAAGCAAGCGGCAAGAAATCGGTCATCAAGACCTGGAGCCGCGCATCAATGATTGCTCCCGAATTCGTCGGCCACACTTTCGCAGTGCACAACGGTAACAAATTCATTCCTGTCTACGTGACCGAAAACATGGTGGGCCACAAACTCGGAGAGTTTGCCCCCACCCGCATCTTCCGCGGTCATGCCGGCAACAAGAAATGAAAGGGCCCCGAGTAAAATAATTTTTTAGACAAAAGAAAGAATTAAATACAATGGGTGTAAGAAAAAGAAAATCCGCCGATGCCAGAAAAGAGGCGCAGAAAGATATAGCTTTCGCAAAACTGAATAATGTCCCCACTTCTCCGCGCAAAATGCGTCTGGTGGCCGACATGGTTCGTGGTCAGGAAGTGTTCCGCGCTCTGGGTATCCTAAAATTCTCAAATAAAGAGGCAGCCGCCCGTCTCGAGAAACTTCTCCGTTCGGCCATAGCCAACTGGGAGGCCAAGAACGAGCAGAAGGCCGAAAGCGGAATGCTCCGCATCTCAACCATCTACGTCAACCCGGCTCCGATGCTCAAGCGTCTCCGTCCCGCACCTCAGGGACGCGGCTACCGCATCCGCAAACGTTCCAACCACGTAACGCTGATCGTTGACACAATCGATAACGCTAACTAAACTAAGAGACAAACAATGGGACAGAAAGTAAATCCTATAAGCAACCGCTTAGGCGTAATCCGCGGCTGGGACTCTAACTGGTTCGGTGGCAAGAAATATGGCGACACCATCCTCGAAGATGCCAAGCTCCGCAAATATCTCAACGTGCGTCTCGCAAAGTCAAGCGTTTCGCGCATCGTAATTGAACGTAACTTCAAACTCATAACCATCACCGTCTGCACCTCACGTCCCGGCTTGATCATAGGCAAGGGCGGCGCCGAAGTGGACAAGCTCAAGGAAGAGCTCAAGCAGATAACCGACAAGGATGTTCAGATCAACATCTTCGAGGTTAAGCGCCCTGAACTCGACGCCCAGATCGTGGCTTCAACCATTGCCCGTCAGATCGAAGGCAAGATAGCTTACCGCCGTGCAGTCAAGATGGCTGTGGCCTCGACAATGCGTTCGGGTGCCGAGGGTATAAAGGTTCAGGTCAGCGGCCGTCTGAACGGCGCTGAAATGGCCCGTTCCGAAATGTTCAAGGAAGGCCGTACGCCGCTCCACACACTCCGTGCCGACATTGACTACGCACTTGTAGAGGCACACACCAAAGTGGGTGTTATCGGCGTGAAGGTTTGGATTTGCCGAGGCGAAGTCTACGGCAAGCGTGACCTGGCTCCCAACTTCACCAATCCTGCCAAGGAATCCCGTCAGGGAGGCCGTCAGGGCGGACGCGGAATGGGACGTAAACCCAAAAACAATCGTTAAACCACCTCAACAACATAACAGATGTTACAACCCAAGAAAACTAAATTCCGCCGCGCGCAAAAAGGCCGCATGAAAGGCAACGCACAGCGCGGCAACCAGTTGGCCTTCGGTTCGTTTGGCATTAAGACCCTGGAGTCAAAATGGATTACCGGTCGCCAAATTGAGGCGGCTCGTATCGCTGTGACCCGCTACATGCAGCGTCAAGGTCAGATCTGGATACGCATATTCCCTGACAAGCCTATCACCAAGAAACCTGCCGAAGTCCGCATGGGTAAAGGTAAAGGTTCACCCGAAGGGTTCGTGGCTCCCGTTACTCCCGGCCGCGTGCTCATCGAAGTTGAAGGCGTCAGCTACGACATAGCCAAGGAAGCACTCCGTCTGGCTGCCCAGAAGCTTCCCGTTACCACCAAATTCATCGTCCGTCGTGACTATGACCCAACTCAAAACGTGTAATAGACTATGAAGAAAGAAGAAATCAAGGATATGGCCACCCAGGACCTCAAGGACCGTCTTGAGAAAATGGAAATGGAGTACCGTCAGCTCAAGATCAACCACTCCATCTCGCCCATTGACAATCCTGCGAAAATCACAGCCGATCGTAAAATGATTGCACGCGTAAAGACTGAGTTGCGTCAGCGCGAGCTTAACAATAAATAATCCCAAGAACAAATGGAAAAAAGAAATTTAAGAAAAGAACGTATTGGGGTTGTGTCGAGCAACAAGGGTGACAAGACCATCACCGTTATGGTGAAATGGAAAGAGAAGCACCCCATCTACGGCAAATTTGTCAACAAGACAAAGAAATATCACGCCCATGATGAGAAAAACGAGTGCAGCATCGGTGATACAGTCAAGCTGATGGAAACTCGTCCGCTGAGCAAAACCAAAAGATGGAGATTAGTAGAAATCATCGAAAAAGTTAAGTAAATTATGATACAGACTGAAAGCCGTTTGACCGTTGCTGACAACAGCGGTGCCAAGGAAGCCCTGTGCATCCATGTCCTCGGCGGTACCGGTCGCCGTTACGCTTCAGTGGGCGACATCATCGTCGTTTCCGTCAAGAGCGTCATCCCCTCGAGCGATGTAAAGAAAGGTACTGTGTCGAAAGCCGTTGTCGTACGCACCAAGAAAGAGATCCGCCGTCCCGACGGCAGCTACATCCGCTTCGACGACAATGCTTGTGTGTTATTGAATAATGCCGGCGAGCTCCGCGGAACCCGTATCTTCGGCCCCGTTGCACGTGAACTCCGTGCCACCAACATGAAGATCGTTTCTCTGGCTCCCGAGGTACTTTAATCCCACAACCAAAGTAAAAAGCATCAACTAATGAGCAAGATAAACATAAAGAAAGACGACACCGTCTATGTTCGCTCAGGCGAAGACCGCGGCAAGACCGGCAGAGTGCTCAAAGTGCTTCCCGCCAAATACCGCGCGATCGTTGAAGGCGTCAACGTCGTCACCAAAGCCACCAAGCCCAGTGCAAAGCATCCTCAGGGCGGTCTGGTGAAAATGGAAGCCCCCATCCACATTTCTAACCTCAGCGTCGTAGATCCCAAGACCGGCAAGCCTACCCGTGTGGGCCGCCGTCTCAACGACAAGGGCAAACTCGTGCGCTATGCTAAAAAATCAGGAGAGGAGATTAAGTAATGAGCAACACTACAGTTAAGAAAGACTATACCGAGCGCATTGTCCCCGCTCTTGTAAAGCAGTTCGGCTACCACACTGTGATGCAGGTTCCCCGCCTCAAGAAGATCGTGATCAACCAGGGTCTCGGCGAAGCAACCCAGGACAAGAAAATCATCGAGACAGCCATCAACGAGCTCACCGCCATCACCGGCCAGAAAGCCGTTGCAACCCTCTCCAAGAAGGACATCTCGAACTTCAAGCTCCGTAAGAAAATGCCCGTGGGCGTCATGGTTACCCTGCGCCGCGACAAAATGTACGAGTTCCTGGAGCGTCTGATCCGTGTGGCTCTTCCCCGTATCCGTGACTTCAAGGGTATCGAAGGCAAGCTTGACGGACGCGGAAACTACACTCTCGGCATCACCGAGCAGATCATTTTCCCGGAAATCAACATTGACAATATCTCGAAGCTTCTCGGAATGAACATCACGTTCGTTACCTCGGCCAACACCGACGAAGAGGGATACGCACTGCTCAAGGAGTTCGGCCTTCCGTTTAAAAACGCTAAGAAACAGTAAATAAACTTCTATAAGATTCATCTATGGCAAAAGAATCAATGAAAGCCCGCGAGGTCAAGCGCGCCAAACTGGTGGCAAAATACGCTGCCAAGAAAGCGGCCCTCAAGGCCGCCGGTGACTACGAAGCACTCCAGCTTCTGCCCAAGAACGCTTCAAGCGTACGTCTGCACAACCGCTGCAGCATCACCGGCCGTCCGAAAGGTTACATGCGCCAGTTCGGCCTCTCACGTATCCAGTTCCGCGAAATGGCCTCCGCAGGCCTGATTCCCGGCGTGAAGAAAGCAAGCTGGTAAAACATGTCTGACCCCGCTCAGCCATACAAATAAAACAATAGCATCCCGAGCGCAGCCTATAGCCCCCCTCCGGGGGCCACGCTGCAGAGAGTTATAAATATTGTTCGGAGAAGCCGAATCAATTTAAAACAAATTAAAAAAATGACAGATCCAATTGCAGATTATCTGACAAGATTGAGGAACGCTATCAAAGCCAACCACCGCGTTGTGGAGATACCGGCCTCGAACTTGAAGAAAGAAATCACAAAGATTCTTTTTGAACAAGGCTATATTCTTAACTATAAGTTTATAGAGGGTGAGACCCCCACAGGCACCATCAAGATAGCCCTGAAGTACGATCCCGTTGACCATGTCAATGCAATCAAGGCCCTCAAGCGCGTATCGCGTCCGGGTCTTCGCCAGTACACAGGCTACAAGGATATGCCGCGAGTGTTGAACGGAATGGGTATCGCCATCCTTTCCACTTCACAGGGCGTGATGACCAACAAGGCCGCACGTGAGAAGAAAATCGGTGGCGAAGTTCTCTGTTACATCTATTAATGAAGGAGGAAACTGAATATGTCAAGAATAGGTAAAGCTCCCATAGAAATTCCCGCAGGCGTCACAGTTACCGTCAGCGGCGATACAGTGACAGTCAAAGGCCCCAAAGGCCAGCTCAGCCAGAAGTTCAACCCTGACCTCGATGTGAAGGTCGATGGCAATCATGTTGTCGTTACCCGTCCTACCGATGACCGCGAACACCGCGCACAGCACGGTCTGTACCGCGCTCTGATCCACAACATGGTAGTTGGCGTTTCGACAGGTTACCGCAAAGAAATGGAATTAGTAGGTGTGGGTTACCGCGCTCAGTCAACCGGCCAGGTTCTCGAGCTATCACTCGGTTACTCCCACGCAATATATATCAAGCTCCCTCAGGAGATCAAGGTTGAAACCAAGAGCGAACGTAACAAGAATCCTCTTATCATCCTCGAAAGCGATGACAAGCAGCTTCTCGGCCAGGTTTGCGCCAAAATCCGCTCGCTCCGCAAGCCCGAACCCTACAAGGGCAAAGGTATCAAGTTTGTCGGCGAAGTTATCCGCCGCAAGTCTGGTAAATCGGCAAGTGCAAAATAATATTTAACCTCCATTGAATTATGATCTCCAAGATACAAAGAAGAAACAAAATCAAGACCCGCATCCGCGGCAAGATTTCCGGCACCGCCGCACGTCCCCGCATGTCGGTGTTCCGTTCAAACAAGCAGATCTACGTCCAGCTCATCGATGACCTCCAGGGCAAGACCCTCGCAGCGGCTTCGTCAAAAGGCATCGAAGAAGGAACAAAAACAGAAATTGCCGCCAAGGTAGGCGAGGCTATCGCCAAGAAGGCTGTTGAAGCCGGCATCAACGAAGTGGTTTTTGACCGCAACGGTTACCTTTTCCACGGTAGAGTGAAATCATTGGCTGACGCCGCACGTAAAGGCGGCCTTAAATTTTAAGAATCATGGCAAAAAGAAATAACAAAGTTAAATCTACCAACGACTTAGAGTTGAAGGACCGTCTCGTGGCCATCAACCGCGTTACCAAAGTGACCAAGGGTGGACGTACATTCACCTTCGCCGCAATCGTAGTTGTGGGCAATGAAGACGGCATTGTAGGCTGGGGCCTCGGCAAAGCCAATGAGGTTACCGCCGCCATAGCCAAGGGTGTGGAATCAGCCAAGAAGAACCTTATCCGTGTTCCGGTCCACAAAGGAACCATTCCTCACGAGCAGGTTGCCAAATTCGGTGGTTCTCGCGTGATTCTCAAGCCCGCATCCCACGGTACCGGTGTCAAGGCCGGTGGTGCTATGCGTGCCGTGCTTGAAAGCGTGGGCATCACTGACGTGCTCGCCAAATCAAAGGGCTCGTCCAACCCCCACAACCTCGTGAAAGCCACCATCGCCGCTCTTGACGAGATGCGTTCGCCCGCACAGGTGGCTCAGAACCGCGGAATCTCCGTAGAAAAAGTGTTTAACGGCTAATCAACTCCTGAAATGGCACAGATAAAAATCAAGCAAATCAAAAGCCGCATCAACTGCCCCGAAACGCAGAAGCGCACTCTCGACGCGCTCGGCTTGAAAAAAATGAATCATACCGTCGTTAAAGAAGACGATCCTGCTATCATGGGCATGGTCAAGAAAGTTCACCACCTGGTGGAAGTGACCAAAGCCTGAGCGATTCTCTCTCTTTTCCACATCTCTCCTCACTTATTCATTTTTTAATCTGTAAATAATACAATCACTAACAATCATGGAATTAAATAACATACGCCCCGCCGTAGGCTCCGTCAGAGATAAGAAACGTATCGGCCGCGGTCCCGGTTCCGGCAAGGGAGGCACATCCACCCGCGGACACAAAGGTGCGAAGTCACGTTCAGGCTACAAACACAAGGTAGGTTTTGAAGGCGGTCAGATGCCCCTTCAGCGCCGTGTGCCCAAATATGGCTTCAAGAACATCAACCGCGTTGAATACAAGGCTATCAATCTCGACGTTGTCAATGCATTGGCTGAAGCTTCCAACCTTGAAAAAGTTGGTCTCGAAGAGTTCCGCGCCGCAGGCCTCGTGAACCGCCGCCAGCTTGTGAAGATTCTTGCCAACGGCAGCATCTCCCGTGCTGTGGCAGTTGAAGCCAACGCATTCTCAAAAGCCGCCGAGAAAGCCATCACCGAGGCTGGCGGTTCCATTTCTAAAATCTGATAAAATAAAATGAGATTCGTTCAAACAATAAAAAATATCTGGACCATCGAAGAGCTGCGTAAGCGACTTCTCGTCACCATGCTCCTTGTGCTGATCTACCGTCTGGGCTGTTATGTGGTCCTCCCCGGCATCAGCATCGAGGACATCAAGGCCCTCACGGACTTCACCAACAAAAGCGGTCTGATGCAGCTGTTGGATATGTTCTCCGGAGGTGCTTTCTCGCAGGCTTCGATTTTCGCCCTCGGTATCATGCCCTACATCACGGCGTCGATCGTGATTCAGCTTCTCGGCATGGTGCTCCCCTCATTCCAGAAAATGCAGCGGGAGGGTGAAAGCGGACACCAGAAACTGAACCAGTATACACGTTACCTCACAGTGTTTATCCTCCTGTTGCAGGGACCGGCCTACCTCATCAACCTCCGTTTCCAGGTTGCTGCCGCAGGCCAGTCTGCAGCCATGGGCGGATGGACCATCGCCTACCTCACGGTGATTCTCGCAGCAGGCTCCATGTTCATCATGTGGCTTGGCGAGCGCATCACTGACCGCGGCATCGGTAACGGTATCTCGTTCATAATCCTCATAGGTATCATAGCACGTCTTCCCGAAGCTCTGTTCTATGAATTCGTCAGCCGTCTGCCGGGTGAAACCGGTTCGCAGGGCGGTCTGGTGATGTTCCTCGTGGAAATCATCCTGCTCTTCGCCGTTACGGTCGGAGCCGTGCTTCTCGTGCAGGGAACCCGCAAGGTGCCCGTGCAGTACGCAAAGCGCATCGTCGGCAATCGCCAGTATGGCGGCGCGCGCCAGTACATACCTCTGAAAGTCAATGCTGCCGGCGTAATGCCCATCATCTTCGCCCAGGCCATCATGTTTGTGCCCATCACCCTCTCGGGTTTCGGTGGTGAAGGTTCGGGCAGCTCGTTCTTCGCAGCATTCTCCGATATCAACGGATTCTGGTACAATGCGGTCTACTTCGTGATGATCGTGGCGTTCACCTACTTCTATACCGCCGTGACCGTGCGTCCGGCCCAGATAGCTGAGCGTCTCAAGTCCAACAACGGATTCATCCCCGGAGTGAAGCCCGGCCAGAAGACCATCGATTATCTCGATTCAATTCTTTCACGAATCACATTGCCCGGCTCTCTCTTCCTCGGAATCGTCGCAATCCTTCCGGCATTCGCAAGATTCTTCGGCATCAGCCAGAATTTCGCGCAGTTCTTTGGCGGAACATCATTGCTGATTCTCGTGGGCGTTGTCCTCGATACCCTCCAGCAGATAGAAAGTCATCTGGTAATGCACCACTATGACGGCCTGATGCAGGGCGGCAAAATCAAGGGCCGCACAACCGGCAGCGCTTATTGATATCACCACGCTATAGCATTAGATGATCTATCTCAAGACACCGGAAGAAATTGAAAAAATGCGTGTAGCATGCGCTCTTACCAGTCGCACACTTGGCGAAATCGCCAGGTGGGTGACTGAAGGCGTTACTACACGCAAGCTCGACATGGTAGCGCGGGAATTCATCTCCGACAACGGAGGCCATCCCACATGTCTGGGCTACGAAGGTTTTCCCGGAGCGATTTGCTGCGAGGTCAACGAGATTGTTGTCCACGGTTTCCCTTCGGGCTACACTCTCCGTGACGGTGACATCATAGGCATTGACCTCGTGGTTGACTATGACGGTTTCTGCGGCGACATGTGCTACACATTCCCCGTTGGCAACGTCGCTCCTGAGGTGATGCAGCTGTGCATCGACACCAAAGAGTCACTCAACGTTGGCATCGAGGCCTGCCGCGAAGGCAAGCGCATAGGCGACATCGCCAATGCGGTCCAGACCTTCTGCGAGCGCCGCGGCTACGGAGTGGTCCGCGAAATGTGCGGCCACGGCATCGGACGCCACATGCACGAGAGCCCCGAAGTGCCCAACTACGGACGCCGCGGCACCGGCCCGGTGATACGCAACGGCATGTGTCTCTGCATCGAGCCTATGATCAACCTCGGAAGCCGCAACATAGTCATTGACCGTGACGGATGGACATGCCGCACCCGTGACCGCAAGCCTTCGGCCCACTACGAGCACACGCTGGCCATCGTTGACGGACGCACCGAGATTCTGACATCGTTCGAGCCGGTCTACGAAGTTCTTCAGGACAGATTCATTTAATCACATCTTCCATCAATAAGTATTTATGGCAAAACAAGCTGCAATAGAACAGGACGGAGTTATCGTCGAAGCACTCTCTAACGCAATGTTCCGCGTCGAACTGGAAAACGGTCACGAGATCACGGCCCACATTTCAGGCAAGATGCGCATGCATTATATCAAAATTCTTCCCGGTGACAAAGTGAGAGTGGAGATGTCACCCTACGATCTTTCGAAAGGACGTATAGCTTTCCGATATAAATAATTAAAAATCAAAACAATACCAAATAACATGAAAGTAAGAGCCTCAGTTAAGAAACGCACCCCGGACAGCAAGATTGTCCGTCGTAAGGGTCGCCTTTATGTAATCAACAAAAAAAATCCCAAGTATAAACAGCGTCAAGGTTAATTTTTTTATTAATTTTGCAAAAAAATTAGTCAATAGTATATATGGCAGTACGTATAGTGGGAGTTGACCTCCCCCAGAACAAAAGAGGTGAGATAGCCTTGACTTACATTTTCGGCATCGGCCGAAGCGCCGCTAAGAGCATTCTCGAGAAGGCCGGCGTGGACAAAGACATTAAAGTAAAGGACTGGACCGACGAACAGGCCGCCAAAGTGCGTGAGGTTATCGGTGCTGATTACAAAGTGGAAGGTGACCTCCGCAGCGAAATCCAGCTCAATATCAAGCGCCTCATGGACATCGGTTGCTATCGCGGCATCCGTCACCGTAACGGACTTCCCGTTCGCGGTCAGAGCACCAAAAACAACGCACGCACCCGCAAGGGCCGTAAGAAAACAGTTGCTAACAAGAAGAAAGCTACTAAATAACATCATTATAATATGGCAAAAAAGACAGTCGCATCCAAGAAGAGAAACGTTAAAGTTGATGCCGCCGGCCAGCTTCACGTTCACTCCTCTTTCAACAACATTATCGTATGCTTAGCCAACTCTGAAGGTCAGGTTATCTCCTGGTCAAGCGCTGGCAAGATGGGCTTCCGTGGCTCAAAGAAAAACACTCCCTATGCTGCCCAGATGGCCGCACAGGACTGCGCTAAGGTCGCTTACGACCTCGGTCTGCGCAAAGTAAAAGCTTATGTGAAAGGCCCCGGAAACGGTCGTGAATCAGCCATACGTACCATCCATGGCGCTGGTATTGAAGTGACCGAAATCATTGACGTTACACCGCTGCCCCACAATGGCTGCCGTCCTCCCAAACGCCGTCGCGTCTGATTGATAGGACTGCGTTTATCAAGACCAAATTTTCAACCAACCTTCAATACTCGTAATCAGAAAGGTTGTCGACGAGGCTCTTGCGAGACGTGGCAATGTGAAATTGACCATAATCTTTATCACCTCTCTATGGTCGCGGCTGCACTAAACCGCCTCTCGCCCATCGAAACTCCTTACTGATTCCTTTTTAACCTCAATTTCGATTTATAACAATGGCAAGATATACAGGCCCTAAGTCAAAAATCGCACGTAAATTCGGCGAACCTATCTTCGGAGAGGACAAGGTTCTGGCTAAGAAAAACTTCCCCCCCGGCCAGCACGGCCAGAACAAGCGCCGCAAAACTTCCGAGTACGGCGTGCAGCTCCGCGAGAAACAGAAAGCCAAATACACCTATGGCGTTCTTGAGAAGCAGTTCCACAACCTCTTCAACCGCGCTGCAAGCTCCAAAGGTATCACCGGTGAGATCCTCCTTCAGCTTCTCGAAGGCCGTCTCGACAACGTTGTTTATCGTCTCGGTATAGCTCCCACACGCGCAGCTGCCCGTCAGCTCGTCCTTCACCGTCACATCACCGTCAACGGTCAGGTAGTGAACATCGCTTCCTACGCCGTTCAGCCCGGCGACGTTGTTGGCGTGCGCGAGAAATCAAAGTCTCTTGAAGTCATTTCCGATGCACTCGCAGGTTTCAACCATTCCAAATATCCCTGGCTGGAATGGGACGAATCACTCAAGGCCGGCAAGTTCCTTCACGTGCCCGCCCGCGAAGACATCCCCGAAAACATCAAAGAGCAGCTCATTGTCGAGTTGTATTCTAAGTAATAATTCCTAAAAGACAGATCCACATGGCTATATTAGCTTTTCAGAAACCCGACAAAGTCCTGATGTTGGAAGCCGACAATCATTTCGGCAAATTTGAGTTCAAGCCATTGGAACCTGGTTACGGTATCACCATAGGCAATGCGCTCCGCCGCATACTCCTTTCCTCGCTCGAGGGCTTTGCGATCTCGTCGATTAAGATTGACGGCGTAAAGCATGAATTCGATACCATTCCCGGTGTTAAGGAAGATGTGACAAACATCATCCTTAACCTCAAGAAAGTTGACCTCAAGCACACCGTCGAGGATACCGATTTTGAGAAAGCGACAATAACAGTTTCCGGTCAGGAGGAATTCAAGGCCGGAGATCTTGACAAGGTGCTTTCCGGATTCCAGGTACTCAATCCTGATCTCGTCATCTGTCATTTGGATCCCAGCGCAAGCTTCACACTCGAATTCACCATCAACAAGGGACGCGGTTGGGTACCCGCCGACGAAAACAACGTCAACACCGACGATGTCAACGTCATTGCGATTGACTCGATCTACACCCCCATCAAGAATGTGAAATACACGGTTGAGAACTTCCGCGTTGACCAAAAAACCGACTACGACAAGCTTACACTCGAAATAACCACCAACGGCTCTATCCTTCCCAAGGACGCCCTCAAAGAGGCTGCCAAGATTCTGATCTATCATTTCATGCTCTTCTCCGACGAGAAGATCACCCTTGAGACATCGGAACAGGAAGAGAACGAGGAATTCGATGAAGAGGTGCTCCACATGCGACAGCTTCTGAAATCGAAGCTCGTCGACATGGACCTCAGCGTCCGTGCGCTGAACTGCCTCAAAAGCGCCGAAGTGGAGACCCTTGGCGAACTTGTGGTGTTCAACCGCAACGATCTGCTCAAGTTCCGCAATTTCGGCAAGAAATCGCTTACCGAGCTTGACGAGTTTCTGGCAAATCTCAACCTCTCGTTCGGCATGGATATTTCAAAGTACAAATTAGACATAGAGTAAAAAAATAACGATGAGACATAATAAGAAATTCAACCATCTCGGTCGTAAGAAAGCCCATCGCGACGCCCTCCTGGCCAACATGACCATCTCGCTGATTATGCACAAGCGCATATTCACCACCGTGGCTAAGGCAAAGGCACTCCGAATCTACGCCGAGCCTCTGATCAACAGGGCCAAGAATGACTGCATGAGCAATCGTCGCCTTGTGTTCAGCTACCTCCAGAACAAACATGCTATCAATGAACTGTTCCGCGAAATAGCAACAAAAATCGCAGACCGCAACGGTGGCTACACTCGTATCCTCAAAACCGGTTACCGTCTCGGCGACAATGCCCAGATGTGTATGATCGAGCTTGTTGACTACAACGAGAACATGCTCAAGGAAGCCGGAGCCAAGAAGGAAGGACGCACCCGTCGTTCACGCCGCTCCAAATCAGCTGCTCCCAAGGCCGAGGCACCTGCTGCCGAAGCTCCCGCAGCCGAGACTCCCGCCGCAGAATGATTTAAAACATCATAACTCCACAGAAAGCGTTTCCGTTAATCCCTTTGCCGGGTTATGGAAACGTTTTTTTGTCCTGTTTAACCATTAAATCGTTCATTTTAACCAATCTTGTGGAAAAAGATATTGCAAATTGAGGTTTTGTTTCGTAACTTTGTAGCACTCTTAAACAGATGTCTTTTAACCGGACAAAAACAACAATCTCATATAACCAACTTTTTAAGTTTTAGACAATTATGAAAATTGAAAAAATCATCGGTCGTGAGGTGCTCGATTCTCGTGGCAACCCCACTGTTGAAGTTGACGTGATTCTTGAATCAGGCGCATTCGGCCGCGCTTCTGTTCCCTCCGGAGCATCAACCGGCGTTAACGAAGCCCTCGAACTCCGTGACGGTGACAAGAACCGCTACATGGGCAAAGGCGTCACCAAGGCTGTAGCCAATGTCAACGGTCCCATCGCTGAAGCCCTCGTAGGCATGAGCGCTCTCGACCAGATCAAGATCGACGAGACAATGATAGCACTCGACGGCACTGACACCAAGAGCAATCTCGGAGCCAACGCCATCCTCGGTGTTTCCCTCGCTGTGGCCAAAGCTGCCGCTGACTATCTTGACCTTCCCCTTTACAAATACATCGGAGGCTGCAACTCCTACGTTCTCCCCGTTCCGATGATGAACATCATCAATGGCGGCGCTCACTCTGACGCTCCCATCTGCTTCCAGGAGTTCATGATCCGTCCTATCGGCGCTTGCTGCTTCAAGGAAGGTATCCGCATGGGCACTGAAGTGTTCCACAACCTCAAGAAAGTGCTCCACGAACGTGGCCTCTCCACGGCTGTCGGTGACGAAGGCGGTTTCGCTCCCACACTCGACGGAACAGAGGATGCCCTCAACGTAATCATCAAGGCCATCGAACTCGCAGGCTATGTTCCCGGCAAGGACGTTACCATCGGTCTTGACTGCGCGTCTTCAGAGTTCTACAAGGACGGCGTTTACGACTACACCTGGAAACAGGGTGAAGGTGCTCCCAAACTCACTTCAGAGCAGCAGGCACAGTATCTCAAGGACCTCGTTGAGAAATATCCTATCGACTCAATCGAAGACGGTATGGCCGAAAACGACTGGGCGGGCTGGAAGATTCTTACCGACCTTATCGGCAACCGCTGCCAGCTCGTAGGCGACGACCTGTTCGTTACCAATGTCAAATACCTCGAACGCGGTATCAACGAAGGCTGCGCCAACTCAATCCTCGTGAAGGTTAACCAGATCGGTTCTCTTACCGAGACTCTCCGTGCAGTTGAACTCGCTCAGCGCAACGGCTACACCGCAGTGATCTCTCACCGCTCAGGCGAAACCGAGGACGCTACTATCGCCGACATCGCCGTGGCTACCAACGCCGGCCAGATCAAGACCGGTTCCGCAAGCCGTTCAGACCGTATGGCCAAGTACAATCAGCTTCTCCGCATTCAGGAGCAGCTTGGCGATGCAGCTGTCTATGGCTATGGCAAAAAGACCAAAATGCCTCAGGCCTGATTCCTGAAATAGCATAATTCTGAAAACCACTGACGGGGACGTGTCCGGTTCGGACAGCGTCCCCGTCTTGCGTTATATATGCTGCGGGAATATATTTGATATGGAAATGGCGCCACGGACGGCCGGCCCATGGCGCTCAGGCTGAAAGTTATTTTGAGAGGCGGATCACGCGAATGCCCTGTGTGCGGTTGCGCTTCATGTAATCGGCAAGCGGCAGCTCGTCAACAATCACTTTCTTTTGCTTTGACGACGCATGCATCAGGTGAGGGCGGCCGTCGATTATTTTTATGATTCCCAGATGGGTCACGTCAAGCCCCTTTGTGTTGGTGGTGAGAGCCACAACATCGCCGTCATTTAATCGTGCGGAGCCGATGTTCGTGTATTTTATATAGGGATATTTATGCGAATGATAGCCCATCTCCACATTCTTTATGCCCGCGAAGTTGGCGGAATCCGCAAGGGCAGGGTAGAGGTTGCGGTGTGAGCTCATGAAATCGAGCGTCTTGATCTGGGCGCTTGCGTTGCCCACACGGTCGGTGACCTCGCTCAGGATTCCGCGGTGGCTGTTGTCCACGATCCATTCGCTGACATAGTGCAGGCGCGACGGATAACCGTTGACGCGTCCGTTGCGGTAACGTAGAACCTCGAGATTGTTTATGAAATCCCGCCAGGAGGTTCTGTTGGATTCTATTGTCATGGCCAGAGCGAGGGCAGTCTCCACGAATGTGGTGCAGTCAAGCTCGTCGGTGTTGATGGTCAGCTGCTCGGGAGTGCACTCCAGCGTGCCGGCCACGTAAGGCGTCCCTATGAACATTTCTCCGGCTTTTTCAACTATCTTTTCGGGCGTGTCAAGCCCCATTGCATCCAGTTCTATTAAAATTTGTGTGATTTTGCTCGTGTCGGCTTCTTCATTGTGAAATCGGACCTCGGCCGGTGTCACGGCCGAAATTCCCATGCAGAGACTCAAAAAAAGGCTTGAAATAACTGTTCGCATATTATGATTGGAGATTGGCATGCATAAAAATTTTCATTGCACGAAAATACTAAAAAAACGCTACAGCGCAAAATTCGCGTGGGTGAGATTTCGGGGCAGTATTTTTGTGAAATTTTTTTTCGGGGGATAAGTGAGGGAGTTTCAGGGCGTTCCGGAACAGTGGTGGGAAAAGTGCAGAAAAAAGATGTCGGAAAATTTGGTGGGTAATGAAAAAACGTCTACCTTTGCACTCGCTTTTGGGAAC
>CANQWS010000007.1 GCA_947627615.1 uncultured Muribaculaceae bacterium | reverse complement strand
TTAGGATAACGCTCATTGAAAATCTCATGCGCCATGAACTGGACGTCATGAGTCTTACCAACAAAAGGTGCCTTGAACCCGTCAAGCTCCAACATAGAAAAGTCGAAACTCCGGTTCCACCACATCGTCATATAATTATCGACGACATACTGCACGAAAGCAATAACAAGGTCAACCGGAAGATTGGCGTGATAGCCCACATGACGAATCGGAATGTAATAACCACAATAGTCATCCTTGCTGTAAGTCTTACCCGTAGCAATACATACACCCACAACCCGATGACGCACGTATGAAAGGCCCTGAGACTCTACATCAAGTCCGCAAATAATGCCGGGATACAAACTACTACGAATCAAATCCAAGTCGTGTAAAGACTGAACTAACCCAACGCGATACCCGTTAAAAGTGCCCCACAACATAGATACCTACTCCTTCTGGCGCTTAACGTAAGGAACAACGTTCTTGACAACACCACGGGAAACCAAAACAACCCGGCGGTTAGAAGCCAGAACAACGTAGCACATCTCCAAAGTGAAAAGTATAATGACATCCTCCGTATGACCATCGACATACACCAACGTCTTCTTCTGCAAAGCACTCATTGAAAATCCGAAATGAAAGTATAAAACTCAAAAGACCCCGGAACCAAATCCGAAGGTATATCCGACGCCGAAGCGTAGGAAAAAACTACTGGCTTAACGTCATTGCGAAAGACAACACCCTGCTCCGGCAAAACACCCGAGTAACGCAACTCACGGAGGCGATCAGGATTGAACTTACAAAGCAAGTCATAAACACTATAAGACCGCTGGCATTCACCATAGCACTTCAACCAATTACCATATAGCTTAGCTGCCTTCGTATCCGTGTTAGCATGAAAAGGACAGTAGCAAGTACCGTAATCCAACTCCTTGCCGAAAATAGCCTTATACTCATCACGGAACGATAAGTTGGAATTTACCCACTGTGCTAACTTAGGATTGAAGCGGCCCATAGGGAAGCAGGTGACTAATCTACAACCAGAGCGGGAACCTTAAGCGACTCCATATGTCGCCAGTAAATGTCCTGAAGGCACACGTGCCACCACGTACACATAGCAATACCCAGTGACTTATGGATCTCCGTAGACAGCAACGACGAAAACGGAAACGACCCAAGCGAAACCAAACGCTTAGAAACGAACCCATGAATAGAATCCGAATTCCAACGCTGGATCATAATGTCCTGAGCAGAGTCGGTACCTACGGCCGAAAAGAAATCCTCCGGCTGGCAATAAACATAAACCCAAACCGTGTACAGCGTAGAAGCTAACTCCGGAAGCGACTCCGAAGGGTACTTCGCAACCATGCCTCGAACAACAAAGTCACCAACGGTGAAAGTCCGGTCGCATAAAACGGAAACACTATCCGCAACCCGAGGTATGAAGTCTAAGTCATCAACCTCATCCGGAACCGCAAACGTCACTTGAAGACTAACGCCCCCCAAAGGAGACTTGTATGCGAAATCACTCTTAACTTCCATGAGATACATAAAAAAGGTTGCTAGGAACATCCCCAGCAACCTTCTCAACGTATCTAAAGTTCGTTAGATCAAAACTACGTGAAGCTCAGAGCCATTCTTGAGCTTGAAGCTCGAAACCTCCCGATCCGCAACAACGTCCGCATCCAGCGGAGCATTAGATACCAAGCAACCATGACCCGCAGCAAACGAAGCATCCAGCTTGAACGAATCCGAAACACGCGACGCATTGTCACAAACCCAATAGGAATCCGTTAACTTGCGCTTGTACAAGTCGGGACAAATCAAGTCCAACTCGTTCATAACAACGGCTGTATCCACAACACGCTGAACCTTCGCCTTAGCGGCCTTACTCGAAGACTTGCAGAGACTCTTGTAGTTAGCGGCACTAATGCGCTCACCCATGATCTCCGAAGCAACAGAAAGAACCGAGTCAAGAACCTTACGGGTATTGCGAACACGATGGTAAGTCGAAGCCGTATGAGGAATGTCCAAAGTATTAGGAGCGCTATCCTTCACCTTGTCAGGGTCGATAGCCAGAGACGCAGAATCCTCAATCAAAATGTTCTTAGACTTCAAAGCCTCCGAAATCTCGTTCTCGATAGACCGCAAAACCTCCTGCTTAGCGGCGTCCGACAAAATACTCTCGTCGTCGATCACCATACGAAGACGCGGATACTTCTGGAGGAAAGATGCATGCTGCGCCCACGGGCGATCCTTCCAATCAGCCTTCGAACGAACCGTCTCCAAAGAATCCTGCAGCAGAGCGATCTCCTCTTCCTCCGATAACTCATTCGCAACCTCAGCAACAACATCCGAAGCCGTAGCATCGTAAATCTTATGAGCAAGCTGAATAGCAGCATTCGACATGGTAGACGCGAAGGTAACAATAGCATCATCGGCAGTCTGGTAAACAAACAACGTAGTGCCTACATAGACACCATCGGCCTTGATGTCAATAAACCGTTGATCCTTGCAAAGAATACGAGGAACAGAAGCATCAAGACGAGTCTCCAGACGGGTATCCGAAGACAATGCCGAAGCCAAAGCCTCCGCAGCGGAAACCAAATGAGTCTGATCGGGCGTCTGAGCCAAAGTGAAGCAATTAGCAAGACCCCAGTCCTTCAGAACCAAAGCCACAGCACCCCAGTCAATAGCTGCAGGATCGGAAGTCTCGTCTACGGCATGCGGTGCATCTTCAACCACAACTTCAGGAGAAACATCGCCTTCCGCATCCTCCACAGGAACCTCGCCTGTAGGGGACCCCGCAGAAGCCAAAGCCTTTGAGATATCGTCATAGGAATTCGAAATAGCGTCCTTAAACTCAGCAAGATGATCCGACAAGTAAGCAACAGCCTCGGAGCCATCCTTAACAACCGACCCCGACGGCGTGGTGAATACGAATACATCACCAAGACCATCACCATCATCAAAAACGATAGATACAGAATCATCCGCATTAGCAATGTCAACCCCATTGCGCAAAGCCGTCATAATTTGATCGACCGTGAAGTTAACGGCAGCATCCGAAACAGCAGAGTCTACAACAGCACCCCACGGCGTAGAAAACTTGTGACTATTGAAGATAGACAAGATATCACCTACAGACAACCCACCCAAAGTGTCACCAAAGTCCAGAATAATATCCTCCGCAATGGACTTCAACGAAGACCATACACTCCGTCGAACAACATCATCCTCGGTCGTATGAACTACATGAATAAGCGGAGCAACGTCGTTGAGAATCTCAGGACCCACGACAGACTCGAACTCCGAAACAACAGCAGGATCGACATCGTCACGAACACTATCGAACAGCAAAGCAGAAGCATCTACAGGCTCCGCCATGACGCCGGGAAGCTTCGCAAGAACATCGTCCGTCAACTCCTCAACAGCCGCAATGGCAGCGTCATCCGACTCGAACGTGTAAACCTTATTCCAACCACGATTACCACGGTGGAAAATAGAAGCATGAAGCGAGTCATCGCCGCACTCGATATGCAGGCGAGGACCACCACTCTTATCGTCCGTCAAATAGACGTCGAACTCGTCAGCAGCACCCCGGTCCAAGTAGGCATTAAGAATGCGACCCATCAGCTTAGAAGACTCCTCTGAAGCAGAATCCTCGATAATCTCATCCTCCGTAGCCTGAATCTCCTCCGGCGCACTTATCGGAGCATCATCGCCCTCAACAACATCCTCCGAAGCCATAATAACGTCAGCATCATTCGACGAAGGTGCAACAGACGTCTCCTCGACAATCTGAACCGGAACGACATCCGCAAGGGCGAAAGTCACGTCATCATCAGAACCCGTGAAGGCACCCTCGGCCTGACGCAAGGAGAAGTACTCAAAAGGAAGACCCTCGATGACGGCAACACCATTGCCAACAGAAGTGATGACACCCGAATAAACATTACCCAAATACGAAACCTGAACCGTAGTACCAACGTTAACCGGAACGGACGGAACAGCCTGCGACATAGCACCCTCAACAACTGGAGCAGCCTGAATAGCCTGAGCAGCAGGCAGCGGCTGAGCGGAAAGCTCCGAAGCCAACACCAAGCCATCGACGTCATCGGCAACAGGCTTAGACGATGATGCTGCCTTAGCACGATCAAGCAAACGAGAGTAATCCTCGAAGATCAACTCCGCAACACTCGAATTGCGACCATTGGGAGAATAGTAACGAAGACCATAAAGATCACGACCCTTAGCATCCTTCTTCCCAAGCGAACCCAAGAACTCCTGACGCTGAGTGTAACTAGCAAGGTCTACAATATCCCAATTGGTAGCTTTACTCTTAGACGCCCAATCGGGATCATCTACGGGATCAATAGTACCATGAACAACAAACTCCGGAGACGCGGCAGAATCCTGAACCTCCGACGAAGCTCCGGCATCCGTATCATCCACATTCGGATCAGGAAGGGCATCAACATCCTCCTCCGGAATAGGTGCCTCCAAGACATCCTCCGTAGCCTCCTCGGCGGAAGCCAACGTCTGGGCCGAAACAACATCCGCAATGCCCTCCTCGTAGATATTAGAAACCTCCTCAATGAAAGTCATAGCAGCCGACTGAGCACGCTCGCCAAGCTCGTCAAGTTTCTCCTGAGTAGTCTCGTACAGCTCCTCGCCAGAAACAGAAGCCTCCTCAATAACCTCATCCAAAGCACCCTCCTGCGTAGAACCACCCTCAAGGAAGGCCTCCACACGAGCATCATCCTGAACAAGACGATAAGGACCAAGCATCTCCTGTGCACGAACAGCAGCAGGAGAGTAACGGTTCTTCAAAAACTCGTCATAGAACGTCTTAACCTCCGGAGGCAAAGAACGATACTTAGACTTCAAGATGTCATAACCCGCAGACGAATCATTCTCTATAATGTCATTGATGGCCCAGCAGACCTCCGGCGTGTACTCGATAAACGAATCCGCAACAACAGACTGAATGCGCTTACCCTCCGCAAGAAGACGACGACGCAAAGGAGCGCTCATCTTAGCCAAAGACGCACGGCGACTGCCACGCGACATGCTGCAAAGACTACAAGCCACCTTGTGAATCTCCCCATCAGTGAAACCACCACGACGCGCGTCCGTAACACGACGCGAAGCACCCGACTCCACCTGCAGGAACGAACTAACAGAGTCACCAACACGGCGAACACCCGTGGACTCCGGAGCCGTACCAATCGAATCATCATCGATCGCTACAACATGAGTATAAAAATCACCCATAACAAATAAATCATTTAAACAAAAACACCTCACAAGACCACTCTGCGTAGTCTTACAAGATGTTGGATATATAATGCTCGAACAAAAAAGTAACTATTATTTATGACGCACAAGCCGATTCGGAATGTGCTTCAAAGAACCCCAGATCGGAATCCGACGACGTAAGTACCCCGGATCGTCCTCGTGATTATAAGCCTCCGTCTCCCAGCACGTGTAATAATAGCTCTTGCCAAACGGAGGGCAAAAGAACTCTATGGCATTACTAATACCATAGCAAATCCAACCTGCAAACAGAATGCCCAGAATCACCAGAGTCCAAGCCCACCATGCAAAACTAAAATGGATGGCTATGGGAAGGAGGATGACGGTAAACAAGACGCTTAATTCCCCCTGTTGCACCACGTGAACCAACTCGTGTCGGCGAGTAGTACCCTCCAGATGGACGTCCTTCGGCTTGCGCGTGAAACAGAACACAAGCCACGTCATCCAACTAAAACCACTAACCGGGATAAACTTGTTATGAACTTCAATAGGAAACCTCATAGCTATAATATTTCATGGATATATAATTGCATGCCAGCAGACAGTTTTAATAAAACACGGCCCCGCTCCCAAGAATAACCACGGGTGATTGTATACAATTTTACACAACTTCTTGCAATGAACGTAAAATAGTTGTAACTTGCATCCATGCATAAGACATTCAAATATCGCATTTATCCGAACAAGGCCCAGCAGGCTTTGTTACAGGCGACGTTTGGGTGTTGTCGCTTCGTCTATAATAAAACGCTCGACATTAGGAAGACGGCGTTCGAAACAGATAAGACGAAACTTTCCAAGTTCGATCTCATTAAGAAAATAAAGCCACTTAAGGGGGAGTTTCCGTGGCTGCGGGACGTTCCGTCGGTATGTTTGCCGCAAGCCGTCGATAGCATGGATAGAGCTTATCAGAACTTCTTCAAATCTGGTAAAGGATATCCTAAGTTTAAGTCGAAGCATCACAGTCGAAAGTCTTGTAAGTTTCCGTATCCGTTCTGCGATGTATTACAAGATCAAGAACGGCTTAAACTCCTTAAATTAGGGTTAATTAGGTACAAGAAAGATCGGGAGCTCGTCGGTACTTTACGTCACATTGTGGTCACGCAAGAAAGCGACGGTAAGTACTACGCTTCATGTTTGGTGGAGACTACTACGGAGATTCCGGAACCGCAACCTGTCGATGCCAGTACTACGGTCGGTATCGACTTAGGACTTAAAGACTTTATCGTCACGTCGGACGGACACAAGATACCTAATCCACGTTTCTACGCTACTATCGACCGTCGTATAGCACGCTTGCAGAAGCACGAAGCTAGAAAGACAAAAGGGTCTAAGCGCCGTGCACACATCCGGCTGAAGATTAACAAACTCTATATTAAGAAACGCAATTTAATTAAAAATTATATTTACCATGTTGCCAAGACGTTACTGCGTGAAAGCCAAACGCTAGTAATGGAAGACCTTAATATTGTCGGCATGGTTAAGAATCATAAGTTAGCTAAATCCATTCAGAACATTTGTTGGGGCGAGCTTCGCAGAGTGTTAGAGTATAAGTCGAAGTGGCTTGGTCACAATCTTATTTTCATAGATCGTTGGGCGCCGAGCACGAAGACTTGCAGTTGTTGCGGCTTCCACAATTCTACGTTAACGCTTTCAGATCGTTCTTGGACGTGTCCGGGCTGTGGTACACATCATGATCGGGATATCAATGCTGCGCTCAACATTAAGCGCATGGGTTTAGCAACATTATTGCCCGCGGTGGGCGGGTTTGACGGGCGTGGAGAGGACGGTTACGGTCTCGACGAAGCGTCAATATGTGCGAGTTATTAATTGTATATAATCACCTAATTGCTAAAGCCCCAGATCCGCTGTAAGCTCCGCCGTAAGAGAGTCGCTAGAAGATCCAAAGTCATCCATTGAACCCAACTGTGCAAACTCACCCTCGTAAGAGATAAGCTCAACATTATCGCCCACAAGAACAACCTTCGGCAGAAACTGAGCCGTAACCGGCTCCGGCAAGATGCGACCAAGACGGTGCTTAATCATACAGATCTTCGTCTCCTGAGTCTCCGCAACGTCTAAACCCGTATACATGAAAACACAGTAGGCACTCGTCCGCTCGATCTCATTCAAGTCCGAGATAGCTGTAAGATCATAAGCCCCGCCACGACGACCCGCACGGGTGAAACCAGCACGGTTAACCTGAACGGCAAAAACCGTAGTGCACTTACTACCCGCACTATTGGTGAAAGCTAAACAAGCGGCTCGAAGATTGACAATGATAGAATTTCCTAAGCCCTTACCACGATCCTGAAACAGAAGGTCAAACTGATTGACATGGTCGTAAATAATGCAGTCAAGACCCCCTAAATGCTTATCCAGAACCCCATACAAAGTAACAAGGCTATCGACATTGGTGAAAACCGACTTCGTGAACAACGAAGTATCTACAACAAGAACGTTAGGAACGAAGTCCCGCTTGAAGTCATCCTCGGCAGCAAGAACCGCCTTCAACTTGTCGCCCGACAACTTATGAAAAAGCAAGTCCTGAGAATCTAACTGGATGCCCTTAACCTCATACATGTACCGAGTCTCAAGCATAAGCCAAACCATCTTAGGCTCTAGCTCTAAGGACACATAAACAATCTTACGACCCGCCTTAGCATTCTTGAACAGCATAGACAAACAAAGCTGCGTCTTACCACCGCCTGTGAAAGCACAAATGCTAGCAACCGTACCCGGCTGAAAACCATTGGTCAACGAGTCGACCTCCGGGACACCTAAAGAAAGACCATCGCCATACGGTGTATTAAGCTCCTCGCCGTAGGACCATGAACTAAAATCAGCGACACTCGCATCCGAAGCAACACTGACAGACTGAAGCGCACGCTTAAGCTCCTCCGCAAGCTCCTTAGTAGTCGAAGTGCTACTAAGGGAACCCGTGACATCCGTAGCCAACTTAAGGCGGCTATAGCCATCTACAATGTCCGCATACGCAACACTAAGCTCACCGAGATTATAGGCATGGTCCGGAGTAGGGTAATACTTACCATACCATGCCCAAGACGGATAGCACCCAGCAGCAGAACAGGCAAGCGTATACTCTAGAACCTGCCTGTCATTCTTGGATAAATTAGGAATCTGTAAAAAGCGAGAAAACCAATCGTCAAAATCAGGATGCGACTTCTTGCCCGCACACGTGTAAAAGTAAATCTCAAAACCTAGCATCACACAATCTCATCATGATCCCGAAACTGACGCGTCTCAGGAGAAGACAGCAAACCCGACGAAGGACCTACACCAAGCGAAGGCGCCGACGGCGAAGATGCAGACCCTACACTAGACGTAGCCGCAGGACGAACCATACGCGGCGCAGGAAGCTCGAACCAATCTGACCCGATAGTAGGCGGACACCACGACGAAAGCAAGAACACCCGACCATGCATACTCAACGCCAAGTTGATGAAGGAATCAACCATGCTAATAGCCTTCGGATCACGACCCCCGCGACTATAAATCTCAAGAAAGTAAATGGAATCCTG
Source organism: uncultured Muribaculaceae bacterium (assembly GCA_947627615.1). Classification (GTDB taxonomy): domain Bacteria; phylum Bacteroidota; class Bacteroidia; order Bacteroidales; family Muribaculaceae; genus Paramuribaculum. The sequence continues at coordinate 79,570 of CANQWS010000007.1, read as the reverse complement.
AAAGTCAAACTCACCACGATTGTAAGCAAAGCAAGAACTAATGACGCGCTCCAGATTAAAGTACTGAACAGGAAAAGCCGTATTACGCTCGATGGCGGCACGGACCGCTAAAGACTTCAAACGATCCGACAACCAGACATAAGTGCTATTGCGATACAGCATATCAACACTCACAACGTTCGGAACCTCACAGAAACCCCAGACAACAGGCGCCGACGGCATAAACACAGAACCATCCTGACGCTTAATAGTAGTGAACTTAAAAGGGACAAGCTCGGACGCACAGCGACGAAGATGATGCTGGCGGAAAGTAGAACACTTCCGGTAGATCACATAGTCACAAGACTTGCAACCCGCAGCAGAACGAAACGGACATCCGAAATCCAAACCCATAACAAAATCCTACTTTTTCTTAACTACATTGTCCTGTAGACGTACCACAATAGAACCATCCTCCGAGACGCTCGTCGTACAACGAGAATACTTATGGGCGCCGTTAGCAGAAACAAAAACAACAGGCGCCTCCGGATGGGACTGCTGGAGAACCTGCAACTCCAAAATCAACTCCTCGATAGACATAGCTACTCTACGAAAACAGCAGACAACAGATCATGAAGACGAATTAAGACAAGCATGGATTCCGGAAGCTCCGCACCAGCATTCAACGTAGGAAAAAGACTCCTAAAGTAATCAATGGCCGTACTCAAGTCATAGCACAAAGCACCACACTTCGTCTCAAGGTCACTCGGACAATTTTCAGCGTCAACGCCAACAAACGACAGAAAGGACCCCGAAGGCACTATATTGCATGCCAGCACCAACCAGCGATAAACTTGACTGGTATGGGGAATCGAACCCCTGATTCACGTACACCCTACTCTACTTTCAGGTAGGCCCCACTGAAAAAAAAGTGAAGACAGCACACGCCACTAACAAGTGAGAGTGACAGGCTAAACCCAGAACATGCACAAGGAATTGCCTGAAGAAAAAAGATGAGCGACCATCGAAGGTTAAAAGCGAAAGATTGACATACTCCCACGGCTAAAGCCGCTGGATTCTTGACTCAAACATGGCTGCCGCCTAAGCGGGCTTACTGCCACTAATCAACACGTCCATGCCCGAACGCTTAATGTTTAACGCTGCGTTTACATCCCATGCCTAAAGGCATGGGCTTTCTACAGATTTAATTCGTAACACTCTCGACGGTGCCGTCTTCACTGTATCAAAGAACACAAAACATAAACGTATTAAAAGTACGAATCCTTATAGTCGAAGCAACATAGCGAACGGATAATGCTACACAAATAAACTTCGTTAAACACTGCACTACCCCTGAGAAATCCTCTTATAAGAATGTAAGGAACCCAGCAAGGACTAACCATATGTCCGTTAACTGCAGTGAAAACAAAAGAACCCATACTTAGCTGTTGCCGTGCTACTCCAAGCCGCCACGCCTGATATTCAGCTATGCAAACGGAATCTACGGTAGGAAAGACTCCTCTAGCAACGCACCCACACCCGGAGAGATAAACCAAACCAAACCAAACCAAGCTAAAACCGGAATGTGCACAATATAAAACCCAGCACCTACCATTTCAAGGCTGGGGACCCCCGGCAACCACGTCGGGAAGTCGTACCGTCTCCGGGAATCGAACCCGGACGTCCTAAAGGACAAAGGTTTTTGAGACCTTCTCGTCTACCAATTCCGACAAGACGGCAAATGCAAATTAACCCAAAGAACAAAGAACCCTGCTACAATACATCTTATACGTGGAACTCTCAAAACCAGCTTCGAAACTCACAATATACTCACAAGTCCCAACAATACGCACCACGCCGATACCATAGTCAGAATGCCATACGCGAGACCCCACAGCAATAGGGGATGCGGAACTAAGCAAGAGCAAAGAACCCGCGCTGACCCTAATACGAAGGCCACGAAGCGTCTTAACCCAACTATGAATCATTCTGAGCATACCATCATAAGTATTAACGTACTGCAAAGGTAAAAAAGTTAATTTAAAATTGCAAATATTTGTTGCAAAAAAGTACTCGGAGCGGGAATCGAACCCGCACGACCATTGCTGATCACAGGAGCTTAAATCCGGCGTGTCTACCTATTCCACCATCCGAGCAGAAGCTACGCCCCTCCTACAAGGAGGAAGCGTAACTGAAACGAATACTAACCCTCGACCCGATCCTGCGTCTTAGACGACCGAACGAAGGACTCCAGATCGACCTCTGAGAAGCCAAACTCCTTGCGAAGCGACATGATCAAATCAACACCCGCCTTCAACTCCGAAACGTCCCCCGACGCCGTAGCGATAGCCTCAAGATCGAGAGGGTAGCACGACTTTAACCCGCGAAGACGCTCCTGAGCATCTAAGTACTCCACATACGTCTCCAAAAGAGACTGCTGCAAGCTCAGGTCGGTCTTCGACACGGCAGCGCAAACATCCCGATCCGACACCGCGGACGAGTCCAGCAACTTCTGGTTCTTGTAATCCAGAAGCATTTTCACATTCTTCTCCATAATTATTATTTTTAACTAAAGATGTATGATACTCCTTAAATAAGTACATAGAAACCGAAAAAGACTCATTACCTACGTAAAAAGTATAACGTACACACTCATCCGGATCACCAGAAGCGAAACTGCACATATAACGAACTCGGCGTACCAAAGATACAGTAACTTTGGTGCCTGCAAGCTCAAGGAGAGCATCGTAAGCATGATACCTACGCAAGATATCTATATCCGCCAAATGAAGCTTCTGACCTTCCGCGAACCTAGAACCTAAAACAAATGTACTACGCCCGGCATACGATACGTCACGAATCTTAGTCATGAACTCATAAAACGCAGGACTAAACTCAAAGGACGGATGGACTGAATAACCCATGAGCTCAAACACGGCCACTACTGCGTTAAGGATATACATCGATGCACATGCGGACTTAAAGGTCGAACAAAGGCAAGCGAGCGGAAAATAAGGAAAAACCAACTTCGAATCAATCCCGTAAATAATACGATAGAACACTTTGATATCTGCAGCACTACAACCCAACAAGCGTAAGACCGTGCCCAGCATACCACCCTCCGTAACAACGTAATCCGGATGAGGTGTAGCATTAAAAATACCGTTAGCATCACCACGAAAAAGCAACCTATAACCAGCAGAATCGGAAGTGTAAACATACTCCAAACGGTAGCAGTCAATATCAAACTGAACAACGTCCCCGGAAGACAATGAAAGCCCCAAAGAGAAATCCTTAATATTATCCTTCGTAATGAGCATAATAGCAACTTTTAAACCATCAACGTAGCTGCAGAACATAATGTACTAGAGAACTACGTCGACAACACAAAAGTAGATAATTAAAATTATAAATCCAAATTTATAAAAAAAAAAAACAATATTAAACGAAAAAAAGTCCGAATGGCTAAAGCCATCCGGACTAAACTCCTATGCACAGAGTAGAGCTATCTACTTCTGCGTCTTCTTCTTAGCTGCTGATGCTGTTGGCTTCTTAGCGAACCAAGCATCGACCCATGCCTTGATGGCAGGAATGTCATAGATGCCGTTCGAAGACAAACCAACTACTACACACAGCATCACAACACCAAGCCACTCCGGCTGACCCATCTTGATCAAACCCGCAAAGTAAGCACTAACCGACAACGCCGTGCCGATATCCCAAGCCACAACCTGCTGCCAGATGCCCTTCGTGATCTTAAAAAGACCATTGACAACACCCGCCAGCAAAACCGTAGCGGCAGAGAGAGCCGGAGCAAGCCACCAAAAGCTCTCCGAGAAAATACCTGTGATATCCATAACTACATTTATAAAATGAAAAACTATACTAGCCTAAAGCACCAAACCGTCTAGCCATATCTACGGCAAAGTCTATAGAAATAACACCGCCCTTAGATATACCGTCGGATATAACCTCAACAAACCCAGATTCACCATCTTCAGTATAAGGATTCGTAAGGAAAACAGAGGAATCACTCACTTCCCTTTTAACCACAACAATACGATCACACATAGCTAATCCATTAAAGAAAATCCATGCTACATTACTGTCGGAACCTAGCCCCTAACCGCTCAAGAATCTCGCGCTGCTCCCACGGCGTACCCGGCGCAGCCTTATAGCAGCCCAGATCAGTCACCGCAGCCCGCTCCATAGCAGCGTCAATAACAGCATTCAACTCCTCCTGAGTAGACAAAGAACCTAACTCATAAGCAGGTACAGTAGAATCTTTGCAAATCTTACCTACAAACGGCATCTCTATAAATATAAACCCACACGACATACAATACTTCACGCGAACACTAAAAACACGTAAACGAATCTTTTACGCTAGAACGTGACCTAGATTTTATATTCGTATGATAATCAAAACACCCAACCCAAATATGTACCACAAAGTCAACAGTACTCAAGTCACCAACTCTATCCCGAAGCCATGGAAACCTAGGATCATCTAACCCATAAAACCCAGACTCGGCAGACATAACTCGAAACACCATCCTATGAGAATTCAAACCGTCAGCATGCTTAGACGGCTCTAACTAGGCACCTAAGTACCCCTTAAAATCACGCCATAATTTATGAACATGATAAACAGCAGGAATATGCTTTGGATCAGAAGAAAGGTAATGTAAAATAGTACCAATGGAACTTAAACACTCCGGAACATATGAAAATGTGGAATCTGTTGAGACACGACCCAATAACGATTGCAACTGTGCAATCTCCTGCTGAGCTGTCAGCGAATATACTATCTTGACATTCATCCTAAAAACCAGCAAAAGCAATAAGCCAAGCTGTCAAAGCATCACTCTCATCCTGCGGAGCCGGAGCGAAATAACCAGAATCAGAACGAACGTGAGATGACAAGGCGGACATTACCTTTGACGCATCAGCCGATAAAGAAGAATCAGAAGCTAAGCTAAACCCACTGTACTCAACAGAATCAGCATCCTCGCACATATGATATATAAACTCACTCATACTCTAAGAAATTAGTGTACCACAAACATACATAAAATTAATTTATAATCCAAATGTTAAACGCTAAAAAAGAGTGACACCCTGCGGAACAATCTGAGACGACCGCGTAAGACGCGGCTTGCGACCCTTCCACAGCAGATGCTGCTTTGCAACTCGAAGGTGCTCCGCGTCCGACATCGGCTTAACATACTCACGCGGGAAATTATGAATCTCAAAGCTGATCTTCTCCTGCATGTAAACCTTGAAGCCTACAAGCTGAAGCTTATACTCCGAAATGTCATCACTGCGGAATATCCACAGATGAAGATCACCTAAGAACTTACTCGTCTTGCGCGTAATGCGACCAATGAACTGAAGGAAAGGAATAGGCGTGATCGGAACGTCGTACAATACGACATTGTTAATATAAGTGTAATTGGCAGACTCCGAAGCAGCACGGGTGCACAGAATAACATAACTATTCATAGAACACTGCGACTCCGTAGCCTGTGTAGGCTTAAGGACATTCCGAGACGAAGACTCAACAACAACAATAGACCTGCCGCGAGAATCCGTAATACCAGAACGCTGAAGATGATACATGGCTGCATCCAATGACGAATAGAAATCGAAATAAACCAAGACCGACTCGTTCCGAGAAGCAATATCACTGACCAGCGTCAGTAAAGAATCCAGCTTGCGAGAACCTCCAACACCAAACGTACCATCCGAATTCAAGCAACCATCCGTGACCGCCTGAAGATAGATAAAACGAGAACTATGACGCTCCAAGTCCTTGACCGACCGGACGGCACCCTCACGAATCTCAGAACGCGACACAACCTGCTGAATCCAAGTGGCGTCATCACTCTCGCCCGACAACATCAAACCATTAGCAACCTTAGCGTACAAGTCCTGCTCAGAAGCCGACATCGTGTAATCAATGAAGTGAATATCCAAAGGAACAGGTGGCGTGCCGACAATCATAACCGGACGTAGATAGTCCATCAAAGCAGCGCTATCCTTATAATCCGTAATGATACGAGCCTTGCGTAGAGTCTTATCCGGATTGCGACCAATGACCTTCTCCTCGACCTTACAGAACTGGCTCTGGAACCCACGAACCGACGTGAAAAACCGAGGATAGACGAAGTTAACCAAATGGTAGGTATCCATGCAGTTCTTACTCAGCACCGTGGCAGTAACACCCCACAACGCATAGCAGTTCTTAACAAGCAAACTCATAGTGGAAGTAAGCTGAGCCTTCGAATTCTTGAAGGCATGGACCTCATCAAGAACCGTAACCAACTTACAAGAAGACATATAAATCTGACGAAGGACACCGTAATCCGTCTTGCAATGAGTATGCTTGCCGTAAACAACATCATAGCTATTCAGAAGCTCCAGAACGTCAGCACCACCAGAAACCTTCTTGATGAAGTCATCCAAAGAAATGGACGTCAAATGAGTATGAGCCGCAGCATCCTTCGCCCAGACCCGCTTGTCATAAGCATTCTTAGGCGTGAGAACCAAAAGACAATCTGCTAAACCCTTCGACTTCAAGTAACTGTAGGAATATAAACATACAAGCGTCTTGCCGTTACCCGTACTGTCGATCAGGATAGCACGCTTACGGCTAGAAAGACCCTTAGCCAATTCAATCTGCTCCGGAAATAACTGAAAACCGTCTTTAAAAAACCTACCCATAACACACAAAGAAAAGACATGACCGAAGCCATGTCCTCCATAAACGTACCAACCAAGAAGCCAGCACTAAAGCTCACAGATATAATGAACATCCCAAGACTGAGTCAGAACCTTATCCGCCTCCTTCGAAATGGGAGAGTCCTCCGGAAACAATGTAACAACAAAAAGGTAATTGCGCATATCGTCATACGTCCCCGCACCATAGTAGAAAGACGGATTCGCAGGCTGCGAATTAGCACTATGATTATCCGTGTTGCCACCAAGAAGCAAACCCATGCCGTAAATAAGACCATCATCTACTACAGGAATATCGGCAGCAAGAGTGGACGTAACAACAGTATGATAACCAACGATACCCTCCTCGTTAATAAGCTCCGGCTGAGAAACAACTAAGCCCGATGCTAAAGAGTCACAGTACAGAACATGTGGCTGGACATCCGAGAACGTAAGACCCGCAGCACCGCGAAGCAGAGACGAAGCCATAGACAAAATGCCCCTCTTGAAGTAAAGAACATTCGTAACCGCATAGTCCGACAACTTGCGAGTATCATCCGAAGACGGCAAAAGCATAAGGCGCGACAGGACACCTACAACATCCTCCGTAACAACCGACGTGGTGCCCGCGGCACGCAAAGAACTACTAACTATCATGATGCAACAAAAAGTTAAACTGAACCGTTAACTACTATAGTCGAGTTGGTGGCAACGTAAACTGAAGCAGGACTCCCCGACGTAGGACCCAACTCTACAGTGTAAGAACTCGAAGTCTCATACTCATTCGCACCAACACGAATGTAAGGCGCAACGCGTGACGTCACATGCCATGCAGTATTGGACTCAACACTAACCGAAGACGAGAAAGACTCCGAGCCGGAACTCGTCACAACACTAGGACTAACACGTATAAAGAAATCCGGAGTACCAACCTCCATAGCAAAGCGGAGAGTAACGGGATGGGCATCTGTGCCAAAAAGAACCTGAACCGAAACCCCGGCTGGAACCGCACCCTCAAGCAAAGACTGAAGTCTAGAAAGAAAAGCGGACGCAGCAGCACTATCCCCACCGAACTGACTAGCAATGAAAGTATCCTCCGAAACACCAAAAGACAGAACTAAACGGTTGATAAAACCATCCGGAATCGACATGTCAACATAGTTCTTAGTGATGCCGTAAACTGGCTCACCAAGACGAGAATCCGGAGTAACAAGGTAATCCGTAACCCCAGAACCATCGGTAGGCGAAACCAAAAGCTTACCCGACCATGACGACAAATCAAGCCTAATGGTAACCGGACTAATGTAAATAGGATCGGAAGTGTTGTAAACATACGCCTCCCATGCAGCAACATCCGAGAAAACACGAACGCTCCCTCCCGGAGCCGACGCCGACGAACCATACTGCGTAAAGTACATATCCGTAGGCAGCGTGTTGATATAAGGCGCAGAAGCGTCACCCCCGTCATGACCCAAGAAGTTCAAATCCGAGAAAGGAGCATTAGACCCTACAACCCAAAGCTTCTTGTCATAGCCAAGAATACTACCATAACGAGTAGCTATGCGACGAAGACGATCCTTAGTGGAGAAAGACGAAACAATACTATCACCCGTACCCCAATAGTCACGAACAGCATCAACACGTGTATCCTCCGCCGAAACCAAACCCACAACCTCCGGATTCAAAAACACAGACCGCGGCAAGAAGTCATGAAGTGCATCCAGAACCTGCCAGAACTCAACGAACGACGAATAAGACGCCGTAGGAGTACCTAAACGGTCATCACTCGCCAAGTAAATACGAAACGGAACCTCCGCGTAGTTCAAACCCAAGCCAAACAGAGCACCAAACAGAGCAGACGCATACGGAGAAGTGCCATACAGAGAAGTCCCAGCACCCGACCGTCGGCGGGCATTCAAAATCTCAGCACCATTAAGCGTTTCGGGCACTGTGGCGAGCTGTAATGCAGGAATGGTAGGGAAGTACTCCCCAGACACAGCATCGCGCAAAATAGCCCCGGATTCACCATGGACATAATCCCATATCTTGACAAAGAAGCAGCAAGGCTTACCATCCGCATACGTAAACAAGTCAACACGCTCCGACCATGTAATAGGAACAACCGGATCGACAAGAACAGAAAGACCCTGAAGCGTATCAAGCGACACAGCCTCCTCCTCCGTCCGGGGAACATAATAATAGCAAGACGGACGAAGCAACCACTGAGGGGCAGCATCCAAATCTGTACTCGTATAATAGCTCACAGACTGAGGACGCGACATCAGAGAAGCAGCCGTAAAGTCAAACCACCGAAGGTCTGTCGTAGTCAAGCCCGACTCCGATAGAAACTTAGACCGAAGCGGCATGTTGAAGCCCAACAAAGTATAACCCTCAGAGGAACGAGACGAATCCGAAACATGCAGAACCTCGACGAAAGGACCCGACGTCTTAAACAGAGTCCCAAAATCATTAAAAGCAATACTATAAGGAACCCCATTAGACTGCATGAAGTCCAGAGCACGAAGGTCCATGTTCGAAAGGATAAGCTCCAAGAACTCATCCCAACCCGAATCAACCCTAAGCTCCTCTAAAAAGTAACTCCGGAAAACCTCACGAACAGCATCTAAAGTCATGATACCCTAATCTACAACAACGTCCGACAACAAAGGATAAGTAGTACCGCCCGTAAGCGTGGAAGCAATCTCGTACTCCACGTACTCACCAAGACCACCGCCAACCAAACCGTAGATCGTACCCGTCGAATAGTCAACACTACCTACCGTAGACAAAACCAAACTCGAACTCAAGCCAGCACCAAGTGTCGAATAACCTGAAGCCGTAATGCTCGAAGCAGAACCCGACCAGAAAAGACGACTGCCGTTAACTAAGCCGCCAAGCGTGACCAAACCACTCGAAGCAGACAAAATAGAAGACGGGTAAGCCGAAGCATCGAACTCAACCTCCGAGATCAATCTGTAACGGAACTCCGAAGACTCCGAAACGGAAATGACGAAGTAAACAACACCGAAGTAGTACTTCAAACTGTCACCCGAACCACGTGTATACAACGCATACATCGTAGACGGATCAACAACACGAAGCGACAAAGGTGTAGCACCCTCCAAAGACCCAACACCTGCATTAAGCATAGTCAAGCTAAGGCTCTTAGACCAGTTGGAACTACCGTCACCAATAGAAGACCCATCTGGAGCATAGATGTCAAAGCCCGTAAGACCCGCCTCCGACGAAGACATATCCGTCAAAGGCATATACCATACCCCATTATAAAAAGCCGAAGCATTCACATAAGATGCAGGAGTAGCAGACAACAACAACGTCAAGTCATAGTAATAATTGCTGCCCGTGCGGCGGTAGCGAGCAAGACCACTAGGATAATAAGTAGACTCACCGACCGTAACACTCTGAGTAGAGGTGACAGAGCAAATAAGGCTATCCGAAGACGGCCCCGAACCACTAACACCAAGAACACCGTTAACCGTAAACGACGAATCGGGACGAACTACGAAGTCAACACCCCCGACACCGTTAGAAAGCGGAGTAACATACGACGGATGAGAGAAGATAGAATACTTACCCGAATGGAAAACACTCGAATCCTGATACAAACGAACAAGCTTAGCATCCGTACCATTATCGACCCCATCATACCACATAGCGTACAAGCCACTACCATAAGGAGCAAAAGATGCCGACAAAGGCGGAAGCGCTACAGACGAGTCCGAAAGAAGAAGGCGCCCATCATCCAGTGATACCAAGTAACTTACGCTGCCCCCGCCAAGCCAAACGTAATCACCCAAACCCGACATCGAAACATCGGCAGCGTTCAAGGCGTTACTAAGGCCGGAATCTAAGATCACATACTCCTTAAAGCGGCCCGTAGAGTCAAAGCCCAAAACAAGCCCCGAAGCGTCGTACAGCACAATAGTACCCTCCGACGGCAAAGACCGCAGAACCAAAGAGTTCGAAACCTCCTCCGTAAGCTCCTCAATGGCACGAATCGTAGCCGTAATACCCGAGATACCCTGCAACGTAAGCTCCTGCTGGATCAAAGCACTCGAAACCTGTGTCGACAACGTGACATTATCGTACGAGTACAACTCCCGAAGCAAAGACATAGCACGTGGAAGCTGGCTCGAACCAGCACTACTAACATCATGCAGAACAACCGTGAACAGCAACGGCTGGGAGACACTAGTGCTATACTTAGGACCCGGAACCCCGTACTGATACAAGTAATCCGTCAAGAACTCAAAGGCACTATCGCCCTCATGCGTGGGCTTAACATAAATGGAAATAACTCCCGGAGAAACATCAAGCCAGCAACTCTGGACACTAGGAAAGCTCAATACGAAATTACGAATCTGGGACTCTGTGACAATACCCGAATTCTTGAAAACCTCACTAAGAAGGTAATTGCGGGCATATGATAACGACTGCGTCTCGCCATCCTGTGACGACGAAACATAGAACCCAAGATCCGAGGAGTCCGAAGACGACAAAAGCGGCAAAGAACCCGTATAACTCGGCGTCGTAACCTCAAGGCGACTGCCCGAAGATACAGTGAACCTATTATAGGTCCCCTGAAGCCAAACAACCGTATAATTATACTGCGACGGCAAAACAGGCTGCGCCCAGTTACTATCACCGAACAGAACGCACGTCGTATAATCCCACAAGGCACGGACCTTGTACAACTTAGCCTGCGGAGACGACAAAGACGCATTATAACTCGTATAAGGAAAGACCGGACTCACAACGTCACTCGTAGAGCTACTCTGGGCCTGAGCGAAAACCCAGACACTGGAAGACAGAACATCCGAACCCAACTTAACGTAACTGCTCTGGAAAGAACCCGACTGAAGCTCCAAGTACAACTTCCACGGCGTAACACGGTTTCCCGGAACCGTAAAAGGAAGGACCATAGACGAGCCCGAAAGCATCTGCATAGGGATACCCTGATAAAGAGTAACCTCCGAATCCGTGCGGCAGTACTCGATATTATAGAACGAAAGCGTCCCAATCGTAAGGCACAACTGGAAAGGAGCACACACAACCGCACGACCGCCCGGAAGACCACGGAACCCAACCTTAACCGACGACGGACGGCTCAAGTCCAAAGGAACATCCTGCGTGTAAGCATACGAGATAAGCTGATCGGCACTATACCGGGCAAGCGATACAACACCATTAACAGCATCACTCAGAACCTCAGCATCCGACTCAATGTTAGCACCGAACCACAAAAGCTCCTTGCCAACCATACTGTCCTTCAACGAAGACCACGAAGAACCACTCTGCGACGAAACCTTCGATACAAGCGAATTATATATCTCCTCTATAGGACGAGCCATGCAATTATAGACAATTAGTTAAACGAACTCAGCGAATACTCAAAATCATCAAGGCGACCACCGTAGGAAACACGGACAACAACGTTATCACCACTAACACGGACGTCCTCACAAGTACAACCACGCAACTGCGTGATCGTAGCCGAAATACCCGCACGCAACGTAAGCTCCTCGACAACGTGCGGCGAAACACGGGAACCTATAACAGGACTCTGCAGAAAGCGACCATACCACGTCTTCAACAGCAAGTACAAAGCCTGCTTAAGCTCGTCATAACCATAGACGAAACTCAACGTAGAAGTGTCCGACAAAACCAACGGAAAATCCATGAAGCATCGATTTATGGGATATATAATTGCACAAAACCAAAAAGCCCCCGCAGCGGCACAACTGGACCGCGGAGGCTTAGACCACAAAAACCATACAACCCCATCAAGGAATAGCCGAAATGGCGGCTGCGGCAACACTAATGGGATTCTCAATAGTAGCTAGACCATTAGACACGGCAGGCAACTGCGTAACCCCAAGCTCGTCGCACAAGTCACGGCAGTCACCAAGCAAGACCGAGGCATCATTCAAGGCGGCACCCAAAGAGTCCTTAGCACCCGAAGCAGCCTGACGAAGACCACTGCCCGCAAGCTTAATACCCGCACCTGCTGGAGAAGCCGGAGTAGGCGGAGGACCCGTCAAAGCGGTACCCGCAGCCTCCGTCGCGGTACCCGTCGCAGAACCCGTCAAAACCGTCTCCGCGGAGGATTTAACCTTAGAGAGAGAGTCGCCTAACTTCTCCCACTGTGAGTCAAGCTTATCCAACTTGCGATTAATGTAATCCTTCGCCGCGTCCTTGATCATCTCGCGCAGCGCAGAACGACGACGCTTACCCTCCTCAGGATCGTCCGGAACACTCTCCTCCGACTTATCCAAAGACGCCGAATACTTAGCGTCGATACAAACATCAACATCCAAACCAAAAGGAACTGCCATAATCACCCCCAATTAATGCGTGAACGTCTTATCCTCCAACTCGTAGTACTCCTTGCCAAAGTAAGAAACCGTATTGGTACCACTACCAACTGCAACCAAATCCTTCAATACCGCCTGCATGAAGGACTCCAAAGACGCAATGTTAACAACGCCACGATTAGAACCATCGTGCACTACAACATTACCATCCGTACTCCGAAAAACAAAACCACTGCTATTCTCATAAACAAACGAGGAACCTACAGTGTACGCAACACCCCATGTAGAACCATCACTACTCACACTCTCCCACAGAACGTTATAACCCGAAGCAGAATCCGTAGCATGCGTACTCCATGAACCGTCACGGCTACGACCCAGAACCAAAGGACTGTCGTAGCCATTACTAACATCGACAAAGACAACGTCACCCTCATTCAAAGGCGCATTACCCACAACCGGAATACGCAAACTCCGAGCCCAGACATTAGAACTCCGTAGCTCAACACGACCCTCACCAGACGGATCACTAGAACTACCGCCTACAACCAAAGCCTTTATCAACATCCCTACAACAAATAAGGAGAACAACTCACAAACCTACAACGAAGGACAAATCAAACCAAAACGCAATCCAGCGTTATATCCTGAACAGAACCACTATAAGCAGTACGATAACCACAGCAGATGTAACCACGGCCCGATTCCCCTACGGCGTCCATATGGCGACACAAGCACCCAACACCGATATAACCCCCGACAATCTGGACACCGCTAAACTGGACCAAGCTACCACGGAAGAAGGAACGCCAGAAACGATTACGGCTCTCCCAAACGCGACGCTCACAAACGCTGTCATTACTCATATACAGATGAAAGCCGCCAACGCCGCTCCCACCACGAAAAAGCTCACGACGAAGCGAACCAACGCCACCATCACCGTCGAAGTAAAAGTCAACAACCCCCGGAACATCCGTCTGCCAACCACGGTCAAGACTAGGACTACCACCTCGGCCTAAAAAGCTAAACCTACTGCTACTAAGATCACTAGAACTCCACAACAGAAGATCATTAAAGATATAACCCCCGGAAGCGTCGTAGTGCAAAGTACTACAACCACCACCGAGGCACGCGCCCCCAAGCGTCAAGGCATCAAGCAACTTAATACCACGAAGACGGGGCAGAACCCAACGGAAGCGCGAAAAGCTACTACCACTATGACCATTATAAAAAGGAAGACCCAGAACACTACACAACTCCGGCAACGTGTAATCACCATTAACGCAGTCGCTAACAACGTTACACTGATCCCAGAAGCTCTTAGGGTAGCATACATAGTCATACTTATCATCACCCGACCCCACGCACGAAATAACAACCCACGAAACGTCGCTGTCGCCAAACGTGAAAACATCACTAGGCAAAGCCGAACGAAGCGTAAACCGTAACTCCGGGCAGTACTTCCAAACACTCTCCTCGAAACTCCACGACGTAGGAGTAAACTCAGAAGAACCAACACGTAAGATCAAGGAACTCATACTAAAGACCCCTACTGCAAACGCAAGCCCGAAACAATGTCCGGACTCAGATAACTTATAGAAACACCACTAGGAATAGAAAGCCAGTTAATACGAGGATTCAATACGCGAAGAATCCGACGGTAATAACTAGAATCACTCCCGTACAACTCACGGCACAACCATAACAGATTGCACCCGACACTCGTCTCATACGTAAGACTCCCGTAACTCTGATACGCCTCCTCGATAGTCATAACAACAGCAACAAAACTAAGAAACTAAAGACGACCCGTAACCGCACCGTAAAGCATATCCGCGGTAGCAACTCGCAACGTCTCAAACGACAGGTTAACCTCGATGACCTGCGGAAAACCACCGTCATAATACAACTCCGGAATACGAACACTCAAACTACGGATGAAAACATCGTCAACATAAGTCCGACCGTAACCCAAAGCCAAACCGCTACCCGAAGTCTGGTAATATCTTACCTGACCACCCCACGGAAAACGACTAGGACTATTGCTACCACGAGTCCGGAACGTAGGAGGCGTGACCAAAGGATAAACACTCCCTACATACTTATCAACGAAGTCCGCAACCCCAGAAACAGCGTCCGCAGCACCCGAAGAAAGCTTGCTGAGAAAATCATAGATATTGCGGGTAGACGGAGTATCCAACGCCGAAATCCAATCCTGAATAGAAGCATCCAACTCCGAAGCGTGATCCCGGAACCAATCCTGAACACTAACAGCAGCACCCGAATCAGGATCGGTAGTCCTACGAGGGTAAGTAAGGAAAAACAAACGAAGCAAAGGAGCAAAGAAATCGTGCGCAACGCTCGTCTCCAAAACCAAGTAGCACTTAACACTAAAGCTCAAAGGCTCGCTACCCTGAAACTTAAACTTATGAGGATAGTCAACCTGAGGAACCAAACCCCAGCCAACCTGAAGCGCAGAACCTAAAGTCTGACCCACAATAGTATCACCGAAACCACTACCCGGAAGCGCACCGAAGACAGACGTCGTCTTGATAGGTGCCTCCAACCCAAGACCTCCCTCAGAGTACATCCCGAAACTCCAGACACCCGCAGTGCTAGAACTACCATCGGAATACTCACCAGCAGGATCACTACAGCTCGTAACAAAAAGCCGTATCTTATTTAAATCCCGGATCTGTTGGACACTCAATGACATCACAAAACCATTTCTAGGATATATAATTGCACAAAACCAACACTACATGCAAAAAAAAACAAAAACACCTGCAACGAAGGTCCAAACGAACAAACCATACGGCATACACAACCCTAAGCAAAACCCGGAACCCACAACGAAGGCCGAAACCGAAAGCACCCAACAACCCGGAACCCACACACAACACACAGCCCACAACCCCCGCGTAACCCCCATAAACCACAACGAAGGCCGAGGAAAACCCCGGCCTGTCATCGTAATAAAATAGTAAGTCCCTACATATACGTATGTGCTCGTCAAAACTTCTGATAGTTGGAACTAAGCCCCGAAACATCCTGCTTATTCACTGCCGACGAGAAGTCATTGAAAGCAACAGCACGAACCTGCTTAATAGCCGTATCCGAAACAATCGAAAAAGACTCCTGACGGGCAATAGCCTGTGTGAGCTTCTCAATGACCTCCGGACGGCGAACATCAATACGCTCATCAACACCATAACCGGAAAACTCCGAAATGTTACGGGCATACTGAACAATATCATCCCCTTCGTAAGCCGGACGGTTCGTGTAACCTCCGCCTACATACATACGGGAAATATCACCAATGGTAGTCCAAGCACCCCCAGACCGGGAAATGTCCTTCCGAGTCTGGTAGTTCAAAAGAGTACCCATCGTAGCACGAAGACTCCACTCCGGAGAAGTGAAGCGCTCGAAAACACGACCCCCAGAAGCTTGAACCGTACCCGACTTGCCTTTCCACTGTGTGCCGAAAGCCTGCAAGCCTGTCAAATTATAAGCATTCTTAGCTAAGGAGGAACCTAGAGTAATAGAATAACCCTGAGCCTGTCTATCTGCCGGAAAAGAAGATGTCTGTGCCATAGGAACTGAAATACCTAACTCCGGCATGATGGAAGCAGGATTAACCGTCGAACCCATATTCGAAGCACGCCGGAAAGTAATATGAAGATGAGCACCAGTAGTATGTGTACCCGTATTACCGGAAACGGCTACAACGTCCCCTTTGCGGACACGTGTGCCCACCGGAACAAGCGAATTGTCCTGCAGGTGGGCCATGCCTATCACTATGCCGTTATCAAGCGTAATCTGGAGCGATTTGCCGCCTGAACCGCCCTCCCAGACGCGAGTCACAACACCATCACCTAAAGACCGCAAAGGAGTGCCTCCAGCAATACGCAAATCAAGACCAGAGTGAGGTCTACTATGAAGTGAGTCAATAATACCATACTCGGTAGAAACAACACCCTTATCCTCACGGGCGTACTCCTCACCGACCAGAAGCTTATATAACTCAGAACCAACATAGCCCTGAACCTCCGAGTAAGCACGAGTACCTCGAACAACCGCACCACCCCCGGAACCGGACGCAAGTTCCGAAAACCACGTAGGGACCAAAGCCCACTCGGTCGTAAAGTCTGATTCTGAGCCGTCGATCTTTAACTTGGCGGTAGATGTCCGGTGAATCAATTTGAAGCCGCCAAACAGGAGAAAACCCCACAAGGCAGCCTGACCCACGGACATCACAATATCCAAAAGAGCAAGGCCCGCCTTAACCGACGCAGGAATAGCAGCACTCCCCGCACAACGCAGAAGCCAGCCTAGAACCCCACCGCCATCCTCGTCATCATCCGTAGAAGCAGAACGCTCGGCATCATCCGCAACGTCATCTATGTCATGAGACTCAATGTAAGCACGTAAGGCAGACGGAGACATGGCAGGCAGCTCTGCATCCGCAACATCCTCCGAAGACAGTTGGGCCATAGCCGCAGCCCAGACCTGCAGCGTCTCTGCGGAAAGAGCCAGAAAAGCATCAACACCCGCACCCTGTATGTCAACCTCTGCCCTCTGCATTACATAGAGCCTGTAGGATCGTTAGCGGTACGAATGACCGTGGTAGAATTGTTATTGACCATAGTAGCATTGCCGGAACCCTCAGAGGTCGACGGTGACGATGCCCGAGACTCACGAAGGACATCCAACTGATGGGCTAAAGTGTCAACCTTGTACAGCAAAGCATCCAACTTTAAATCGGAAGCAGAAACATACTCCTCCAGCTTCGGAGCAGCAGAACTCGTCGTAGTCTGTATAGACCCCGCAATACTAGGCAAGAAAGTGGAAAGCTGAAGTTCAGGCACCACCGCAGAATCACCTCCACGAAGACGAATGTTACGCAACGCCAAAGCACGCTGGAAGTCTGCCAAGGCTCCTGCAGATGCACGGCGACCCGTAGCGCCCTTCATACCTAACTTCATTATCCCAGCATCCACATTATCACCTGCAAACATACTGAGGATATTGAATGAAGCCGCAGTCTGATAACCTACCACGCGCGGATCGCGCAAAGCATCATACTGACGCTGCATGTCCGCAGTGCGAAGCAAGCCACGACCGGATGGTGCTACGTTAACCTCACCGCGAGCAATCTTATCCCAAGCCTCTACAAAGGCCGGGTCTGACTCACCACCTTCGTAACCCTGAGCACTCGCAGCCATAGCACTGTCTACAGTATTAAAAAACAAATGGGAATACATACCATCTGCACGACCTAGATAATCTGCAGGGCGACCAAGCTCAAGACCAACGTTACCACTCGTAATCATCCGATAAATCTCAGGATGCTGAGCAAGGAAAGCACGACGCTCCTTCGGAGAAGACTTACTCAGCCAATCCATAAGCTCACCACGAGCAGCATCGGCCGATAACCCGGTCTTACCCAAGACCAACTCTGCATACATAGCAGGATTAGATGAGAAAGCAGAAGACAGCAAAGCATATGAGTTAGACCGCTGACGCTCCGACTCAACCTGAAGCAACAACGACGTAGAATAGCCCATCTGCTCTTGTGGAGACAAAGAGTCATATGAAGTCGTCCCGGAGGCATCCTCGATCTTGCCCAAAGCAACCAATGACGGAGAAGACCCCGAACCCTCGGTAAAAAGATAAGCTGCAGCTAACCCATGCTCAACGGCCCACGCGGCAGAGACAATATTAAAAGTCTTGCGCTGAGTCTCCTTAATCTCAGACCACGCCTTAATGGAGAACAACGCCAAAGCAGCAGCACTCGCAGGACCACCAGCGTACAAGGCAGATAAACCCTTCTTCAGTACAACGCCTGCACCCAAAGCACCGAACCCTAGCTTAGCAGCAGCAGACAAAGCCTCGTCAACCCCCGACGCAGCAACAGAACGATCAATGTCCGATAAGCCCAGAACACGCATCGGCTGCATGCCACTAACATCCCGATTAAAGCTATTGACATAACCCTGCAAATCGGAATCCATGCTCTTATAAAGCTCATAACCCGCATTAGCAGAAGCAACAGTAGCATCACGAGTAGACTTGGTAGAAGACATAACCAAGTTGAATACATCACCAAGACGATTCCAGATAGCATCTATCTTATCGCCCCACTCCTTCCACTTATCCGGATTGAGAAGAACATCGTTCAACCACTGCTGAACCTTCTGGTTGCTGAAAAGACCATACAGAACACCAACCGTCCCCGCAATGCCGCCCAGCAACTTCAAGGTAGACCACCAATCACCACGACCGCTCTTAGACGGCTTAGGCTGGCGGAACTCAAGACGCGCAGGAGCACCCTTCGTAGGCTTGCCCAAAGAAGCAAGGATCGCATCCGACGTAGTCTGAATAGTAGCCACCGACTGATCGAACTTCTCCTCACGCTCCGCCTCGTCCAAAGAATCAATAAGATGATCATCAGACGAGGAACGAAGGCGATCCCACGTGCCACCCGAAGTCAAGCTGCTACCAAGCTCAAAAGCACTCGACTGTAAAGCAGCACTCATGCCGGACCGCGACGGACCACCACCCGAACGGGTAGCCCACGAAAGCATAGCATCAATCTGGCGCGGAGACAACCCCCCAAGCGTAGAACCTAACCCCGCGGCGGCAACACGCTCCGAAACACTCAAAAGACCAACACGCTCACTAGAGGAAATGCGCGGAAACGATGCAGCACCCGAACCCCGGCGTGCTAAATCCGAAATACGGGACTCCTGTGTAAGCAACGAATCAACGGGCTTCCCCGACATGACGTTAGAACGGATGCTATCAAGCAAAGCTAAGCGGGCTGACTTCTCGGAAGACGAAGCAGACGAAGACTCAATCGTCTTCATCTTATCATCCAGCGAAGCCAGCAACTTCAAGGAATCCTCCAGAAGCTCCTTGTTAGCAAGAAGGTCCTTGCGGCTAAGATTGACCTTGTCAATCTTCTCCAAATACTCATCCAGCGCGGCATTCAGGCCGCTAATTTTAAACCTCTCGTCCGACGCCATATAACAATACCACTACTTAGCCTGAGCACGCGCATTCGCCTCAAACTGCGCAAGCATAGGCATAGAAAGCTCCAAGAAAGACTTGAAGTCAACCATATGTGAAATCTGAGAGAAACGGTTGACAAGACGGGCAGAGTCTAACATCTTAACCGTATCCCCAAAAGGAACCAAAACCTTAACATCACGACCGCACTCATGGCACTTACCCATTACACTAGGTCGAACACCATGAAACGCAACCTGCGTGAACAACAACGCCGAGAAATAGACCGCCAATGGATACTGACTAATAACATCAATACCTTTAGCAATAGCCTCGTTATCACTACAATCCTGACCAAGCGTCGCAGCCATGAAAGCCTGCTCATAACGAAGACTATAATGATCGTAGTCGGCTAAAGCGTACTCAACCAAGCGCTCCTCATCCGAAGCACGGAGAATACGGTAGGTATACTCCACACCCAAGTCATCCCAAGTCTTCTTAACCTCCGACGGCGTCTTGGGGGCAAGCTCAATAACCTCCTGCTGAGTAATGTCATAAACAACAGAGCTGACAACGTCCTTCCCACCATCCTTACATACAGGACAAACAAAGTCCGTAGTGATCTGGTTCATACAAACACCCGACGCAGCGATCATAAACAAATAATCGCGGTCGCAGATGGTCATACGCTCAAGGTCCTCCGGGTGGGCCAGAAGCATGCGAACGAACTCCTGACGAATCTGCTCCTCCGTGTAATCCGTAGAAGCAAGCTGAGAAAGGTGACCGACAAGCGGCGTGTTTAAAACAGTCTGCGTGAGACCAAAGATACCATTAGACGGAAGCTGAACAATCATTGCAAATTAATTTGAAGTGGTAATATGGAAAGAACGAAGGTGCTCGGCCTTCGAAATAGCCTTACCCAAGAACGTACCATCCTGCCAAACAACGAAACGATAACCTATTTGCTGTGACCAAGTCATAGGAGCAACCGCAGACGGATTCACAGCAGGCGTAGGCGTCCCAAAAACGCAGCCCTCGAACCTGCAAAGCTCAATCGGGGTATCCTCCATAGAGCTGCCACCCGCACTCGGACGGTAAAGAGCGTAAAGGATAATCGTAGGACGAACAAAAGGACGACCCAAGTCCCCGAACTCTGAATTAATCTCATCCTCGAAGGCTAACGTAGAATCCCGAAACCTACCACCAGTGGACGACGGGAACGCAAAGTACTCCGAAGACGGCAAGCGCAAAGCCCCATTAGGTGCAAACTGGTCATTATACAAAAACAAAGACGGGAAACTAGCGCGAGTATAATCCGGGTCGCCGGAAACATAGAAGTTGATAGTCAGGTAATCCTGAGAAATGGACGGCATAGAAACTCCCAAGATCGAGCTATGCGGGGACCATGACAACGTAGCACTCGGACCGCTCAAACTCGTCAAAAGGAAATCCGTGGAATGCCACTGCAAAGAACTGTCATTACCGTCCACAAACGTAAGACGAAAATCCCCCTGCAGAAGCGGAGCAATGACATGACGAGTACCGGAGGAACCTCCCGAAGCCGAAAGACTCATGAACTCACGACGCGAAGCAACAGCACGCTGAACCAAAGTACTTAAACGACCCATAACTCTACCCCACGTTAGTCAATTTCGTAATGTACGTATAGTGAACCTTCACCGACCACAAAACAGGATCACCCGCAGAACCCGCAACGGAAAACTGGACCGGATCAATGTCCGTAATAAAAGCATCGCACAAGGTGCAAGCCGTAAGCAACGTAGATGCAGCAGCAGATGCTACATTCAAAAGGTTACTAAAGAACGAAGCACCGCTCCCTATGTTGAGAACATTGGAGACATCCCCCATAATAAGATGAATATTATGAAGACGCTGCTCGTAGTAAGCTCGCTCAATCTCGTAACGAACCGCCGTGAACCTACTATCCGGAACCTCGAAAGACCAGTCCCCCGGCTGAAAAACCTGTGTCGGAAGCTGAACAGAAACACCACGAACCGGAACCTCAACCTTAGCATACTGCTCAGTAGGAAAAGTCAACGACTGAACAAGAAACATAGACTGAGGTAAATTAGGCCACACCATCGTAATATCCCGCTTCGTCAAAGGAGCAGGAATCGCAGCAGTGAAAGCAGAAATCTTAATACTCATGCGATCCTCAAACTAAAAAAGGAAGCTGTGAGGTGGGACACTACAACCCACGCCCACAGCCTCCTAGAAGTGGATAAATAAACCCGAAACTACAACCCACGAAGGTTCTTATTCTCAAGCCACTGGTAAATGAACTGATACTGCCACTGCCAGTTGGTCTCCGGGGTAGCCTGATTAAGCTGGACGTCACCACGGCCCGCAAGCCATGCACCATGCAGAATAACCTCGAAAGACTCGTTACTATTGAGGTCGCGGGCAATGACACCAATGTCACGCCACTGCGTAGGATCAACCGTCAAACCACCCGTAAGCTGATTCCAAATCTCAGAACGGATGCCATCCAGAATGGAACTGATAGTACCGTCGTCCGTCTCCGGAACAACAAACTGCCACGTGCCCGAATTCTGAGCAACCGTAGGATAGCGAATCTCCTCACCCGCAACGTACAACCGCGTCTGACGGAGAGAGTCCGACGGAAACGACGTGCTCTGAACCGTGATGCTGTAATCCTCAAAACCCGGAATGGACAACGCGAAGTTGTGAATATTCATCGGGTTCGTGATGATACCCGTGAAAGTCTGTATTTTACGTGTCATAGGACAACCAAAGATTTTTATTAATTAACCATCGAAACAGACGAACTAACACTACCATCACGGGCAATGATGTTAATATTAACACCCTGCGTCAACTTCAAGAAGTAGCAGACAATGTTAATATTCAAGTACTCACCGCCGTTCGTCAGATCATCGCTGTTCAAAGAATCCCCAATATCAACATACGACTCGGCCTTAAGCTCATTGCGAGAGATAAACCAGCCAAGCATTGTGTTCATACGACCCTCAAGGTCAACACGTGAAGCCTTGTTAGCGGCAACGTCCGTATGGATAACTTGCTCAATGATGTCGTAGCTATTATTAAGCAAGAACTCAATGACGCGCATAACGTTCGCCTGAGCAAAGTAGGAAGTGCCGACTCCGTAGAGACCCTTCACGTCAAAGATGAAGTTACCCGTAGCAGTGCTATAAACAGAACCAATACCGTCCTCCTTATGCATCTCAACGACATTCTCAAAGCTCATAGTCCGAACAAGCGTCGACGGGTAAGTACCATAAGCCTTGTAAGACGGAAGCTGGTTCCGATTGCGAGTAGAAGCAGCAACAGCGCTAATACGGCCACACCACCCAGCAGTACAGTCAAGGTTATAGACCTTAACACCCATCGTAGTACGAAGCGTATAGCGCTCCCAGCCGACGATGCCGAACGAATGCATGTTCAGACCCGCATTAGCAATAGCGTCGAACCAAGTGCGAGCATTCGTACGGGTAGTAGTCTCCCAATTAACTTCGTTAGGATTGATCCACGCAGACGAATTAACCGTCGTAGGGAAGCCAAGCAAGGCGCAGCAGTCCTGACGTAGCTCAGCGATCTCAGACATCTTAGACATGACCTTACCCGGACCCGCAGAGGAATCAAAAACAGGCTCACTATTGCCTTCCAGATAAGCATCCCAAAGGTAACTATTAACCAACTCCGTAGACGACGAAATGTCACGATCCTTGAAAAGATCGTAGGCTGCGACGAAGTCATCTGCCACGTAAGCCGGAACTGTAGAAGAAAGAGAAGCAATGCCCGGAATCTCCGCATCAGCAACTGTGTATGCGAACGGCGCGTTCGTCAAAGCAACACTAACAGACTTACCCGCAGCCCACGCAACGTCCGAAACAAAGTACGTCGAGTCATTCGTAATAACATCAGCGTAATTATACGAAACACCGTTGTAGGTCAAGTCCACAAGCGAGAAAGTCAAGGTCTCAAGGATATTGGTGAAAGACGGCTGCGCCGTAGCACCCGAAGCCTTCGTACTCTTACTACGAGCCAAAGCACCAGCAGTAGTGTAAGTCTGACCCGAATAAGCTGCAAGCTCCAGACTATACATCTGGGTGCCCAAGAACGTCTTAGGCGACGCCGACAAAGTAATCTGGGCTGGGAAGCCCCCCGGATAACGAAGACGGAACAAAGCCTGAACCGTAGGTTTAGAATCGCCCTTAAACGAAGTCTCGATAGCCGTAGCTACGCCCGAGAAGTCAATAGCCGAAGAATCGGTACTGTAAGGATGCGAATAGGTACCTACCGTACCAGCACTCGTAATATACACAAACAGCCAATTCTCCTTACTGCCCAAGCGGACAACCTCGATGTAAGACTGATTCTTCTCGAAAGCACGAAGCGCCGTGGCAAGCGTGCCATTCAAACGACCCAAACCCTGAGGATTGAAAATAGAACGGAAAGTGGTACTATTGCAAACAACAGGTGTCCCACAAGGACCCCAGTTGGCATCCATAACCATACCCATCACGTCGTCAGTACTAGAAGCCTCGACGTAGTTGGTTTCATCCGTATATGAAATTTGGACTAAGGGATTCGCTGACTTACCCATAAACGTAAATGGAATTATTTATTTATGGGATATATAATTGCATGAGTAACCCGATGAACATAATGCCAACGAAAACCTCCCGAAGAAGCATGCACTCCACGACAGCAAGCACGAATGCTATACACAAACCCAGAAGTCACTCTAGCAGCTTCTGCTGCAGACGGATAAACATGCAACAGTACATCATCCAAACTAAACTGACCCACATAACAATCTGAACGATTGATAGCCGGTGGTGCAGGATTCTTGAAAACCCACTTGAACCCGTAAGCCGTCTTTAGAGTGCCTCGGCAACACTGACTGATAGGACCATAACAAACCCCCAGTGACGCACTCGCAGCAGTAGCACTATCAAACTCCGCCAGCAACTCACCCGAAAGAGAATACTGCAGTACCGCCTTCTTGCAAGCCGCGTGCAACTTCTCCTTATGAGACTGAGAAATCTTACGGCCTTTAAATAAAGCACTCAACTTAATACCGCCAGAAACCGACTTAACCAACCCTCGCTGAACAGCAGACATCTTAGCCTTCGCAGCCTCAGTATGACGATATCCCTTCCGCGAAGCAGACATCTTCCGTCGTGTCTCCTCCGAAGCCTTGCGACCCTTAGCCGCACGAGAAAGCTTCGCCTTCGTCTCCTCGGAAAGCGGGCGACCCTTGTATAAGGCCGAAAGACGTGCTTTAACCTCCGGACGACACTTATAACCAAGACGGCCCTCACCACCACGTGTGAGGTTATAACCGTGCTCCGGGTTATTAGAGTCATAACGCCAAATAAAGTAAACCTCCAGCGCATTAAGCCAAACCATAAGGTCGGACCGCGAAGGGCTAAGAACCTCCGCCAAAACCGTGTAACCCCACGTCTCCGGCGGATAGCGCTTCCGGGCGTCACGGATAAGATAACCACCGTAGTCGCGCTTGATATTTAACCAATGCTCCTGACGCTTGGTCTCATTCGTAGTCAAGCCGACGTAGTACTTAACCGACGGCGAAGGCCGCAAGTAAACAATACCTCTGTACATACAATAGCAATACGTATTGCCGCAACAAAAGAAGCGACAACCTAAGTCGCCGCTTCAATAAATATGAATGAGAATTACAAGGGCACAAGGCCAAACCCCTTGCGAAAACATATACGTATAAAAGCTACGCCTTCGAGATAGTACCCTCGACCATAGGCGGCTCGTCGGGAATAACCCCGCCAATGGGAAGCGGACCCTCCGCAATGAGATACTTCTCCGCCATAACACCGTTAGGAACAAGCCAAAGACGATAGCCGGCCCAACGATGGGCTTCATCATAATCTTCAAGAATCAAACTCGAACGCCAGCGCATATGAAGCACGCGCCGGGCACCCTTCCGGTCCAAGTTGTCACGCTCGCTCTCAACACGGAACCGAAGTAACCTCATGCCTACGTCTAGATGCCAGTCATCGTCCGGATGGAGAATATGAGCGTAGGAGTCATAAGACCACCGCTGACGAATAGTATTAGCAACACGCCAGATGTCCTCCTGCTTCTCGACGACAAGCTTAGCGTCGTAAATCTGCTCGAAAGGAAAAGCCCGCATGTGCTCCAAAGTGCCGTCAGCAGTAGTGCAGTACGAGTCGTAAGCCTTCGGCAACGTGAGATCAGCATCCTCACGGCTGTAAACCAACGACGGATACTTAAGATGATCGTCCAACGCCAAAAGCTTATCTATGTCGGAAGCGTAAATGGCTTCACGCAACGGAGGATACGCTGCGTGAAACCATTCCAAAACTGCCTTCTCGTACTGAAGCAAAAACATGCTACTTCGATGCTAACTTTTTAATCCCATAAACATAGTCCTCTACGTTCAAAGACTTACTGAGAAGATCCTCAACCCCAGACAAGAACGCAGCCAAAGCGTACACACTGTTCAAAGACGAAGCGTCGAACGATACCTCAATGGGGTCTTCATATACATCCGAAAGGTCTTCGTAGGCGTAAACCGTGACCGTAGAGTCATCAAAGCCAAGATAAACCTCATCCCCGTCAACCGACTTAAAGAAACCCTCAAGGCGATCCGGCTCCGAAGACGCAACCTCGAACGTCGGAACCATAGACAAAATAGATGCCGCAGCAGCAGGAAGGCTGAACGTACCCGTAGAGTCCGCAATCTCCTCCTTAACCTCGGCGTTCAGATCAACCATAGACGGAATATCCTCCGCACCGCCCTTGTGATGAAGATGATAATCGGCAAGACCCTTCGAAATGCGCTTGCCCGTAGCAACCTTATCGTTTACCGATGCCGAATTCTCAGAATCGCAAACATGTGAATAAAAAGCACTCATGATATCAAGAAAAATTATACTCCAGATGTGTAAATGAAAACCTCCGCCTTCATCTCCTCGTAGCGATCACGACACTTATCCGAAAAGGATGCTAAAGCATCAAGATTGACCGAGCCATTATCTGCGTCCAGAACAACAGACCGCAAGATGGTAAGTTCCTTCTCTGCCATCTGCCAAAGAACATACATCTTAGCGTAGATAAGGCGATCCCCCGCCAAAGTATCCAAGTCCGAAAGACGCAAGTAACGACGGTAGGTGAGAACCGCAGGAACGTAACGAATCAAAGCCCTATGTGATGCAGCATCAAAGTCAACACGAACACTACGGTTACCCTGAAACTGAAAGTCAATCTTAGCGTTCACAACCGCGAAGGCATCCTCCGGAAGCGACGTGGACTGAGACAAGCAATGAACATACTCCGTGATGTACAAGTCCGAACGAAGCTCGTCAACACACGACGAAATAAGATCATCCAAGCTGCTAACCGCAAACGACGAAACACCATCACCCTCCCAAATCGAAACACTCCGTGGAATGGGATACGTCGCAAATAACTTATCTTTAAAACTTAAGGACGCCATAGAAATCACCCATTAACGTACATATGCTGGCACGAAGCACAGAAAAACAACCGACCGTTGCAATCCCGAATAGCAGAATAGCCCTCCGGCGCCGAAGGCGTAGAAGACGGAACAGGACGCCCGCCGAACACAAACTCCGAAACAACACCCCCAGCGTCCTTCACATAGAACCGCTTGGTGCCGCGAGGAACAGTAACCGTAGACACAGCCTCGAACGAAGACCATGACTTCTTATCCCAAGACATACTAACCGGAGAACCCCCGTAAATAATACGCATAACTGAAGGGACACCGTAGGCATCCTGAAGGGAGACGCTCTTCATCGCCTGATGGAAAGAAACCCCATACACGCAAAGCGTATCATGATCATCTCGGCGCTCCGGATAAACAAGGCATTCCAAGATGCCTTGAGAATTGCGATTTACAGGCTTAACCGCAGAGACCGAATAAACCATGCCGTCAATCAGAAAACGATCATCAAGCATCGGCAAACGCGGAAGCCCCAAGCATGTCATATTAACAACCCACGGAATGAGATCACCATCCTCGACCAAAGCATCATCACCGAAAGACTCCTGAACATAAAACATGTCCGGATTCTTCTTCACAATAACCTGCTTGAAAATACGAGCAACCTCAAAAGAAGTGCCATCCTGATAAATGTCAAACTCCGTCTTATTGACCATAAAGAAACAGTCAGAACGAAGCGGATGACGAGATATGCGAATATCCGCCATCCGCGCAGCAAAAAGCGTAAGCGCGTTCAGCCTTATATCAGGTGACTCCGACATAGAAAACTAGGCGTTACGCAGAATGTCATTAACAGAAGACAAAGCCTCCGAATAAACACCGTTGATCTGAACAGCAGCAGCAACCGCAGACATAGCGTCGTCGAACACTGTATTCAGAACAATAGCATGGACCGACGAAGGAATATCCGAGCCGACAATATCCATACGGACATCCTGACTGTCGGCATCCTTGGAAATCTCAAAAGACGCCTGCGAAAGCTTACCTTTCAAAACAGCAGTATCACCCTCACCACTGATAACCCAAGCATCCGACTTAGGCGCCGTTGCCTCAAGCTCCTCCTGAAACGTAGCAAAGTCTGCAGACAAAACACTATACAAATCCATAACCACCAAATTTTATTTGTGGGATATATAATTGCACGCGCGCACTAGGAGGCCCACAAACCAATAAAGGTAACCCAAGACCGCAAAAAGAACCGCACAAGCGAGCCAAAAACCTAGAAGATATAGAACAACCCCAATAAGGAACTCAAAGACCTCCAGAACAACCATAAGGCACCGAATTTTGAATTTTGTATCAATCCTGCAACCGCAAGAAGCGGCAAATCTTATAAGGAAGCTTCAACCGAAGCTTCTCACACAGCAAAACCCAACGCAAATGGGACGGGTGAGACATATAGAAAAAGGCAATACCCGCCTCATAACAAAAGCCATAGAACAGTCCGTGATTATACGGAGGTAACTCAACCTGATTGCCATTATCTAGAAAGCGAACGACGAAGCTACAACTGCGGAAGCCAACAACCTCTGCATCATAACCTCGACCAGCCCAGTATACATAAACCCTATCACCACGCTTAACCCTCCGATGGCGACCAAGACGGAATCCCATAACTACATCTGCAACACCATAAACAACGGGGAAATAACATGACAGAACCTAATGCGCTCTCTACTTGGCTTAACCTGTCCAAGATACAACCGTAAGGACCATGCCGGAATATAACCCCAAGACCATCGAAGCTCTATCGCCCAATTACCAGTCTTATAGTTGCGACCTATGTTCAGTAACCCTCTACGAAGAAGGAAACCATGCCCGTATGCTCGAATTGTTTTCACTTGTCGTAGGGATTCTGTTTTAAGTGGTGAACACTGACAGCCAAATCCGCGTCAATCAGACCGCGAAAGTCAAATTTAAGCCTATGGAGAAGATCAAACTCTTCAATAGACAATTTGTCTTCGTCATATTTATACCACTCACTGCAGGAACCATCCTCCATACTACAAGACACAAACATCCCAGCCGCATTAAAATCATAGTTGTCAAAACAAGGAAACTTCGCTTTTGCTAACTCCACCAGCGGAACGAACGGCTTGCCGTCGTTGTAGTCCTTATCCGTGATCTCCTTGTACAGATCAGACATCGGACGAAGTACAAGCTCTATATCGTCGATATAGGTGTATTGCTCATAATGCCCGTCATCGGAGACTAAACCGACGTCACCGTCCCTACAAGGGTCTACATTGCCAAGCTGACGTATTGTCCAAATATCCTGATCCTCGTCTTGAACTTTTAAACCATACGGCAGGTACCCAGCAATATCCGCAAAAGTTAATTTACGTACCATAACTATAAAACGATACTCTAGTCATTATTTTAACAAGGTGATTATATACAATTTTAAACTGTACATATTGACGCTTCGTCGAGACCGTAACCGACCTCTCCACGCCCGTCGAACCCGCTCACCGCAGGCAATAATGACGCTAAACCCATACGCTTAATGTTGAGCGCAGCGTTGATGTCTCGATCATGGTGTGTACCGCAGCCCGGACAAACCCACGAACGATCCGAAAGCGTCAATGTGGAATTGTGGAACCCGCAATGACTACAAGTCTTCGTACTCGGTGCCCAACGATCTATGAAGATTAAGTTGTGACCCGACCACTGTGACTTGTACTCCAGAACTCTACGTAGTTCACCCCAACAAATGTTCTGGATGGATTTAGCTAAACTATGATTCTTAACCATGCCGACAATGTTTAAATCTTCCATTACTAACGTTTGGCTTTCACGCAGTAACGTCTTAGCGACATAGTAAATGTAGTTCTTTATTAAATTACGTTTCTTGACATAAAGCTTGTTGATCTTTAAACGGATGCGTGCACGGCGCTTCGAACCTTTCGTCTTTTTAGCTTCATGCTTCTGCAAACAAGCCAAACGACGGTCGATAGTAGCGTAGAACCGCGGATTGGATATCTTGCGCCCGTCGGACGTGACGATAAAGTCTTTGAGTCCTAAATCAATGCCGACCGTTGTACTAGCTTCTACAGGCTGCGGCTCAGGTGCATCGGCGCCCGTCTCGACCAAACACGAAGCGTAGTACCTACCGTCACTTTCTTGTGTAACTACAATGTGACGTAAAACCCCTGCGAATTCACGGTCTTTCTTATATTTGACTAAGCCTAGCTTAGAAAGTTTTAAGTGACTTGTATCTTGTAACACCGCACAATGTGAGGATGGAAACTTACAAGACTTGCGACTACGATGCTTAGACTTAAACTTTGGATATCCTTTACCTGACTTAAAGAAGTTTTGATATGCTGCATCCATGTTGTAGACGGCTTGCGGTAAGCATACATGCGGTACGTCGCGTAGCCACGGGAATTCCTCTTTAAGCGGCGTTATCTTCTTGATAAGATCGAACTTGGAAAGTTTCGTCTTGTCAGTCTCGTACGCCTTCTTCCGGATGTCGAGCGTTTTGTTGTAGACGAATCGGCAGCATCCAAACGTCACTTGGAGCAAGGCTTGTTGAGCCTTGTTCGGATAAATGCGATATTTGAATGCCTTCTTCATGGCATCAAGTTCCAATTATTTTACGTTTATTGCAAGAGGTTGTGTAAAATTGTATGCAATCTCCTTAAAAAGTTTACAGCATAAACGTAACCACTAGTCCACATAGCGGAAAACGTAACCGCCAGCCACATTGCGGCCTCCGTTACAAACACGTAGAATATTATGACGACTAATACCTAGACGAGACTCCCAGCCTGACAAGCTATCACAACCCAAGTCCTTGCCGCGTAAAGAGACACAGCTAATAGAACGCTGCGACGGAGGAAGAACCGGAGTATACCCATTGTCACAAAGAGAAACACGTGACAACGAAGGATCAGACCATGCATACACATGACTCTTAATGCACACCCACAACGCGCCCGGATGTGCAGAAAAAGACTGTGCTATCTGATGTGGAAGTATACCTCCAAGAGCAGCAGCCTCTACGCGCGTCTGAAACTCACCAAGAAAAGAACCCGAAGCGCGATCATAAACCAGAACGGGACGATAACCCTTAGAAATAGAAACCTTATTCTTAGCAGCCTGACTATGAAGACGACCAGCAGACAACTCACGATGACGCTGACGATACTCCTCCGAAAATACAGCGCTATTAGGAGGTAGCTTACGACCCCGTAAAGCTGCCGAACGTTTGGCACAAGTCTCCGGAGACCACACATGACCTCGCATAGCCAACGAAGTCTTCACGCAAGCAGACAAAGGACGCTTACGTCCTCGCAGCTTAGACGCAATTATAGCGCGCGCCTCCGGAGAAACAACTTTCCCCTTATTACCAGCACCTATCTTGCGTAGTGTCTCCTCCGAATGACGATACCCACCACGACTATTACCTCCTAGCTTCGCATTGTAACCATACCGTTTATCGGCAGTCTGGAAAGCCCAAATGTAATATACCTCCAGAGCATCAAGCCAAACTCGAAGCTCGTCCCGATTACGAGCGTTAACCGTACATATAGGGAATTTACGCCACAACGAAGGAGGATACTTACGGCGTGCGGCCTCGATGGCTGCACCACCATAACGCTTATTTAAATTACCAAACTCCCAATCGCGGCCCGCCTCGTCAATA
The DNA here is from genome assembly GCA_947627615.1 of uncultured Muribaculaceae bacterium. Classification (GTDB taxonomy): domain Bacteria; phylum Bacteroidota; class Bacteroidia; order Bacteroidales; family Muribaculaceae; genus Paramuribaculum. The sequence continues at coordinate 47,340 of CANQWS010000007.1, read as the reverse complement.
GTCTGACCAACATACCCTTTATTACTAGGACTAATGCGTAAATAAATAATCCCCGAAAACATAACTCAAAAAGGAAAATCCCCCGCCAGAACCACGCTCTCGACTTCGTGACCCCAACGGAGGATTCCAAACCTATAAACGTATAGCATAAAGTCGAGAGAAGCTATACTAACACTGCAAATATACGTAAGAATATTGACAAAAACAAAAATCCGGGCGGAAAAACCACCCGGATCGAAAAACACACCGTCAAAATGACTAGGCCCCGTAGTTAACCGTAAGGCGAACCACCGCCGTCTTCTTATGGAACAAATACGCTTCCATGCTGACCATAGACTGACGGACCGTAACCCCAAGTGCCACAGTATCCGTCGGAACGATAGGTAAGTAAATCCCGCAATAAAATGCAGCATCAAACCACTGATCCCCCCGGTAGGTCATGAAGGCCTCGTTGTCGGCGCGGTAGGGATCGTAATACACTTTGAAAGTTCCAAAGGTACCGATCTCACGAGGTGACGAGAAGCCGCTCGGTGTAGCAACAGGCTTAAACCACGTGGTGGGCAGCGACTCAAGGAACGACTTCAGGTTCTTGCCGACGACAAGACGGTTACCCTCGATACGGCCCGTAGCGATCTCGATCTGCGTAGCGTACTGCTTGAGCTGACGCATGAGGTCAGCAGCCTGTACGTCCAGCGAGAAGTTGTTGGACATGTTGAGGGTAATGGTACCGGGAGCACCTGCAGCGTAAGTCCACATGGTATCAAGGATGTAACGAACCTGATACTGGTACAGAAGATCAAGGACGCGCTTGGTGTTCTCAACGCGAATGTCGGTGCTGAACTGCGACTTCTTCAGAGCCTCGGCGAAGATAGTCCACTCCATGCCAATAGCACGGGGAATAGCGCGCATCTCAACACGCTCAACCTGCTCCTTAACCTTCGGGATGTTCTCCTGAATAGCGTAGTCGAGGTTCCAAACGTAGTTCACGTTCAGACAAACACCCGTCGTAGCCTGAAGGTTGTTGATATCGGCAGAAGCCAGCATGATGGCACCCGACTCAACGACCATGTACGAACCATTCGAAACACCGGGGTTAGCACTGTTGACCAGCATAACCTTGCCGTTCTGAACGGTCGTAGCAATCAGGGTAGCAACGATAGCGTTGTCCTTGTAAACATTGATGAGGAACTTCTCCAGATAATCACCACTGGTGTTCAGAGCGTAGTAAGCCGTCATGGCTACAAGCTCGTTCGTGGCGGCGTCGTACTCAAGCTGCTCCTCCGGAATGGTCTCACCCATGATCTCACCCGTAGGATAGTAGCCGTTGATCTGACGCATACCCGTAGCGGTCTCAACAACCTGACCCGTAATCGTGGGAGCCTTGTTGGTGCCAGTAACCAGCTTCGAGAAGAACAGGTAAGCCAAATCCTGATTCATGTCCTGAACCGAGATCAGGTCCTTCAGCGGGAAGTCGGGATACCAAGCGGCAACGATGGGGAAGACCTCCGGAATGTAAGGTCCGAAGTCCGACATCATGTTAACCTGCTGACCGCGAGTAGCGGGAGCATCAATAGAATCCTGAATGGCACGGCTGAAGTTGTTCAGAATACCAGCCTGAATACCACGCTCCTTAAGCGTAGTCAGATTGCCAAGCTTCTCCGACTTCAGCATGGCTTTTGCAGTGCGCTTGTCGGCACGAGCAGCGGCGATACTATCAGTAACGCGGCGTGCGTCCAAAGATAAATAATCAGTCATAAAACTTTTAATAACTTAAAATGAAATAATCAAAACCTACTGGAAACTAAGACCGCTGACAACTGCGCTCGAGAGCAGAACATAAATCCTGAAGCGCGGAAATGGCGCGGCGCGTCTCCAATAACAAACGGTCGGGATTATAAGCATCGTCTACAGAGTCTCGTAACTGATACATCTGCACAGCCTCCTTGAAAATCGGCGAAGCCAGCAAGGAATCCGATACGCGTTCCAACCTAATATCTCCAAAGTTAGGCGACTTGACCAAGTCCCAAGTAATAACCGTGAAAGTATCAGGGTCCAAATACTCAGAAATCGAGTCCATCAAATAGTCACCAAGACCGCGAGTGCTGCAACCCGGACGAAAACCTACATCAACCAAAGCCTTAATAGCGTTGCCATCCGGATTGTTAAGCAACCCACAATCAATCCACGGGTCATGCGAAGACTCATCAACCCATGCACGCATCACAACATGCGATGCCTTATCCAAAGGCGTCCGCATGTAATCCGAGTCATCCGTAGGATGCTCGATCATGCCAAGCATATCCCGCTCCTCAATGCGCTGCTGAAGTGCAGGATCATTAATCACCTTATCCCAGAAACCAGAGCGATAACGGTAGCCCTTCTGGCTCTGAACATCCGTATGCGACGCAGCACCACGAATAATAGGAATCCGAGTACCATCCGCCGCCTCCGTAGAGTCTACAACCTTAAACTGACTCTTGTATGTCGCAAAGACCTTGTTAAACATCATCTCCGAATTTGTGGGATATATAATTGCTTAGTGCCCGTTACGCTTTAGGAGCAGCAGCCCAAGTCAGGTAAACAATCTGGTTGATACCTTCGGGGGTAATCGAACCCGTAATGTCTACATAACCATCAGCCTTAGCCGTGAACGAAACAGACTCACCCGACGGCAGCACAGCAACCGCAACACCGTTAGCATCCGGCGTGTAAGTAGTGTGGTCGATAGTGATAGTGTAAGCCGGAGTGTAAGCACCAACCGAACCCTTGAACGAAACAGCCGTCATGGGGTCTTCGAACTCCAGACCTGCCTTTGCAGCCAGAACCTGAATGTTGAACTTAACAGCGTCCAACTGTGCAACCGGAGAGGTGAACCGTGCACGATCCATCCTCAGTAATTTAGCATCTGCCATATGTACAAAAATTTAGAAAAGTAAGTTTTAAATCAAAAGAACTACTCCGTCTTAGCGGCCTGATAAACCTCAGCAGAAGCCGTAGCCGTCTTGCCGTGGCTCTGAACAGAAACCGAAGCCGTAGTAATGAGAGTACGAGAAGTAGACTCCGTAGCCTCTGCTGTAACAGTACCCGTGCTCGGATCGACACTCGTGCCGCTATACACCGGAGAACCCTCCACCTCGAAAACATCCGACTCCGAAGCACCCGAAGTATAAGATACAGACTGAGTACCCGTCAAAGCGTTAGGATTAACACTACCACCCTCAGCAGGAATGTCAGGATAAGTCAAAGAAACCGTAGCGTCACCATACGTGGCAACATTAGCCGCCTGATAGACATCAGCAGAACCCGTACCGGACTTATCACCCTGACCCGTAGCCGTAACAGTAACAGTACCAACCTTCGTGCGCTCCTTAACCGTCGTAGACAAATCCAAAGCGGAAGGCAGAGGACTAGAAACAGTATAATCCTCAATCGAATTCTCAGAAGACGCACCAGACGTGTAAGACACAGCCTGCGTGCAAGTAACATCACCAACAACGGCCTCGCCACCCGAAGCAGGAATGTCGGCGATAGCACCTACAACAACCGAAACATCACCGTAGGTTGCCTCATTGGCGGCCTGCGAAACAGGCATCTCCAGCGTGCCAGACTTGGAATTCAAGCTAACCGTAGCTGTAACAGTACCAGAGATAGCGTCACCTGCAACAGAACCACGATCAGTACCCGAAACCTCACCCGTCGAAGCACTAGCCAAAGTCAGACCCTCAACAGTAGGCATACTGTAGGTAACATCACCGCCCGTGGTAATGGCCTCAGACGAACCAGAACTGTAAGTAGCAGTCTGAGTGTAAGAAAGACCCGACGGCGTCGAACTGCCACCGCCCGCAGGAATCTCAGCGTAGGTGCCACCAGAAACAACAGGTGCACTATACTCTACAGTATTAGCAGCACGGTTAATCTCGGCAGAAGCAGAACCACTCTTGTCATTCAGCGAGACAGTGCAGGTAGCCGTGGTAATCAAGGTGACACCCGAAACAGTAGTACCAGCACTCGGAACGTCAACAGACCCCGATGTAGTATCTACAGTATCACCGGAGAAGGAAACAGAACCACCCGAAGTAATGGTCTCCGTCTTACCAGACTTATAAGAAGCAATCTGAGAATAAGAAACAGTAGGAGTAACCGTACCGCCGGAAGCAGCAACCGGAGTGCCCGCGTAACTCAGGACAACGGCAACGTCACTATACGACTCGATAGCATCGGCCTCCAGCGTAACAGTAACAGTCTCATCCTTGGAAATAGACTGAATGTTGCCCGACTGAGGAATGTAACCGTCCTTAGAAACAGACCACGAAACATTAGACCCGGCAGCAACCTCCAACCGCGAAGCAGGCTGACCGTTGATCTTAACCGTAGCATCCGACGGAGTAGCCGACACCGTAACAAAAAACTTGCCATCAAGACCCGCATCAACAAACCGAGGAAGCAGAACCTGAGCATTGACATCCGAAACATACAAAGTGCCCGTGATATCCTCGAAACCATCCGCCGAAATAGTATACTCTACATCCGAATCACGATCAACAAGGATGGTAGCAACTCCAGCTTTCGACTCCGCAGAAACAGCATCAACCGTAACCGTGAACTCGTTGCCGTCGCCAATAGCACGAACGAACGAAACAGTCGAGACCGGAGTAGCATACTCAACACCAAGCTCCGAAGCTATAACAGAAATGTTGTGAGACAGTACGTCAAGCTCCGCAACCGGAGACGTGTTGAACTCACGAACCATAGGAATCAACTTTGCCATATATCCTAAAACTTTAATTTTAAGGATATATAATTGCACAATAAAAAACCTCGGACATTGCAGGACCGACGTCATGCAACACCCGAGGCAAAACGGAGGACCAACCCTCCTTATATGAAACTAAGCGGAACTAAAAGTCAATCTTGATACCCTTCAAAGCATATTCAATGGCATCATCTATCTGCTCCAACTGCTCCTTAGTCCAGTAATCCCGAAACTGCTTTGCAATCTGGCGAGAAAGGAAGGGCCAGAGCCTCATTACATAATGCAAATGCTTACACACAAAGCCACGCAAATGTGGATTACGAATGTGAGGGAAGCGACGCTCAGGGAAAATACCGTAGTCATAGCGCCAAGCCTTATAGCTGTACCAGTAACTGAACGCCGGACATCCGCAGTAGACTTTTAAACCAGCGTCCTGCAGAATCTTGTACAGCTTAGCCTTCTTGTCGATCATCACACTCTTATCAATGGGATTGACCTGAACAATAATCATATACTTAATACCGGGACGTGTCACAGAATTAACCAAGAAGCGAAGCTCGTTGCCCGCAAAATCAATAGAGGACAAGGACCAACCCTGTACCATGTTTGCACGCTTAGCGACCTTCAAGAAATCGCGCTCCGAAAGAAACTTCTTGTAATTCAAGGACGACGGCTTCGTCTTCATCACGGAACTACTACGCGAAGGCGAACTGCTCGAATACTTGCGAGTATTCGACTTGGTCAATCTTATTGGTTTATTCTGCTTGGCCATGACACCCAGTAACTAACACTATAACCCAAACTCTACTAATGCACCTTCCATGGAGTCGCACGAAGCTCGGCTAAAACATCCTCCAATAGCACTCTCTCTTCAAAAGGATGACGCAGAGTATAAAGATAATTGTGGGCGACACGTTCAGGATCAGAAAAACCCTCCGCACGCGCATCCTCCGTAGCCTGCGCTAACCATGCAGACTCATCAAAATCAGCAGAGTTAAAATCATTTATGGACATCGCGGTAATGATCACTAGAAAAACGATCTACATAAACCAAAATCTCGTCATCATTAATTGTATATAAAAGACGAGTAGACCCATCTAACCTACAAGCCCAATAACCCCGCAGACGACCCTCAAGAGGATGCTTATGACCAATACCTCTGCGCGGATCGGCACGTAAAGACTCTACAATAGCATGCGCCTGACGACGCTGCTTCGGAGCACACTGATGTAAGTACTTCTTGAAATCCTTCGCACTGCGCTGATTAAACACAACCCGATATATCATAACCCAAACTCGGCAAATATATCCTCCATAGAACATACCTGCTCCGGATGGCGTCGGCTCTCTAAAAGGTCGCGAGCCATTGTATCGGGATCAGAAAAACCCTCATCAGCTAATGCAGCAGACATATCGGCAAGCCACGCAGCTTCGTCAAAGTCTGCATCATTGACCCGTTCCAAAAGAGGACGATCATCCTCCGCGGCACAAACAGCCTTAATGAAATCACTCATAAAACACCTATTTATGACACAAATATAGAAATATTAATTTTATTATGCAAGTCCTAGAACTAAAAAGACGGAGAACAGCATCATAGCATAACCCTCCGTCCAACCTATACCTTCACACTCTAAGCCTACTCCGGAACTGCAGGCGGTGCCTCGAACTCCTCCGCGGCAGCAGCCATATCGGCAGCAACCGCATCCTCGGCAGCACCCTCGTCCGCCGGAAGCGAAGTACCAAGACCCTCAAGGGCGGCAGCCTCCTGCGCGGCAGCATTCTCCTCGTCACGGTCCAAAGCATCGAACTTATCGTTGATGTACGAACGCATAAGCTCGAACCAATTCTGAACCGAACTCAAGTTGGAAGTATCATCCAACAAGGACTCCATAGACTGAAGGTAATTGAGAGCCGCCTCACGCGTCTCTGCGTTATCCAAAGTCTCAATGAAATTATTGGAAAACTCCGCAAAGGACGTAAGTGTATCGACAACATCCGTATCCTCCGACGTAGGCAACTTAACCAACCGGAAGTAAACATCCGACGAGTCAAGCTCCTTAGACGAAGACCGGAACCAGTTGTTAATCGTATCCTCAATATTGAAGCGGCAATGAGCAACCATACGAGCATACCGAATATCACCACGAATCAACGAAACAGTAGTCTCATTCAAATTCGTGTTAAAGTCGGCATACGTCTTAGGAAAGCGGGTAGCCAGAAAAAGACGACCGAGCGTATAATCCAAGTCCGCCATCTTCGAAATATCGAAATCCGGAACGTTCTCAACAAGCTCCGGCTTGCCGATACCTTTACGGTGAGGATGTATAGAAATGCCATCCGCAAAATCCGTGTTGGGCGTCATCGTGGGCTGTAACGACTGAGAATCAGCATTGATAGTCTGAGATATATCGTCTATAATCTCCTGAGTGCGCTCCCCCTGCGAGTTACCGACATCAACCGTTATAAACCGCACGATACGCGCCAACTTATTGCGATAGCTATACATAGAACGCTCAAGACCATACAAGTCCTGAGCAACCGACGAAACGTTCTTAAGCTGGATAGGCTCCGGCGTAACCTCATAGAGCATCTCATCCCACTCGGCGTCCGACATCGAGTTGTCATGAGACCCGGACTCAATCTTAACCAGAGACTCCTTAGAGTAGTTCAAGAACACAAGAACATTCTCAACAACGCGATCCTTCGTATCATAGAAAACGATAGAACCGTCACGCTTCATGTAAATCTTAACATCCTCAACGAAGGGAACAAGCGAAGCCTTGACCCGCCCCGCAACGCGATCCTCGTAAGAATGAAAAACATACATTGACAACCCATGCTTCAGTAAGTCAACAGCAGCCCAGCGGACAATCTTATTTAAAGCAGCACAAATATCCTCCGTACGCTGCTTAAGAATAGGACTCGAAATAGACGACAGACCCGAAACGTACACAGGAGAATTACCTACGCACACGTCATCCGACGTGATGTCCACAATCGAATTAATGAAATCATGATTGGCAAGAATCTCCGACAAGCCGTTCCCATTAGCGGAAGTGCCGCGATTCCCGTATGTCCTACGAAGCGAAACCCCCGGCGGAATGCCGAGGAAATTCGCTAACATTAAACCTAATGACTGTAAACCCCCAGTATACATGAAATGAAGTCTTAACCTACAACCTTAGTCGTGCAAACACCAGCCTCTGCACGAATACCGCCCTGCATGCGATCACGAATGGCACGAGATGCACCAACACCCCCACCCTGATAAGAACGCGAAGCAATGGCCGCTTTTACACCCAAACCCGTAACCTCACGCTGAGCACCACCGCGCTCAGCAATAAGCTGCTTAATACCAACACGCGAGCCGAAGGCACCACCACGCTTAGCAATAGCATCACGAAGACTCCCAGCAGGTGCAGGCTGCGGCGAAACAACAGACGGACTCTCACTCGGAGTATCCATGACAACAGCAGCGTCAGGCTTAGGCATAAACGCCATATCAAGAACCGGAAGCTCCTCGAAGGAAGCACTCGGCATAGACGGCGAAGCAACTGCACCCACACCGCCTGTAGCATCATCCTCATAAAGCAACTCGGCGAAGCTCTTACCACCATTAGGTGTAACACTCACCGGAGCAGGATCACCTGCAAAAGGAGGAACAATAGTCTCCTCCGAAGTGGACGGAACCGACGCGTCCGGCATAGGCGGCGCAGGAACAGCATCCAATGACAAAACAGGAATGTCCGCAGCAGACTGCGACGGAATCTTAACTTCTACTTCAGCACTCTGAGACTGTGCAGCGTCTTTCTTATGTACCATAATCAAAATATAAATTTATAGGATATATAATTGCATGTAGCCAGAAGTGTCACTTATTATCCAGACCGTTAATCAAGTCCCAGACCCCGCCACGTCTACGGCGCGGCGTCATAGAAGCAATAACATCTGAACTCGTAAACGACGGACCCGAAGCAGCGCGACCCTCCAGAAGTGAACGGACACTTGGGCGCGGGGCTTCGATATCCGAAGTCACAGCACGGGCAACGTGACCCCGACCATCCAAAGATAGACCACCATAGCCAAGTGACTTAAGCATACGGTTAATATTACCCGCACCAACCAAGTTAAGGCGCGCATCAAGTAAAGATGATATATCTCCCTCCTGCGTACAGATCGTCTCCGACAAGAAGAAGGCACCGACTAAAGTCTGGAACTGGTCGTCCGAAGACCCGTCACGCTTGACAACCTTGTGCTTGACAACATCATGGACCGCCTCCCGAATCTCTCGATCCTGACGCTCCAAGTAAAGAAGACCAAGACGCTCGTCAACTAACATCGAAAGCCACAACAAATGAGGAATGTCGGAGCTATCCAAAGAAAGGCGGATATCCGGAAGCATCAAAGCTTCGCACACATTCTGACGAAGCTGCGTAGACTGAAACTGGTCAGTACTAAAAACCGCGATATTCAAATGATCCGCAAGCCACAAAATGAAATCCTCGACCTTCGAAACCTTCAGCATCCCCGGAAACGCCGGAGGAACAAGCTCTAAATTGAAAACCTCATTATGCAAAGCTCGACCGTCTGCCGCATAGCCATCAAACCGAACACAGCACAAAGAACCGTGGTCGCCCGTCAAAGACAAGTCCAAGCACAAGGCATGAGGACGATCCGTATACTGTAAACGTGAAACATCAAGAACAGAGCGGATAGGAGTATCATCCTGATCCGAAACAACAATACTACTCTGAACCAAAGGACACGCACGAAGCAGTGCATCGCTATAGGCCTTGCGGACGACATCATAGTTCGTAATAAAACTACCCTTAGCCGCTGTAGAGCGTCCGCAATGGTTCTGGATGGCCAAATAGATATTCTTCTTGAACTGCGACTTCAGGTCCTCCGGAACACGCTCAAAATAACCCTCCGCCTTAGACTTCGGAAGACTCATAGACTTCAGAAGCGTAGCCTTATGCTCCTTGCTCTGGACAATACACGGGGAAATCTGCTGGTAGCCACAGAACACCTCGAACTTCTTAGGAGAGTAATTCTGAGGGCAAATCTTATACTGAACAGCAGTAACAACACGGGCATATTTGTTACCCTGCACCTCGGCAATCTTATCCTCAATAAACGAAGACTGGTAAGACGCCGAGGAAATGTACCCCATGAAAGAAATCAACTTACCACCCTCACGGGTAAAACGAGAATGCATACGGTCCTCCAACTGCTGGGCCAAGCGCTGAACCTCCGAATACTCTGAAACAGTACCCTGCCCGACACCATTGCGGAAGTTGGCCTCGTCAATAACAGCGCCAACGACATTCAAACCAATAGCATGGCTCTCGCCCGAAGCAAACTCTATGGAGAAATTATTATTAAACTGAATGGAAGACTGAATGTCCTTACGACGCGGAAAATTATTTTTAAACCACGGGGCATTATCGATCATCTGGCGCAACTGCTTAAAACCAGAACGCTCCGCGGCCTTCATAGATACAGAGAAATACAAAAAGTAAATAGGCGTACCACGAAGGATTTGAAAATAGCTATACAAGTCACCCTGATTAAACCAGTAATATAACTTATAGCATATCACCATGTTCATGAATGATGATTTTCCCCCGCCCAACGAGCCTGTGAGTATCAGTGAGTTATGATCTTGAGAGAGGGCATCCGACTCCTTCAACCAGAAAGGATAGACCCCCTCCAAAGCCATATAGTCTGGAGAAAGAATAAACTCCCGGAATCCTACTAGCTTGCGCTCCGTAAGAAGCAAGTCGCTGACGGCAGAAGCAACACCACCCCGACGATGCATCGTATCCTTAACTGAACCCATCTACCACAACTAAAAAGCCCCCAAAGGGACGCCACCCTGCACGATGGCGATCCCCAGAGGGCACACACAATATAAAGGCAACTGTCAGCCATCAGTGCAGTGACGGCTGCAATCTAAAAACTAAGACTCCAAGTCGGCCAAAAAGTCATTCAAGTCCGAGAGATGCTGAGCCTCGTCGTCCTGAATCTCCTTAGCAATACGCTCCGTGACAAAATCGGAATTATCACGGGCAACCATAATGATATTCTGGTAAGTGCGAATAGCGCACTCCTCCGACTCGATATTCTGCTTGAGAAGCGTAATCAAGTCCGCAACATCCGTAGGGATATGGTACTCACAACGGGCGGTAGACTGAATCTTAGAAAAGTCAAATAACGTCTTAGGGACGTACTGAAGTTCATTCATGCGGTTCTGGAGCTTCCAGAAATGATCGTCAAGCTCGTCCTTGGCATTCGTATTGAAAAGCTCCTCGATGTTAGCACGCTCCTCGCCAACAAGATAGGGAGAAACTACAGCATACTGTGCCCAAGCCAGAATCTCCTCGCAGGCCGCAATCTCCAAAAGCTGGCCCATAGAAGCAACATAGGCCTCCGAATACAAATCATCCAGAGAATCCTCAACACGCGATAAACCGCAAATCAAACCTTCATTCATAACCAAACAAAATACCCCAGAAATCTACCAAGATTTCCGGGATATATAATTGACTCAAAGGCTGGAGACTACATGCCTGCGAACTCGTCCTCAAAGTCAGGAATCGCCTGAGCAGGCTGAGCAGCAGGCGCAGGAGCCGGAGACTCATCATGCGGAAGCTCGAATCCCGGAATCTCCGGCGGCTCCGGAAGCTTGACATCCGACGGAGCATCCGCAAGCGACTCAGGACCAACCTCGACACCCGACGTCGGCGTAGGCTCGATAGCGTGCTGCGGAACGCCGACACTGCTATCCGGAACCACAACGTCAATATCCACCGATTTCGTGGGATTCTCCGGAGCAACCGTAACCGTAGTTTCCATCTCAGCGAACTCACCCTGAGGCATCTCGCGGCCAGCCGAAACCTTACGTGACGCACGACGAACACGACCACCGCGCGTCGACTCCGAAGCAGCAGGATCGACTGCATCGTAAATAGGCTCCGAAGGAACCACAGGCTCGCTATCGAAGCTATTCTCGTCACCGAACTCCTCCGACAGAATGCGAACGAAGCGCTGGCGATCCTCCTTCGAACGAAGCGCCGAAAGCATACGCAGAATCTTACGATCCTCCTCCGAGAAAGAATCCTCAGGGAACATAGCCTTACCCTGAGCAATCTTGATCTCCAGCTTGGCAACCTCGATCTGACGAGCCATGAGATTCTTATACTCAACATCCAGCTCAGTGCGATCCATCGTCTCGATCTCCTCCGACAACTTCTCCAAATGCTTGTCAGAAAGACGCTGCATAATATTAGCGCAGGCCATAGACTGATTGTGAAGACGCTCCACAATGTTACAAGCAGCGGTAGAAACACCTACCATGATGGCACGCATCTGCATACCCAAATCCGTCTCCGTGGCCGTGCCGAGACGAACCAAAGACTCCAAACTCGTGACGGGAGAATCCTCTCCTAAAATAGTATTTTCGTCCATACGATAATAAAATTAAAAAATAAAAATGTCAACTAATTTGCCAATAACCGACTCCATAGCCTCCGACTCCGACTGTTTCTTGTTTAAGCCACGTTGGCAAAAAACAAGAAACGGACCTACAAGACCATGCGGAATCTCTATACGTGTAAACGGAGAATCACCCGACAAGAACGGCAAAAGCTCGTCTAAAACACTCGGAATAATCTCGGCAACACGACCCCGTGACGGCGGCAGAACCTCAAGGTCATCCTCTCGAAGCAAACGACGAATCAAATTGCCCGCTTCGTTGCGAATCATGGTATACAGATAAGGATAAGCAGCCATCTTCGAATCGAAGCGATCATGACGCTCTATAATAGTAGCAAGAGCCTGCGAACGCAAGTCATCGAACATGCGGTAATACTTACCGAAATGAGTATTCAAAACAATACTGATGACCTTATTAATCTCCGCAAGCTCCGCCTCCGTAGTCTCATCCGTAGGATGCAGGTAAAAAGAAAGCAGCAACCGCTTATCTATAACAACACGAGCCGACGAAACACTAACCTCAGTGGCATCGTCTACAACAACATGATCACACACCATAACATCTATGAAGCTAAGAACCAAACGCTGCAAGATGCCACCGATCTGATGCCAAAGAGTGAAGTCGTCGCAACGTCACTAAATTTACATGGAAAGAATCCGAAAACATCCAGCCCTCTGGCAATGAATCCGGACCACTCAACCCTGAAACCTCAGAAACAATCCGACGAACGTTATCAAACGTATAATCCTCGAACACATCCTCCAACGAACGACCCAGCCACTTAGGACGCACCATATGAATAAACGAATCCGGAGAATCGCCAGCCATGCCTACTACAAACATAGAACGACCTCCGTGTTCATAAGCACACACAGCATCCTGTAACCACCGCATAATAACTTTATAGCGATAAACTTCACTTGATGCAAAACGCTTACGACGATACCACCCAAACCATGTGAACGGATGCCGAACGCGTGAAGTGCCTCCCAAAGCAATCCAGCGAGACTCGGCCAACTTAAAAAGATGACAAAGAGATAAATACCGCACCTCGTAGTCACCCGCCGGAAACCAAAGCTCAGAAGACGTATGAAACCAATCTGGCTTACCACCAATCGTCTTATTTAAGTAATCACAATTAAACTCTGGGAGAACATCCGACAAAGAACAACGTAACCACTTAGGAGCTGTAGCCGAAGCACACTCAAGCAGAGTACACATAGCCTCCCGACCATAGACACCCATAAAACAACCTGCATGTACGAAATAATCCTGCATGCGGGAAACCCACTTAACAACCACTAACGCGCGATACTGCTCATCACGCTCAAACCGACGTCGCTGATACCACCCAAACATACAAACTACATTTTACGCGAACCCGCAGTCCGCTCCATTAAAGACCTAAGCAAAATCTCCGTCCCAATCTCAGAACCCAAAGCCTGCTGGGCTAACGGAGAAAAGAAAAAGCTAAACAACGTCTGACCCAAACCCGCACGCTGGAACTTAGACTCCAAAGAATCATCCTGAGCACTGCCGAAAATATTGCGAATAAGAAGCCCTACAGACATCTTTATATCCGCAGTGGAATAAACCAACAGCTTCGGTAAAACAGACGAAGGATCGGCACCCTTTGCGAAGCAGGAACGCACGAACTCCCGGAACAAGAAGTAGGAGCTGTCAAGAGCACGTTCGCCCGCAAGCTCGTAAAACTGAAGCAACTGAAGGGCATCCCGCATGTGACCCTGAGACTTCATAGCCAAGATTCGAAGCTGATCATCCGTAATAGAGATACCCCGGTCGTTAGCTATAAACCGAACGCGATCCGCAATCAAAGACAAAGGAATAACCGAAATGTCAATATTTACACAACGAGACTTTAAAGTTGGCTGGATATCCTCCGTGCCACAAAAGAGAAAGATCGTATTAGGAACTCCCTCCTCGACAACCTTCAACAAAGCATCATTAGCACTTCTTGTGCAGCTCTGGACCTCGTCGAGGCAGACAACCCTACGACCATTAGGAACAATAGACAAACGCTCCTTCAATGCACGAATACCCTCGACGTTACCTATGACTGTACCGTCAAGCTCCCAATACGTAGACGAATTGACCGACGAAGCCTCCAAACAACCATCACACGTATTACAAACATCGCCAGTCTGCTTGAAGGTATCGCAGTTTAAAGCTCTAGCGAAAATACGAGCGGTTGTGGTATTATGATTAACAACGTTCCCGGACATGAACAAATGAGTGCTTGGAACCGTAACATCATAGACATCCTCAACCGTCGTGCTAATACTCTCAATGCGGTCGAAGCGAACACCACAAAAAGTAGCAATATTGGCAGGCAACTCCGAACCCCTAGCAATGAGGTACTCCGCACAATGCTCAATAGCCTGAACAGATGTTGTCTTGGGCCTAGCAATACGGCCAAGAATGCGAGACATGGAGTCATACTTCTGGCGGCTCGAAACAGGTAATGACCTCCTAACACCACGAAGCACCGAAACAAATTCTGAAGCATAAGAACCTAATAAAACGCAGTTCTTATTATTGCGGGTAGAGTTGATAGGACGTTTAGAAAAATACTCGGCGAAACCATCCACCAACCTCCGCGAATGAGGTGCATTCATCTCAAGAATAGAAACATAAGCTAACATGGCATCATACAAAGCATGCGAGGACTCAACCGATATACTTATCCGATAACTGTCCTGCGCCGGACGCCACTCACTAATCTTCTTATAAAAATACTTGCGACCAACACGCTTCCGGATGCTGTACTGCAAACCTAAATAATCAAGGATGTCACAGACCCCATCAGCCAAGTAAGGAGATACCGTACCAAACCCAAACATACCAGCCTTATCTACATACCCATCCGTTATCAACAAGCCATACAAAGTGTAGAACGCTCGCTCGCGGCTACCAAAGGCGTCACGATGAATTCGCTTCGTGTTAGCAACACATGGACCATCTATAAAACGCTTCAACTTGGACTTAGCAACCGACAAACGATAAGACCTGCACTTATTATTTTTGCAAATAACAACATTAGAAGATGAATACCCCTCAACACTCCGACACCAATCCGCAAGTGTATCGCAAGAAAGATAGCCTATACTATCCTGTAACCCTCGAATTGCATTATTACCATAATGTCCATCTCCTAACCAAACACCATACAAGCAATAAAGCTTAGCCTCATCCACGTCCGGATGCAACTCGATACTGCCCGTCCAACGGCGGGCAATATAATCACCAACCCGTAAGTCACCGCACTTCACAAGCTCAACACGATCAGACCCCACGCGGTAGGCCAGCTTCGGATGGGCTGCAGTGCCAGTATACTCACGACCACTTGCACAACGCAAGTGAAGCACCTCTGCATCCTTCTCCTTATAGAAATGACTCGTCTGTGCAAAGCTACCATCTGGCTGCTCGACACCAATCTCGAACGGCGTGAAACCATAACCCGCATCCGGGTAGATGTCCTTAAACTTCTTGTAACCGTAACTCGTTGATACATAGTCAGTACCACACTGGCACTTACCACTACCAAACGCACCCTTCATAAAAATAGCACGTGCGGCGATACCGTCCGCATGGGCAATACGCTTCAAGGTGGTAACCGCCAAAGGCTGGCCCACAACGTCCGCAAAAGTCTTGGGACGATAAAGATTCGCTAAAGTAGTAGATGATTGCATACAATTTTATAGATTGACATACTCCCGCGGCTAAAGCCGCTGGATTCTTGACTCAAGCATGGCGGCCGCCGAAGCGGACTTACAACCACTAATCAACGCGCCCATGCCCGAACGCTTAATGTTTAACGCCGCGTTTAGATCACGATCATGGTGCGTACCACATTGTGGACAAACCCACGATCGAGCAACCAAACGAAGCTCCTTATTAACGTACCCGCAACAACTACACGTCTTGCTACTCGCAAACCACTTGTCAACATGCGCAACCTTAGTGTTGTACTTAGTAGCTACGTGTTCCAAGCGAGACACGAACGATGCGTGGCTGAGATCCGAAACCTTGCGACCCCACAACCGGCGCATCCCGTCAAGGCTTAGTGTCTCCAAGCAGATCGTAGAATAACGACGACATAACTCATGTGCCAAGCGCCACTGATAATCGTCGCGATGATTGCTAATCCTACGGTAGATCCGACCAAGCTCCAACCACCGACGGCGGTGGTTATTGGATCGTTGGGAACCCAATTCTCGAAAAACTGAGCCGTAACTCCTTCCTGAGCTAAAAACTCAAAGAACAAAGCCAAATCCTTGTTGACAGCACCCATAATTCAAATCCATATTAAATTATCTATAGAACTATTTCTACAACACAAAGATAAGAAAGTTAATTTAATAATCCAAATGAATTCCGAGAATTATTCACCTATGCAACGAAACAGCTTCTCTACATTAAACGGCTTAGGACCACCACCCGAGTACATGTTATTAAACTTGATCTGCTGCCAAACCGTATCCCATGTACCGTAATCCGGCTTCGTATACTCCGACAAAAACACAGAACACTCATTGTCCTTAACCTGTGAAACACACCAACGATAGAACGCAGGATGATCGAACTTATTAATAGAACCTGCACTAGACTTATAAGCACTCGTATTGGCGTAAGGCGGATCGAGGTACAACAAGGACCCACGAGGAATATCCATATCACGATAATCCCCAGCAGTCAGCTTAACACCCCGCATACCGTTATGATACTGCGCCGTGAACTGCTTGAAAATAGAAGCGCGATTCCGATCCTGATACATCTTACCCGCATAACCCTGAAAAAACGTAGCCTTAAACGAACAGCAGAAACCAACGTAGGCCACAAGCCACTTCGGAAACTCCTCCTTATGACCACGCATGTAGATATACTCCTCCTTAGATACCTCCGTGGGGAAAGTATCCTCCGGAAAGCACCACTCACAAGTGCGCTCATCAAAATAGACCTTCGACTGAAGATACGAAAACATCTCCGGCAGAAGATCATTGTAGTCATTACCCCAGCGCAAAGGATGGTCGATCATAGAAATCATATTGCCACCACCCATAAAACACTCAATGTACCACTGAGAATCCGAAACCAAATGCGACTTTAGAATAGGACCAAGCTCCGAAACCAAAGCCGCCTTAGACCCCATGTAAACCATAAAAGAAACCTAACTGTTAAACGCGAACGCCAAGTCTGCCAGAAACTGCTGCGTCGTATCCTTATAAGGCAAATTCGGTGTCAAAACATGGACACGCTTACCATGACGCATATAAAAATTCAAAACGTTGCCCCCGGCACGCAAACCCGTATTAAACCCATGCTTATCCATGTCATTATCCGCAAAATAATAAAGCTCGTCGAACAACGACAAGACAATACGGGTAGCCTTCGAATTGCCACCAAGAGAAGTAAACCCAAGAACGTTGAAGGTCGGGTAACACAACTTAGCAGACAAATAATCAGAAACACCCTCCGTAATAATGACACGACGGTCCGACAAGTTCAACAAGGATAAACCTACCAAACCAAAGTAGTCAACGGAAGTATTTTTGCCACGACCCCCAACGTCTCGGGTATACCAAAAGGAAATACGATCCCCCGATGCACACGGCAGATGCTCCAAAACATCTACAGCCAAATTGTCCGTAATGAAGTTCTCACGAACCTCAACACCACCACGAATACCGCCCCACAACTCCAGCAACTTCAACCACTGGTAATTTTTGTGACGAAACCCCGGAGGTAGACATATATGACTCACCGGAAGATTCATAGAACACCACTACTCCGAAACCGACTCCGAAGCAACGGTCGATGTAGACTCCGCAGCCTGATCCGAAACCGGAACCAAACTGTAAAAGCCACCCCACTTACTCTTAATGATATAAGCAGGTGATACCAGTCGCCCGACCTTGTTCTTCAAGACACGCAAATTGCGAATCTCAATATCCAGCTTCGTACAAAGCTCCTCCGTGGACACTTGATCCCCAACCGGAACCGACGTAAGCGTAGACCAAAAAGCTCGCTGCTGGCCCGTCATATCAACGGAAAAACCCGGACGAACCTCAACACTCTCACGAGAAACACTTCTTCCCATTACTCAAACTAAAACTTTTTCTTTTATAAAATCAACAAAATTGCGAGCGTACTCATCAAAACCCACGTAAGGGCAATAAGGAATGACCAACTCGCCAAACTGATCCGGACCGTTACCACTGAAAACACCCGTCATTGAGTAATTATCCGCAGAGTAGCGCGTAAAACGTATCGTCCCATAAACGCCGAAGTCGGCAAAACCAAAACTCCGGGTTACGGATTTCCCCCGCAACAAAGAATGGTGACGTATACACAAACTCGCAATAAGCCACTGCAGGCTGTTCACTAACTCACGATCAAACTCACTCACAGCTTCTTCAATAACAACTTCGTCAAACAACTCGTGCAGAAGTTATAAGACTTACCCGAACCTATATCATAAACGGCATTCGAGGAACCACAGCCACTACAAGCAGCATAATCCCTAACCCTAACCGTTGTAACGCAGTCAATAAACGTATCTCTATAAAGTTTATTGGGATGTACTCGCTTAGGACGCAAAACAGCACGAAGATAGTACCACGGATTGCAACGGACCGGAAGCACGAAGACACCCTTCGAACCTCCCGAAGCACCCCCAACAACCGGGGCAGATAACGGCCCCGACTTCAAAAGACGAGGATAATACTTGTCACCCTCAAGGACCATGACAGAACCATCGTACTCCGGCAAAACGAAATCCCAAACCTCCAAAGGCAAATCCGACCGGAATGTAAAGACATTCATGTCTGATAACTCGATGCCGGAATCAAGACTCCCATCTGAGAAACCCAAAATCACAAAAGAGCGTAGCACCGAATTCGCAGATGCAATCGCCGCATTAACTTCATCGGCAGAAAGCAATGTCCTAAACTCAAGGTCTACTAACTGACTCCCACTAACATCCCAATGACTATCCGCATAAGACTGACCATACATGGAATGAATCTTCGAAACACGAATAAAGGACGCAGCCAATACCTCAGAATGCTGCATTAATG
This sequence comes from uncultured Muribaculaceae bacterium, assembly GCA_947627615.1. Taxonomy (GTDB): domain Bacteria; phylum Bacteroidota; class Bacteroidia; order Bacteroidales; family Muribaculaceae; genus Paramuribaculum. Next base: position 27,988 of record CANQWS010000007.1, on the reverse strand, counting down.
CCGAGGCCAAAATATGCGCTGTATGACGCGGATTTAAAACTGTGGCGTAACCATACCTCTTTATCCTGAAACGAAGCGTTTGGACCGTTTCTGGCTTAACAACGGCAAGAATATCCTTCGAAGTGACCGAAGATAGCAACTGACGGTTAAATGGACGCAAGGAGGCAGCCTTCCCAAAACACCCCGTACAACCCCCTGAAATCTTCTCATAGCATGTAAGGCGATCTACTGCATTAGTACGAAGGCAACGACTCATAGGAAGCGCCGAAAGCCCCGACTGGATGTTACGTCCCTGCAACTTACAAACCTCTGAAAAAGGAGAGGACACCGCCGACAGAATGGAAACATAGGAATCAATATCCGGCATCTCAAAGAAAGATGCAGCATCGGCGGAAATAACCGAACGGATATCATCCATAAAAGACGAAGTAGTCAAAGCGCGCATGTTGTACAGGAAATGCCCGGAAGACAAAACCGACTGCAAGGACGAAGTCATCTTACGACCCAAGCTCACAAAAACCTGCTCCAGCAACGTACTGTAACGATAGCCGTTAACCTGAATGCGCGTATCAAGCTCCGCAGCAAACTTGTCAAACCAATACCGTGGAACCCACTCACCATCCTCATAACTAATGCGAGCGGCGGACTTAGCCGTATACTCCATAGGCGTCAAAGGATACTGAACCAAAGGCGTACAACGATACCGAATAGGTAGCTTACCCCCGCGGGAAGCAGCGTAGTCCTTCCAACGCTTAGTGAAGTCATACAACCACTGCCAATCAGCACCCTCCTCAAGGCCGCAAAGGACAATACCAACCTTGATGTCCAAACAACCCCTATGAACCATGAAACGCATGTAAGAATCCAGCGCCTCCTCGGACAAGCCCTTGTTATAATACCCATTACGAATACGAGGACTAATACCCTCAATAGGAGCAGTGCCGCGACGGAACCCTAGCTGAAAAAGCAGCTCCATAGCATCCTCATCCCGACCAAGTTCCTCCATCCGCATATTGCTGAAGGAAACAGTAGGAAAAACCTCCTGAACCCTAGCAACCGTGCCTTTCCAATCCGTAAGATAATTCAAATTGTAAGACGCAAGCTTAACCGTATCCGCACCCGACGATATCTTAGCTGCCCGGGCCATACGAACAATATCATCCTGCGACTCCTCATGCAAGCCCCCCGCAATGTGACCCTCGGCACAAAAGGTACAGTTACCCGTAAAGCCACAACCCTCCGCAGCAGAGACCATAGCCAGCCCCGCGTTGCCACCCGAACCACGAAGATAACCCCGAGAAGCACCAAGAAGCCCCGACGGCTTCTCCTGACCCGTATTAAAAACAACCGACGAAGGGACGGAAGATGACGTCGGCGTAACCGATACTACACGACAACCATCAAAGACAATATCATAAGCCTGCGGCATATAGCAATGACGATCACCACGCTCCCAAAGAAGATAAGGAACACGACCAATACGAATCGGATTCTTGTACTTCTTATTCAACATGAGCTGCAGTAGGCGAGTCTGGGACCAGACCTGACCCAGATGCATGAAATCCAGATAGCTCTTGCGACCATCGCCTAAGTCGCCAAACAAAATGTCTGAGTAGACCACAGAAGCACCGCCCGCATAGATGACCGGAAGCTCATCAATATTATACTTACTCCGCTCCGACCACGAAAGAGGAATAGGCTTATCGCAGCGCGAGAAAGACTGAAGCATCCACGGAACTACCGGAATCTCATACAAACACGAAATACTAAAGCCTACAATGTCAAAGTGAGAAGCGTCCAGATGGGATGATACACCAATAGCGTAAGGCATACTCTCCTTATCATACCACCGAATGTCATCCCGGCAAGGCAGAAAAGCAAAGTCAATGAAGACACCCGGACACGAACTGCGAACAAAGTCCAACAGAACCGTAGGCGTCATCGAATTATCCTTGTCGAACGACGAAGACGGAAACACAATGAGCCACTTGACATCCGAAGACTTAAAATCATCAGACGTCATAAGACCTGCATCCCGGTTGTAAAACTCACAACCGTTATGCAGGACCTTATAATAAGACTCTATAAACCGCACCGAACGTATCATCATGCACCAACCCTATGACTCATCCTCCGAAACCAAAGAAACCTCAAAGTTGAAAACCAAAAAGTCAACTCGTACGGCCCAGCAAGACAGACGAAGCCCAAACGCAAGGCCATACCAGTCTGCTCCTAACTCGACAGACAAGCGACGCCACTCAAATACTAGGTAGGCGAACTTATGGGGACTGACGACTCCACCCCGTAAGAAAGCAGAACGCGAAAACCGCTTCAGAAAAGAACAATTCATCACTTCGGCAATTTATGAAACGACCACACAGGACCAAGCATTGAGAACCCCGTACCATCATTAAGAGCGTAACCAAAATCGAACATCGTATTTATCTGCGACTGCGTAGGCTCTTTGTAGCAATGAGGGGCACGGTACTCGTTATCAAGCTGAACGGAAACCCAACCCAGCTTCCGAGCATAATCCTCCGGAGAACCGAGGCAATTACTGAACTGTTGCTCTGCAATAGCCCCATGCAGTGAAACAATACTTGAAATGACATCCCAGTCCGGATCGCCCGACACACGAAGGCGAACAACGCGGCCATCCGGAGCAACCCAGAACTCATTATCAATACGCCGCCTAGCAGCATCAGCGAAGAAGGTATCACGTTTAGGCGTCTTCATAAATCGGAAAATCACCAAGTACAAAACCCAAAGACTGAAGCGAAGCAACAGCTTGGTCTACAATAGCCATACGGTTAGGAAGACCTCCGCGACAAGACGCACAAAGGTCTTGTAACACAGTCGCAACCTGAGAAACCAAAGGCAACGACGTCGGAGTCTTGAACTCCAAATAGCGAGACGTATCTGTAGCAAGCGCAGGATCGGCAAACGACTGAATACCTACACGCAAAGAACGAACAGAAACATCACGCATATCGCGCGATGGAAACGCAGACAAGGGCGTCTGAACCACAAGACAACATTCTGCAGAAGCACCGGAGTAGAATACACGAAAGCAACCGTTGATTCCGTACTCATAGCCAACAAAAGAAGACGCCGCCAGCACCTCATAAACATCTGCAAATGACAAACACTTACTCATTACCAAAGCATATTAAGTTGCACAATCAACGTACTTCATGCTACAAATATAAGTATAATTAATTTAATAAACAAATTAATGCAATAAAAAAGGTGGAGCCGAAACTCCACCTCTCACTTAAAAATTATACCAACCTATTTCTGATCCGGAGCAGGGATATAAGACTCCGGGGAAATTTCAATAGACGGATACTGCTTCTTGACCTCCGACACAATCTTATCGACGAAGCCCTTCAGGTCAAGATCACCCGAGTACCACGTAGGAAGCTCCTGATACTTATTCGCGTAAGCGATAGCAGCACGAGCACGACGGAGACTGTTCAAAGGAAAGTGACCCTTGCCGTCATTCACATCCGAGGAATCCGCAGGAAAGACGAAATCCGAACGCTTCTCCGAATCCGAAGCCTTATCGTGAATATGCGTCCACGCATGCTGCTTGAAGGAGAACAACGGAATATCAGTATCGGCATTAGCAATGACCATAATCTCCTTGCGACCATCCTTCAGAACATGCATATCATTCTTCAGCATTATGTCGGCAACACGACGCTGATTCTCGATAGACGAGTCAGACTCCAGAGAAGCTACTAAACTAGCTGCATCCTCTACAGAATCCGAAACACGAAGCGGAGTCAACAAGAAGGTGCGACCATCAGCTTCTTTCGATGCTGCATAACCCAAGACCCGAGCAACGTTGTCAAGTGCACCCGCAGCCGCAGAAACTTCAGTATCGCCCAAGTCAGCAGCCAGACCAACGGAGATGCGACCATCAGCACCTTCAGTAATAGTAACCGAATCAGCACCTACCGAACCCCCATGAGCCGTGATAGCTAAAGGAACGAACAACTCCAGACCCTCCTTCACTTTAGCAAAGGGTGCCGGAGCAGCATCCTGAGTCTTCGCGGGAGTGCCGTCCAGCGCGATAGCGTCAATGTCATACAAGGCAACAGGAACACCCGACTCGAACGACACTACAACCGTATCCGGATCGACGTCCAGACGTCCAAGAACCACACCTGCATCGCCGCTATGGCCATAAGGATCGGTGGTCAAGAAGTCTTTAATGTAAACTTTAGTCTGAGGGGCAATAGGTGTAGCAAAGTCCGCAGAGTCACTAACAATCTCACTCTCCTTATAACCGTACATATCCCCATCAGCAAACTTGACCGATATAATAAAATGACCATTGCGTCCCTTCATCGTAGCGACAACTTCGCCTTCCTCGCCAAACCGAGGACTTTCAGGATCACCGAAAATCTTGACTCTAGAACCAACAGCCGGAATTTTACCGTCAGCATCATCCGACGTCTTCGAAAGACCCTTATCAACGCGATCACCCACCGTAGTATCATCACGACCAATAATGGCATTGAAAACGTAGTCAGCGCTGTCCTTCTTCAAGTCATAGCTGCCTACAGACTTACCATTAACATAAACATCCACAGCATCAGCCCCCTTGCGCTCCAGCTCAACAGGAATCAGATCGCCCATGTAGTTAATAGAAGTCTTCACCTTCGGGAGCTTGGAATTAGACTGCAGCTTAGCCCAAGCATTCTGGAACGGTACCAAAGCCGACTCAGGAGCTGCAGCGAAGTCTCGAACCTTAGCCTTCGGGGTGGGCTTACCGACCTTCTGACCATCAAGCTTCGAGTCCCTAACCGGGCGAGCCTTTGCGACAGGCTTGCCAATGCGAGAACCATCGATCTGACGAACCGGAGCACCACCCTTGCGATTCTTAATGTCAACATGAACCGAGTCAGAAACACGACCCTCCTTCGGAAGACTAGCCTCCAAGAGCTGCACAGTACCCTCGTAAGAGGACGCCACGATACTAACAGCCTTAACAACCCGAGTAATACGATCAAGAGTGAACTTCGAAGGATTCTCGTAATAGAATTCATCGTATTCAGTCTCAGTATCCTTAGCCCCCGAATATAACCTAGTCTGGACTAAAGCATAGTCAACCTTAACTTCCTGCACGAATCTATCCTCCGGCATGTCAAGCAGCGGCTCATACTCATCAACACCTCCAATGCCTTCAAGACCCGAAGACAAGTCAAGATAGACCGTATCCACTAAGTCCTCCGGATCATCCCACTTATAAATGACCCACAAAGTACGATCATCAAGAGACGGTACAACATCATTAGCTGAGAAGATACTCTCGACTTCAGCGTAAGTAATATCACCCTCCTTAGCAACGCCAATCAAGTCCTCCGTAGGGTCCTCCAAACTGTCGGCAACCTTCTTCAACGAAACAATGTCGCCGTAAACATGAGAAGCCTTAGCATCGATACCATAATCGAAGCCCTTGCGCTCGCCATCCTTCCAACGAATCTCAACGGCAATCTTATCCTCCTTGCCAGACTTATATGCCTTCAGGTCAACAACAGCATCATCGAGACCCTTGATGTCCATAGACATGCCCTTGACCTCCGACTTCTTGCCAGTACTCTTATAAGCATTGCGAACCAAGTCCAAAGCCTTGTCGATCTTAGCAACCTCCGAAGCCTTCGAGTCCCTAACCGGACGAGCCTTACCAACAGGCTTACCAACCCGCTCACCCAAAAGCTGGCGAACAGCAGAACCACCCTTCGAATTCTTGAAATTCACAGAGACAGAGTCGCTAATCTGGGCAGCAGGCAAAATCTTCTTAAGACCCTCATAAGTATCCTTGTAGTTGTCCTGAGCCTCTGAAAAGTACAGTACAGTACGCACAACCTTGCGAAGCAATTCATGCGAAGGGGCCTTGTAAATAAACTCATGGTGCTCACGATTGTCAGAAGTGTATACCTGAACAACCAAATCTTTAACCGCAAGCTTCTCGTAAACCTCGTCATCCGACAAGCTATCGTAAAGATCGGAAGCTACAATATCATCCCCAGCGGCAATGCCCAGAATACCAGCCGCCAATCCAAGATTAACTTCAGTGGCGGAATCCGACGGATCAACCCAATTCTCTGAAACCCACAAAAGACCATCCTCCAAACTGTAATCAGTATTGAAAGAAGAAATGATATCGGCAGCGTCATCGAAAGACATGGCACCATCATGAGCCAAGTAAGCATCTACAGACGGCGAGTCTTCCAAACCGTCTGAAACGTTCGCCTCGGAAACAGCCTTGGCGATCTCCTGACCCTTAGTGCCCTTGCCACAAGCATCCGAAACCTTCAAGTCATCGAGCTTGTCAACGTCCTCGCCCGCGTGCTTCTGAAGCGCGTCAATGAACTTGCGGAAGCGATTGAGCTTCTCACCAGCCTCCGAACCCGAAATGCCGAGGAAACGAGCCAAGTCACCCATCTCCTGCTCCGAAAGATGCCGCTTGCTGGAACCCTCAACAACCAAAGCATTGCCGTCTAAGTAAACATCTACATATGCAAAAGGAGCGTCCGGCTTCTCCCCAGCATAAATACGATAACCGTCACGCCGCGGCATAACCGTAACGAAAGACTCCAGACCCGCCTTACTCAAAGAACCCTCAAGGTACTCCTTAAGACGCTCATTCGAATCCTGAACCCATGACGTGCTGTCCGCAACCATGTGTTCCCAAAAACCTTTTCCCATAATGAACTATCTAAAAATTGAAAAAATGAATTACTCATCACAAGTCCGACGACGGCGCTTGGCCGGGAACTGACCCGGAACATGAGAGCCAATGTCAGACATCATCGTCACACCCGCACTATAAGGTGCAGGCGCATCAATACTATCATCGACATCCTCCGAAGCAGAGTACCGAGCATCCTCATCCGGCGTGGCACCATACTTCTTCTCGTAGGACTCAACATAATACTCGTTATCCGAGTCCAGAAGATCGTAATCGAAAAGAATATCGGCAACCGTAGGCTCCGCCATAACTCCCGCGTAAGAAATATCCTCGACAACCGACATCTCACCCGACGGCAAAACCTCGACAAGAAATACAGCCCCACCATAAGGCGAGGACTGCGCCCCCGCATAAACCGGAACACCCGCAGAATTCAACTCAATATCCTCGTAGTTACCACTAGGAACCGAAAGAATGTAATTCATCGAACCCCACTTACCCTTCCGAGGAAAGCCAAACGTCTCCGTAAACTGAGAAGCCATCTTATCCGAATCGTAGCTCGAAGCATCCGCATCCGTGATGACACTACTCGAAATTATATCTGTAAAACTCATGAGTGTAAATTTTATGCAAATATAAGAAAGTTAATTTAAAGGCACAACTACTTCGAAACCTCTTTCTGCTTCACGGCCGTAACCGCAGATTTATCATCCTTGAAGACACTGAGTGTGAAAGAACGATCCCCGGAGACATTCGCAACAAAAGCCTGCGCAATGTTCTTATTAGGAATGTAACCCCAATGAACCGACAAGTCGCCAGACACAGGATTCGGAATGATGTGAGCCAAAAAGTCGTCGCCTGCGTAGGCATCCGTCAAGGGCTTGTCGATAAACTTAGACTGCAACTCGGCAAGCTCCTTCTCCTCCTGCGCCTTAGCGTCATCACGCCTGTCCGCATCATCAATATCCTCCCAAGCACCGCGCTTGTACTCTTTAAGCTTCTTATAAGAGTCCCAATCAACAGCAGCAAAGATAGGCATCTTGAAAGTGTAATCCTCCATAGACGACGAAGTGACATCCGTAGCACTCAAAATGTAGAAGCCCTCCTGCAGATTACATTTGCCGTATGCGATCTGCGCAAGCGCAGCAGACAAAGCAGCACGGTCGCCATGACGAAGCTTCTTGTCCAACGTGTCAAAGAACTCGACGATATCCGACCCCTTCAAGCCAGTAGAGCCATACAGTAAATCCGTAAGTAACCCCTTGCCCGCTTCCTTAAAAGCATTCTTAATAGCACCACCTACAGCACCCAAAACGCCTTTAGAATCACCAGCGGCGTCAAAAACAGAACTGGCCGAAGAATCTTCGACACGACACAAATCCCTATAATCACTATCCCTAAGCATACCTACTACTTACTCTTAGAAGCACGCCGCAAGCGTCGATACTCAGAAACCACTTTACCAACCATAATCTTATCGGAACCATCACGCGAAGCAACCGCACTAACCGCATCCGCCCACAGCGTAGGATTCATGTACGAGTAGGCAACCAACTTCAAGTCTGAAGCCTTGTACGGCTTAGTGAAATCGTAGGAGGCAGACTCCTTATGCGTAGAAGCAGAACGCGACGGCGAAGGAAGCGTAGAAGCATGCGCCTTCGTAGCTGCATCCAACGACTCCTGATCTGCATCTACCTCCGGATCGGGTTCCGAATACTGAGACTTCAATAACGTGATGAAAGAATCCGAATCCCCAGCATCGCCCGAAAGTGGCTCTACAAGCCACGCATTAGGCGTCTCCTGTAATAACCGATACTTAATGCCTCCAAACGTGACGAAAGACCCCTCAGACGCAGCGTCCTGAACTCCGGAAAGCTCATCCGAAGACAGCAGCACCAATGAGACCGAATCAGATACCTTACAAAGGCTATAAAGACCCGGACCTGAAAAACCCGACGGACGAAGCGACGAAAGACCACGACGCCGACACTCCGAAACACTCATGCCTGAAAGAAGCTCTGTAATCACGCCTAAATGAATTTATAGGATATATAATTGCACAATGCCGAAAATTAAAATCCCGGCCCCATGAAAGGACCGGGAAGTAGAAGCAAACAACACTCCACAATGACTACGCCATAAGCACAGAGCGTACGCAGTAAGTACAATCGCCCAAGTCTACAACAAGGCTACTAGAAGCACAGCTATACTTGGTGACATCCGAAGCCTTCGACAGAACACCAAGCAAAACTGGAATCGACACGATGATAGTCCCCGACGGACTCGTGCCCTCTTTGTACTGGAACTTGTAAGTCGCATCCGAACCGTCCTTCTTGTGAGCCACGACCGTAAAGTCGCTAGTGGCGAAGGAAACCTTAATAGTGTCCGTGAAGTAATCCAAAGACCCAATAACCGTCAACAACTGACAAAAAGGAGTGTCATCAATGCGAATCGAGGTATCATACGAGAACGAATTGCGGAACAAAGGACTCATGAACCTAGAAACAGCTTCCCCCGAAGTGTAGGCAAATCGAAGATAGCAGCTATCACCGAACTTCAAAGAAGCATGGTCGTCCGCAAAGAAACCCGAAACAGACGTGCCGTCGAACTCAGCAAGCGTGGCAATACAGTCAACCAAATACCGGGAGATGATGCAGTCATGATTACCAAAGAATGACTTCATGCGCCCCAGAATTGAGCCGATGTTCAAATATGACATCCCACCCTGACAGATCAAATGGCGCTCCGACGTCCGCTCCGAAAAAGCAAGCAGCGACGTAAAGGAACGAAGGTGAGTTCTAATGTAAGATCCATCAAGCTGATCCGTCATCTTGTCGTAGGCAAACTTGTACATACCCTCGTCGAACGGCTGCGTAGCTACAAAGACAAGGTTCCCCGAGAAATGAGCGTACAGCCCCGCAGGCTGATCCCCGAAGGAACTCTTCTGCTCGACGAGAACCAAGTGAGCCATGACATTCCCGAACAATGCCTTCAGGGTTGAAATGGGAATGGCAAAAGGTGACAACGTCTTACCCGACGAGTTCGGAATGCGAAAAACAAACTGGTAGGCAGCATTGTCATACTTGACCGTGATGAGCTTCTCATTGGCTGAAATCAGGACGTTCTTGCCTGACAAAGCCGCTGCCAACTTTGAAAGGCAATCCAGAACACGAAGCATAGGAGTAGCCTGAAGCTTCGAAAACGAAATGTAATGGTCATAAGGAAGACCCGACGAAGCCTCTGCAATGCCCGCAAGCTCCGAAGCGGAAACATCATCAAGACCTAACGTGCTAAGAGGGGACATGGCATCCGACGCCACAGCCCCCTCTAACTTAAAATCATTAATATTAGACATATGGAAATGTTAAAAGTTTATGAACTAACGCGCCGAAGACTGAAGACTCTCCGCTACGACACCCTCGCAGTACAAAACGACGTCCTCGTCCGCAACCGACGAAAGAGCATCTATAAACGTGAGATCATCAGAACCACAGCTCGCCTGAAGCGTCTCTAGAAGCTTGTCATAATCAACATCCTCCGACGGCGCAACGGAACCATCCGTCTTAACAGCAAAGATGCTGTCGAAAGATCGAGCCGGAACCTCGACCATGCGGTGAGAAATAGACCCATTCGAAACCTCAACATAGACCCCCTTAGGAGGACGCTCCGACGTCTCAACACGGCGATTCCGAAACAAGCTGCCCGGACGAACAACCGTAACCGAGTCCGACAACTCCAAGTCCGCATACTCAATATGGTCATGCCCCAGCAGAACCAACGTAGGACTCGATGGAGAAGCAATGTCCGAAAGCGGAACCGTGAACCGACCGTCCTTCTGGTTGAGGAAACCGTGATAAATGAAAATCTGAGGACTCGAACTCGTCTGCAAAGGTAGAACATTAGTGACAGTACAGTCCTCAAACTCAACATCCCGGTCATCAATCAGCGCAATGACACGGGACGAAGCAAGTGTATACAGGGCACACTTAGGATTATTCTCTGCAGCACGGTAAAGCTGATCGTGATTGCCCCAGACACCTAATGGCATACGGCGGCAACCACGAAGGACCTCGATGACCATGTTAATAGCCTCCAGAGGAACCGTAGGCTTATCGAAGATGTCACCACCAAGAAGCAACGTAGCATCATGCTCATTGACGAAGTCGACACACCACCGAAGCTTAGAACAAACGTCCTCCAAAGGATTACCCGTGCGGACCGGACACGTGGTGGTTATATGCAAGTCCGTAATGAAAAGAAAGCGACTCATTCGACACCGAAAAGCTCCAAAAGAACACTAAGATCATCCCCAGAGAAAGGACCAACGAAGATACGCTGAGCCTCTCCAGACTGAAAAACCGTACAGCGAGTACCCCGGAATACAACAAGCATAGCATCCTCAATATCGAAAGAATGAAAGCTAAGCTCATACGTATCCGAAAGCTCATGCTCGATAGAAAAAGCACCCCCAAGCTCCGAAGACAGATGCCGGGCAAGACACACACACTTATCAAAGTTATCGGACCCCTTCAAGGAATCCAACAATAAACCACGAGTAACTTCCATGACAAAAAACCATTTAGGTGATTATATACAATTATTAATTATACATATTGACGCTTCGTCGAAGCCGTAACCGACCTCTCCACGCCCGTCAAATAAACCATAAACGTACTACCTGACAACGCGCTCCCGAATGACACGAAGGCGGTAAACGCCATCCAGAGCAAAACCACGAGCCTCAAGCTCCGAAAACAACTCCTCCGACGAGATGCCCTCGAACAAAGGGTTAAAGCCGCGCGTATCACTCAAATCAGAGCACACACCCGACTCAATACACACATCCACTGAAGACACGCGGTCGGAACTCCCCGGAACGGCATCCGCCGCAAGGGGGGGGGATAACCTACGAAGGCGACGCGGAAGCTTAGACTCCGACGTAGGAACACCATTGCGGGCCACAACCTTAGCCGCCGGAACCTCAACCGACATAGCCTTCTTCAACTCCGCACTGGAAGCACACAACTTCGCAGACGAAGCAGCAGAACGTGACGAGTCAGTAGCCGACTTACGACACTCCTTACGAATTAAAGCTGCAGAAAGCCCATGCCTTTAGGCATGGGATGAATGCAGCCTACTTTTTCTTCTGATCCTCAATATATCGACCTCAGCCACGCATCTTTCGTGTCACGCTTAGAATTCGTGGCCACTAAGTACAACACCCATATTGTGCATGTTGACAAGTGGTTTGCGAGCAGCAAGACGTGTAGTTGTTGCGGGTACGTTAACAAAGAGCTTCGGCTGGTTGACCGATCATGGACTTGTCCACAATGTGGTGCGCACCATGATCGTGATCTTAACGCGGCGTTAAACATTAAGCGTTCGGGCATGGACGCTTTGATTAGTGGCAGTAAGCCCGCTTTTAGCGGCCGCCATGCTTGAGTCAAGAATCCAGCGGCTTTAGCCGCGGGAGTATGTCAACCGCCAGCATCAGCAACGCCGTATCCTCGCTACACGGAACCTGAACACGGTACTCGCCAACAGAAGGACCCTGACCCGATAACTCCAAGTCAACCATATCCTTATGGCGCTCAATGCAAGCAATCCTGTAGGTGATGAAACCTAGAGTCTGCGTGAGACCATAAAGGTAATCCCCGGCCTGCAACTCAAAAATCTTAACCTTCGTATTCATAGACTAAGCCTCCTCCGGATCAACGATGTCTCCCGTCCCACGGACAGCAACACCAAGCTCGAAAATACAGACCGACGTACCATCACGACGACATGAACCACAGCACCCGCCGATCAGATCCCTAGCCTGTGCGCAAAGACACGGATTATCCGCAAAAGCACAACTAGGGCAATGGGCATAGGAATATGCCGTCTTGCCCGGACACGGCGTAGGAATAGGACTCACCAAGTCGACCAAAGCAACAACCTTATAAACACGGTCGTAAAACTGAAACTCACCACCTGCAGGTACAAACCCGCGATAACCACAATCTCCCATAAGCTCACTTTAAACGATGGGCCTCCCCATCACGTATCTCATAGCACCTATCACACATGTCAAGCGTCAATCGAGCATCATGCGAAACAAGCAAAATCTCAAAACCAAAGTCACGGCAGATGGTCCGAACAAAGTCGATAAACCGAGGATAATGAGCCGCCGAAACCTGAACCCAAGCCTCGTCCATAAATAAAACACGGCGCGACTTGTGCTTCATGATCAAGTAAAGCGTGAACACAAAGCTCACAACGACCATTAAACCACCACTTTGCGCGGTCGTCAAATCGCTCTTTTTACCGTCACCGTAATCCAGCAGAAACTTGCTGGCATCCGAATCATAGACAACCTTAGCGTCCAGACCGAAGATAGAACGAACCGCAAGCGTAGCAAGGCGCTCGCACTGTGTAAGCGAAGACTTCGTAAGAAGCTCCTTAGCAGAACCCATAGCGTCACGGCAACGCTCAAGCAACGAAGACTCCGAAAGGACCTCACCCAACTGGCGCTCGTAGCTGAGAACACGCTCGTCGGCATCCTCAAGACGACGGCATAATGAAGTATAGGACTCCGTAAATCTAGTATACAAATCCAAATTCATAATCAGAACAATCGCTGTTGTCTACTATGAAAAATAAAACGGTTCTTAGCATCCTCGTAATGGATAGGATCAAGCTCACAGCCGACGAAGGAAAGCCCGGCATTCAGGCACGCAATGGCCGAAGAACCACTACCCATATGGGTATCCAGAACACGCATGCCCGGCTTAACATATCTAGACAATAACCACTCGTACAACTTAATAGGCTTCTGCGTAGGATGTATCCGAACCTCATCCGCACCAACCGAACCCCGGTAAGGAATACGCGCGATCTTCAATGGACCACCGAAGCTCGTCCACGCAAGCTCACCCTGACCAAAACTCAAACTATCCGGAATGCTCTTATCCCACACAACCCATGACATAATACCCGGCAAGTAAGACGTAAAATAATTAGCACCCCAGATAATCTGGTGACGCGAAACACGGAACAACTCCGAAAAGTAAGAACCATCCGGAATACTGTCATCCCATGAACCCATGTAAATCTTAGACGAAAGACCTCCCAAGTCACGCTTAGAAACATGAATCCCATACGGCGGATCGACAATAGCAACGTCGAAGGACTTATCCGGTAAAGACCGCATATAGTCCATACAATCTGTGCAGCGAAGCTCGACTCCAGAGCCTATGTATGTATCACCTAAAGAAGCCATAGACTAAGCAAGAGCATCACCATCATCGAAGTCCGGAAGCGAACCAGAACCCGAAGGACCCCAAGAAACAACAGGACCTGAACCCGAAGCAGCAACACCCGACGAGCCAGAACCCGACGGGGCAGCAAGCGACGGCGACGAAGGACTCGAACCCGTAGAACCCTCACGAAGCGCATCGTACTTAGAAAGCCACGAAGACATCTCCGACTCCGCGTCCGAAAGCAAGGACTCCGAAGACGCAATCTCACGATCCAAAGCTGCAAGATCACTACGAAGCTGTGACTCAGACGGTACCGTAGTGTAACCTAAACTACTACTTAATGACGAAATCTGGGACTCCAAAACACCCAACTTCGTCTGGGCAGCAGATAAGCTCGAAGCAACCTCGGACCGACGACGCTGTATATCTTCCAACAATAAAGCCATAATACAAACAGATAAGTAAAATTAAAACCAAACGATAAACGTAAAATAAATTAACAGCAAGGGGAACCCAAAGGGGAACCGCACAACGGGCAAACGTTACTATCAAGCAGACCCTCCAAACGCCAAATCTCAGAAACGAACGAGTCGCGGCTCGTAAGAAGCGACAGCAAAGACGACAAACGCTCACGGCGCGAAACAAGCGAAGCACGGCGCGACGCAAGACTCTCCAACCCGGAAAGGTACGAAGCACACTCCGACAAAACGGAAAGACCCGACGACATAGAACCGCAGCGCGTAACCATCTCTACTAAAGACACAAGCGACGTCATGCGCGAACGCAAGGACGAACACGACGAAACCAAAGACGAATGCTTATCAAGAACACCCAAGCAAGGCTCCAGAACATCCGAAATTTGGCCCGAAAGAAGCGATCTGTCTGCGTATAATGTCAAAAGCGATACTACCTCCCGGCGGCGGGACAAAAACGCGACGTAGGCGTCCAAAATCGAAGACAGCCGTGAATAACCCGAAACAACAGAAGACGCATGGACATAATCCGTCGTGCATAACGAAAGAAGCGTCTGCAAGGACGACAACCGCGAACGCAACGACGTAAGTCTACTATAGGCATCCGTAACCCTACCATAAAGAGCAGAACCCGACGCCTGAAGCGAGCAATACAACTCCCTACTACGCTTAGCGGAATCCAAAAGCTTACCCAAACTCGTAGAAGCACCACGGCAGCGGTCACGACGAACACCAAGACCACGCCAGCAAACACTCCAGTCCGATAACCCAGAACCAGAACCTAGAAGCTCACCAATACGACGCTGGCTGAAGCCCATAAGCAACGGCGGCGTAAACTGCTCCCAGAAGCTCAAGGAAAGCCTATCGCTCCCCGCCTCCAGAAAACCAAAGTTCAGAAAGCTACAAACATCCGACGGAACCTCGCGCCGTGTCTTATCATAAGTAACATCCCCAAGCCGATAAACAGCACCACCCTTCTCCGTCTTAGTAACACGCAGAACACGGGCGTCATCCGCAAACCGAACCGAGACACTACACCCCGCAGAACCCCAACGGACGCAGCCCGACGTAAACCTATTCATGCAAGCAGCAACAACACCGCGGAACGTACTACTCTTACCAGCACAGCTCTCACCACGAAGCACCGTCAACCCCTCGACGCGTACCCGAACGTCACGCGCAGCAAGGTAATCCTTAACAACTATATCCATCCTACAGCATAAACACTAAAAAACAAAACCAGAACAGGGCACGAAGGATCAACCCTCCGCATAAACGTCACCAACACAAGACGTAGGAACAGCCGCACCACAATCCAGCAAACCACGGTAATCTACAAAGTAGCTATGGCAGACATCATACACCAAATAAGGAGGAATACATGCAACCTCGGAGCAGCCTACAAAGAAGCAGAGTGTATCATGGCCCCACGAAGCCGTGTAAACATTATCAGACCCATGACTCCTGAAGGTAACATAATCAGAACCTAAGATAAAGTCATAAGCGTCCGAATAATAAGACTCGATAAGAGAACGCAACACAGGAAAACCTCGATCCGTAAACAACCACCGCAAAGGGCGAAGCACAGGACGAACTCCGTCCATACTACAGCTACCCGGACGAACATCACGAAAGCGGAAGACAGAACCCGTAATGCAATCCTGAACCTTAAGACCACAACCTATGTAACCCCAAAGGTAGCTATCAATACTAGGAACCTGAACCATAAATCAGTCCAAACTAAACGCTGTAACCAAATCAAAGCACACACAATGACCCCCACGCTCTAGTGTATCAGTAAGCCTATGAAGACCCAAAGACTGTGCACTACTATCCGAGAAGCTCAAGCAAAGCCTACCCGAAGGAACACGAAGACCTTCAAAATCATAGCCCGAACAATAATCAATAATAAGCTCTGTAGTACCAAGAGTCCGGAAATGAATGACCATAAGAGAACAATACGTCTGCGGCGGTGTATAACTCGTATCGCTGCTAGACGAAAAACCTACAAACAGAGGATAACCATTCATAAGAAAAACAAATTAATTAAAAACATCAACGTAAAACAGTGCAACGCATAAACAATGCCACAAAAATATGGATATAGAATTGCACCCTCTGCCAGAACAAAAACAACCAAACAAACCACACGACGAAGGCAACAACCGAAACCACACGGCCACACGCACCCCGGAACCCCACAACCACAACCCACACACAACCCATAACCCAACCCCCCCATAAACCACAACGAAGGCCGAGGAAAACCCCGGCCTGTAATCATCATAAAATAGTAAGTCGTTACATATACTTGACATACTCCCACGGCTAAAGCCGCTGGATTCTTGACTCAAACATGGCTGCCGCCTAAGCGGGCTTACTGCCACTAATCAACACGTCCATGCCCGAACGCTTAATGTTTAACGCTGCGTTTACATCCCATGCCTAAAGGCATGGGCTTTCTGCAGCTTTAATTCGTAAACGCAGAACCAAACATGTTAGTTGGATTCTACTAGCTTCAAATCCACAAATGGAACTTCGGAACCTAGATGGAAAGAATAGCGCTCAAACCTACAGAAAAGAGAGGAAAAAGACATAGTCAAAACCTGACCCTCATAGTAGTTCGCAGGATATAAGCGCTGCAACTCAGCCTCCGGGAGAGCATTATAAACATGATGATACTCGCGGTAATCCATGTCACACTCCGTAAGATGAGCAGCACCCGCAGCTGTCAAGGTGAAGGAAATAGTATCACACAACTCCATAACTACAAATTTGAAATAGAACCTTCTGGTGATAAAAGCTCACCTGTCTCCGGGTCCAAGTCCGACGGATTAACGGCTGGATCAACATAGACCGGAATGCCCGGACTCGTACCTACCTCCGAAGCACCGTTAGTCCGTAGATACTCGTACAACCGCTTAAGGGTAGTATGCTCCATAGCGTAAAGCTTCTTGACTCCAAAGAACTTCTCACCCCACGGAAGCGAATAACTTGCACCCGACTTCCGGATGACACCCGAAGCCACAGCTTCATCAATGGTGGCATAGCGCTTGCTAACACCCTGACCGAAAATGAGCTTGACCTTCTTCTGACGGAAAGGCTTGCTGAACTTATTCTTGGTAGCCTCCATGAACAACTCAACACCGTAAACCTCTTCGGTGTCACCCTCCTTCTCCTTGAGCTTGAAGCCAACAGAAAGCTTGATGATAGCGTCCGGAACGTGAAGGGCAGCATATCCGCCATCCTGACGGTCCTTCGAGGCGTAGGGGTTAGGAACACCCATCTGGAGGTTAGCGCGGGCGTGAAAGAGCCATAAGGACGCAATGTCGGCATCCGCAAACCAGTTCTTAATACGAGGAAGCAAAAAGGATGCCTGCAACGCCTTAATGCCCGGACGGCAATCCTTGACCGTCAATGTCTTATCCGCGTAAGCCTCCAACTCCGACATACTATCAAAGACGGCAAACGAAATGCCTGCGTCCTGATCTGAAGATATAACCTTACATACGTCCTCCAACTGAGCATAATCACGGACCGTAAGGTGAATAAGAAGACCAGACTCCTTGTACTCCCATAAACCGAAAGACTGAAGCTGAAGGTCATTCCATGCACGCTCCGTATCCACCAAGACACACTTCAAACCCTGACGACAAAAGCTACGAAGTGTCTGGGCCGCAATGGTGGACTTACCGCAACCTGCGACACCCCACATAGCGTAGGAGCTACCACGAGCAATACCACCCCCCAAGATGTCATTCAAGGTGTCGATGCCCGTATCGACAAACGTAGTAGGACGGTCGATGCCATACTCATTCAACACGTCCGCAAGGGAAGTCAACTCCGACTTCCCGGATTTCTCTGACTTTTTGGCCATAAAATAAAATAATTAAATCGCAGGAATCCCTCCTGCTGGGAACAAAGGCGGAGAACTCCCTCCGCAGGGAATTATAAATCTGCGTAGAACACCCAATCGTCGTCATCACTACTATCCGACGAAGGGAAAACCGGAATTGGTATCTTAACCTCCTCCGTAGCTTGTGTAGAAGACTCACTCATGAAAATAGGGGGTATAGAATTGCACTAGCGGCTCCTTCGGAACCAGTTGGATATAGGTGATTATACACTGTTTTAAACTGTACATATTGACGCTTCGTCGAAGTTGCAACCAACCTCTCCACGCCCGTCAAACCCGCTCACCGCAGGCAGTAATGTCTCTAAACCCATACGCTTAATATTAATTGCAGCGTTGATATCACGGTCGTGGTGTGTACCACAACCCGGACAAACCCACGAACGATCTGAAAGCGTTAACGTAGAATTGTGGAAGCCACAATGACTACAAGTCTTCGTACTAGGCGCCCAACGATCTATGAAAATCAAGTTGTGACCCAACCACTTCGATTTATACTCCAGTACTCGCCTTAATTCACCCCAACAGATGTTCTGAATGGATTTAGCTAACTTATGATTTTTAACCATGCCGACAATATTTAAATCTTCCATTACTAACGTTTGGCTCTCGCGCAGTAACGTCTTGGCAACATGATAAATGAAGTTCTTAATTAAATTACGTTTCTTGACATAAAGTTTATTAATCTTTAACCGTATGCGGGCACGACGCTTCGAGCCTTTCTGCTCCCGGGACTCATGCTTCTGCAACCGTGCTATGCGACGGTCGACAGTAGCGTAGAACCGCGGGTTAGGTATCTTGTGACCGTCCGACGTGATGATAAAGTCTTTAAGACCCAAGTCAATGCCGACCGTAGTACTAGCTTCTACAGGCTGCGGCTTAGGTGCTTCTACGCCCGTTTCGACCACACACGAAGCGTAGTACTTACCGTCGTTTTCTTGTGTAATCACAATGTGGCGTAAAATACCAACAAACGCACGGTCTTTCTTGTACTTAACTAATCCTATCTTAGAAAGCTTCAAACAACTAATGTCTTGCAGTACATCACTACGCTGACCCGAAAAACAACAAGACTTACGGCTGCGATGCTTCGTCTTAAACTTCGGATAACCCTTGCCAGACTTGAAGAAATTCTGATAGGCTTTATCCATATTATCGACGACTTGCTGGAGGCATGTCGCGGGTACGTCTTTAAGCCATTCGAATTCGTCTTTTAGTGATGTTACTTTCTTAATGAGGTCGAATTTGCTAAGCCGTGTTTTGTCGGTCTCATATGCCGTCTTCCTGATGTCGAGCGTTTTGTTATAGACGAATCGGCAGCATCCAAACGTCGCCTCAAGCAAAGCCTGCTGGGCCTTGTTCGGATAAATGCGATATTTGAATGCTTTATGCATGACATCAAGTTAGATTTATTTTATATTTAGTGCAAGTGGTAGTTTGACACACTCCCACGCCTAAAGACGCTGGATTCTTGACTCAAACATGGCTGCCGCTAAAAGCGGGCTTACTGCCACTAATCAAAGCGTCCATGCCCGAACGCTTAATGTTTAACGCTGCGTTTACATCCCATGCCTAAAGGCATGGGCTTTCTACAGCCTTAATTCGTAAAATAGTATATAGTTTCCTAGATATATAACTGACAGCATCCAAGAGGTCGCATACTACGTCATAGAACCAATGACCAAAACCATTATTGAAATAAAACATAACTCTGTGTAAATCAATCGAATAGTTCCTTCTGCAGCCGCGGGCAAAGCTGGTAAGTCTTCTTGTAAGTACCAGCCAGTATATCCAAACCAATAGCAGCGAGGATAACTGCTGAAGCCTCGTCATGGTTCATAGCAATACTATAATGATCCAGCACCCACTGGACGATAAGCTTCTTGCCCTCCTCCTTGGAAATCTTCTTAGGCGGGACTTCTGGAATCTCGCCTTTCTTGGCCCGTTTCTTGGCCGTAGACGGACGGACCAAAGAGTTGATAGCTGTGGGCGGGATTAGATAGAAATCGGCTGTGGGGGGCGAAAATAGACCCGAAGGAGAACCTAACAGCCCCGCAGTAGAATACTTCTGTAAATCCTGAAACTCCGTGTAAAGCATACACTGCAAAGGAAGGAGATACGGGCCGGAACCGGAAAGCATGGCAGGCATCTCAACAAATACAGCATCAACAGCATCATCATACTCGGCAAGCCAAGCACGTACCGCCTTAGCATGCCATGTAGCCGCTTGAAAAGATTTATCAAAATGAAAAATATTACCACCCTCCTTCAGAACACGTGGCACTTCAATGGAGGTATACGCAGTAACGCCTAAGTCAGAATCTAAAATAGACAAACCAGTTCGCGTGAAGCTTGGATCAATTCCCAGTACTCGCATAGATGCAAAAATAAAAACCGGAAGCCTCCTAAGAGACCTCCGGCTGTCCAACAATCCACGGGGGTCTAGAAGCTAGAACCTCCGAAATCCTCCGGGAAGTCCTCACCCCCACCGAAGCTATTGCCTGCAAACGGGTCCATAGGCGGCGGAGTGATAGGCATGCCCGGAGCCAAACCCGGAGCATCCTGCGGAAGACCCGGAGCCTGAGCCTGCGGCGCAGTAGGAGCAGAAGCATATCCTGAAGCAGGATAAGAAGCCGCAGGAGGAACCGGAGCAGGGGCCGGAGCGGGATGAGGGACAGGAGCAGCAGCCTGCGCAGGGGGAGCCTGATACGTCTGCTGCGGAAGACCCGGAGCTGCCTGATAACCACCGTAAGCGGGGGGCGTAGGTGGAACCGTAGGCATAGGACCGAGCTGCTGCTGGGGCGGAGGCGTCGGAAGACCCGGAGCCTGAGAAACGCCACCAGCGAGGGACGAAAGGTAAGCACGATAGGCATCAGCAGTCTTACTCGTCACAGCATCAACCTGCGTGTAAAGACCCTGAATAACTTCAGGCTTAGCAGTAAGCAACTGAATGCGCTGACGAATAGCATCCGAGTACTGAAGCGTAGCCGGAGTATAATCCACCGACGAAACGTCCTTGCCCTCCTGATTCGTGCGCTTCTCCTTCTGCAGCATAATAGCGTTAGCATTAGGATTGGCACGGCGAAGACCCAAGAAGCGGAAGTACTGCTTCTCCGTCATGCGGATATACTCAACCGTAATGTCGTCACTCGCAACCTGACCATACTGATCACAGTTGAGACGAGCAACCAAAAAGAAGTAGTAAAGCTGCGGCTCAAGCCGGAACTCAACCATAGACTGACTGTCAAGCTCAAGGTTACCAAAACCCCGAACGTAAACGATATTCTTGGCCAACGTGTTGTTGTCCAGAGGAATACAATAACCAGTGTACCCCACGGCAATGTCTACACGACTGATAGACACTGAAGAAGCACTCTGCCCAAACTGAATAAACTGACCCATTTTCGAAGTAGATAATTATATGTTAATTAAAAAGGTTCTTGACATACTCCCACGGCTAAAGCCGCGGGATTCTTGACTCAGACATGGCCGCCACCGAGGTGGGCTTACTACCACTAATCAACGCGTCCATGCCCGAACGCTTAATGTTTAACGCTGCGTTTACATCCCATGCCTAAAGGCATGGGCTTTCTGCAGCTTTAATTCGTAAAAAGTCCACCCCGAGAGCATCGCCGACTTCGAAAAGGACCTACACTCTCTCATAAGCCCTCAGAGTGGACATGTCATAAACGTAACTACCTGCGCCAATTATCAACGTATCTAGTACGCTGAATAACCTCGAAGTCGGCACGCAGATCATTAAGGCGACCCAAGTAAACCATAACCGTATTTAAGCGCTCCTTAAACAGCTTCGTAGCCCCAGCATTCGAAACCGAATTCAAAACCTTCTGGATGGACGACAGCTCAACAAGCAACTTACTACGAAGGCGCGTGAGCAAATACTCCGACTCCAGAACAACGTCGTTCTTATCCGACCGGGACCGCGACGGATCACCAAGCTTATCCAGCTCCGTGTCCAACTGAACGAACAAACTATTAATCATAGTATCCTGATCCGCAAACTTTTCCCGATAAGCCTTCAGAATCGCAACCGCATCTACCTTAGCATCTACAACACCCATGCGCTTATTTAAAATACTGCCTACGCAGCAAGTTCATATAAAACCACAACTGACACAAATCCCGAAACTTCGACGTGTAGAACTTATCCAATGTACGCATCGCCTCGATAGCTCCCGTAATAGACGGACGAAGACTACTCTCCAAGCGCATCTTAGCACGACGATAATAAGGAGAATCCGTGGAGTTGAGTAAACGTAATATGAACGTATCCATAGAAGCCGAAACATGACCTACAGACGTATTGCCGCACTCCTGAATAAACCGAGGAATGAACTTAACACTCCCATACAAGTCAAAGAGCTCCGTAAACTTAGACTCATCGTCCTCGAACGTAACCCCAGTGAAGATGAAAGCCAGACACTCATCTATGAAGTCGGAACCCTCCGTAGCCAAAGTCTTCAAAGTGCGCTTGCGGGAACCAAAGACACGCTGGGCGAAGGCCAGAACCTCACGACGGATAACATCCTCGTCCCAGACCTCATCGAAAATCTGACGCGAAATGAAAACACAATCTGCGTAGTCGTAATCCAGATACTCCCGATCCTGCTTAGACTTAATATCACGATAAGTGATAAACTCAGAACTCGACGTAGGATTCTTGGATACAGCGTAGGACGGAAAGAGAAACGGAAGAATCCGAAAGTAATCCGGCGAAGATAACGATATGACCCTCACACCCGGCATAGCAAATAGACTAAGGCGATTACATACAATTTTACACAACTTCTTGCAATAAACGTAAAATAATTGTAACTTGCATCCATGCATAAGACATTCAAATATCGCATCTATCCGAACAAGGCTCAACAAGCCTTGCTTCAGGCGACGTTTGGATGTTGCCGATTCGTCTATAATAAAACTCTTGATATTAGGAAGACGGCTTACGAAACCGACAAGACGAAGCTTAGTAAGTTTGACCTCATCAAGAGATTAAAGCCACTTAAAGATGAATTCCCGTGGCTGCGCGACGTGCCGCATGTATGCTTGCCGCAAGCCGTCTACAACATGGATAGAGCTTACCAGAACTTCTTTAAGTCCGACAAAGGCTATCCGAAGTTCAAGACGAAGCATCGCAGCCGCAAATCTTGCAAATTCCCGTATCCGTTCTGTGATGTGCTTCAAGAGCAAGCGCGGCTCAAGTTTTCTAAATTAGGTTTAGTCAAGTACAAGAAAGATCGGGAGTTCGTTGGTACTTTACGACACATTGTGGTTACGCAAGACAGCGATGGTAAGTACTACGCTTCATGTTTGGTGGAGACTACTACGGAGATTCCGGAACCGCAACCTGTCGATGCCAGTACTACGGTCGGTATCGACTTAGGACTTAAAGACTTTATCGTCACGTCGGACGGACACAAGATACCTAATCCACGTTTCTACGCTACTATCGACCGTCGTATAGCACGCTTGCAGAAGCACGAAGCTAGAAAGACAAAAGGGTCTAAGCGCCGTGCACACATCCGGCTGAAGATTAACAAACTCTATATTAAGAAACGCAATTTAATTAAAAATTATATTTACCATGTTGCCAAGACGTTACTGCGTGAAAGCCAAACGCTAGTAATGGAAGACCTTAATATTGTCGGCATGGTTAAGAATCATAGTTTAGCTAAATCCATACAAAACATTTGTTGGGGTGAGCTTCGTAGAGTTCTGGAGTATAAGTCACAATGGTTGGGCCACAACTTAATCTTCATAGATAGGTTTGCGCCGAGTACGAAGACTTGTAGTTATTGTGGTTTCCACAATTCTACGTTAACACTTTCAGATCGTTCTTGGACATGTCCGGGTTGCGGTACGCATCACGACAGAGACATCAATGCTGCGCTCAACATTAAGCGTATGGGTTTAGAGTCATTATTGCCCGCGGTGGGCGGGTTTGACGGGCGTGGAGAGGACGGTTACGGTCTCGACGAAGCGTCAATATGTGCAGTGTAAAATTGTACATAATCACCTGGCAACGACAATAAAGCAACCTCCGTCTTAGAAGCACCAACCGCCAAAAGACGACTAGTATCCGGAAGCTCCAAATGGGCAACCGTGCTGGAGAAAGAACGATCACTAAGCATAAAGTCCTTCTCGGAATGCTCAGAACGAATCTCAAGTGGAACCTTCACAACCTCCCGAAACCTACTAAGCAAAACCGGATCGACAATATCCAAAGAGCTATAACAGTCAATCTGAGGGTTCTCCTCCGTGAGCTTCAAAAGCATGGAAACCATCTGCTTGGAAAAGGTGCTGATGTCCCCAAGAACAATACGTGTACCCGGCACATAAGCCTCCACAAAGTCTCGAAGCTCCGAAATGTTATGAACGAAGTTGACAAACTCCGACTTATCACGAACCAGAAGACGCATGGCTACTCCGCAGAACGAATAACATAAGCATTCGGAACCAAGATAGTACCCGAACCAAAACTACCACCATGCGTAGAAAAGCGAATCTTCAATAACGGAATGTCGCGCCAACTCCCATAACCGTAAACAACACCCGACGCAAGAGACTTAGAAGAACCAACCTCTGCGCCAATCGGAAACATATTAACAACATCCGCCATAAGCTTCTCAAAATTGGCTTGCTGTGCCACATACTGTTTCACAATGCTCAAGGCACGCTTATACTCATAAGAAGAAATGAAACCCATACTACTACTTCGATTTAATGTCCCAGAACTCAACAAGCTCACAAGCAGCGTCAACCAAGCCTGCAACATTAGGATAAACGTCGCAGCAAGCCTCAAACTCAGAAACACTATAAGAGTCATGACGCGGGTCAACAACACCGAGGTAAACCGCACCTATCTCCGTAGCCGGAGAAATGCAATTGCGAGCCACAACAATACCTCCCATAGCGTCATCATACACAACAGTAGTATCGTAAGGCCAAGCACGAGAAGCAACGCCAACATCCCCGATAAAACACCCGGCAGTACAAACAGGCGACAGTACCAAACCACTACCTGCGGCAGGCGAAGCATAAAACTCCGTGCCAGCCAAAGACGCCGCAGCAGGACCCTGAAGTGAAGATCCACAAAAGAGAGTGCCGCCTACAATCTTAGTAGGATAACTCACTAAAGCATACCCAAGGCGTACAATAAGATCGTACTCACGAGTCAACTCCACGGAAGTATTGCACGCCGCCTCCAAGTCAGTATAACCCACCGACTCAATACGCCACGAAACCGCCAGCTCCTCTAAAATAGAATGACGAGCAAGGAGGGGCTTAATCTTAAGCCGCTCCTTGTCCGTAGCCGTCAAAAACAAAACTGAAGCCATAAGCTACTCCTCCGGATTAGGTGTGTTAATAACACGACGCTCGATAGCAGACGAGTAGTCCAGATTCGGAACCGCAAAGAAAGCAGCACCATGTCCCGAAAGAAGGTCAAGCTCCGAAAGGACGAAAGCCTCGACCGTAGCCGGAACAGATGCAACACCCCACTCCTTACGGCCATGATGCGAATAGATGCAATGCTGAATGCGCTCCAAAAGCCCCTCCGAAAGGAACTCACCGTAGACATCCTTCACATACTCCGCGGAGGAAACCGAATGGGGCTTCAAGCACAAAGTCTCGTCATACTCAAAGACCTCCGGCGTGTACTCCTTCGTCTTGCCCCAGTCATGGTATAAAGCTGCAAGCGTAATGACGAACAAGTCCAACTGATAAGGGAAAGTCTTACGAAGACCCCACAGCATGTAAAGAATCTCGAACGTATGCTGAGCAAGGCCACCTTCGTAAGCATGATGGAATTTAGCAGCAGCCGGATAAGCACAGTAAAGCTGGTACAAAGCCGGAAGCTCCTCGAAAAGCCTACGGACGACCTTTTGCCGCGCCGAGAGTGACTCAACAGGCGTCTCTGGAGCGGTAACCCAATCAGCGAGAAGATGCGAAAGGCATGCCTGAAAACGATCAAACGTAGGGCACGGATGGACGAATGACGCCCAATGAGGATACTGCTCCTGAAGCTTGGCATCCTTCATGAAGTTACCAAGATCGCCCGCGAACCGATCCTCCGAGAAAGACCGGAACCCAGCACTGTTAGCCTCCGGAACACCGTCATAAAGCAGGATGACGTGATCCATCAAAGCATCCGTATTCTCCCAAAAGAAACACGAAATGGAAGTGCCATGCTCGTCAACTACGACAAGCTGATTATAGTAACGACCGTTCTTAGCTACGGCCTTTTTACAGGAAGTGACGAGGAAGGACTGAACATTTGAACTCATAACAAAAACATATTAATGAAACAATAAACGTACGCATCTATAACTCCTTGATCATTACTGGCGTCGTGCTATCCAAAGATGCTACGATAGCAAACTGATCTGAAAGCGGAAGCTGGTCGAAATCCCGAACAACGCTGAAATGACCGCCGATGACCGAACTGCAATCCTCGACGAACAACGACGGAGACCCCTGCAACCCTTCGTCACGAACACCCAGCGATAAGGTACTCGAAACCAGCAGGACCGTACCCACGGGTAAGGATAACAAGCGTCTCCGCCAATCAGAAACAACAGAAGCGTAGACACGCTCAAAAACCGGAAATAGAAAGTTGCGATTCATAGGGAAAGTGTTAATTTTATTTCTAAACAAAGATAGTAAATTAAATTAACACCTCCAAATTATAAACCATTAATATTTTCCGTCAGCGACCTGAAACACCGTAAAACCTCGTGAACGATACATATCTACGACACGGGCACGATCCTCAAAGATAATCGTATTATGGGATGCTACTCCGTAGGTCTTAGACACGTAATCCAAATGACGAGCCTTCAAAGCCACGTCCGGACAATGGTCCGCATCCGGGCGACAAAGATAGACTGCGTCTGAACGCCATAACCCAAAGCCTGACAGCCACTGAATGGTAGCCTCCTTACAGCGCTCAGGACGCCCCGTAATGAAAATAGGCGTATAATGGTTATGCGGTAAAGACGGAGAAAGCAACGAACGAATAACGCAAGCAACGTTCTCGATAATAGGATCACCCTCAACCCCAGCATAAAAAGAGTCCCAGTCCTTAGACGCTCCAGAAATAAAATGAAGACGATGATCACACGAAGCAATCGTACCGTCTATATCAATAATAAGAAAGTATTGCATAACCACCCTATTTTAAACTTCGAAGATGAGCAACCCAGCGGGTAGATACATCACGCCAAAAACTCTCGCCCTCCGGCGTAAGCCGCCACTTGAAAGCAATCGAAACCAAAGACTTAGCAAATTCCTGAAAAGTCATATCAGCACGGACATGAAATTGCTTGCAACACACTGCTAAATGATTGGTACATACATTCCGGAGAAGGAGTAATTTCCATTGCCTCCCGCCTAAGCCGTTTTAGTAGTTTAATTTTCATAGCTCTCCCTGCTAATGAATCTCACGCCAGCCTAGAAACTCAAACAAATCCGGATACAGAATGGAATCTGCATCCCAAGATTCCCCGTCGTAAGACCCAACAGAGATAATAACATCCCCACTTGACTTATAGCGCCATTTATTGACATACTCCCACGGCTAAAGCCGCGGGATTCTTGACTCAGACATGGCCGCCACCGAGGTGGGCTTACTACCACT
>CANQWS010000006.1 GCA_947627615.1 uncultured Muribaculaceae bacterium | reverse complement strand
TCACCCATTTCACATGCTAATGCTCTGATATTCAATAGGCGCATTTTTTGACAATCAAAAAGTGACGAAGTCAGGAGAAAATTCCCTTATCGGAAACATCCCCGCCGAAATCAACCTAAAAAAAAGCATCGATTCTCTGACTTCCCTACCTCCATATTTCGAAGTGAGATCAATAACCCAGTCCTCTCTATTAAGAAAAAAAGCAAACGGAATCTCTGAAAAGAGCCGGTTGTCACTTTTAACAGCAGGAATGTCATGCGATTTCACATCTGTTCAGGACCTCCATATACACGTGGCCCAAGGACTTCGGACCGGTGCTAACAATTTTTTTTATCTGACACGGGTCGGCAATCAATGCTTTTCATCCATTTACAAAAATCCGATTGAATTTTCAGATGAAATATTTGCTCCCATCATCAGAAATCAGAAAGCGCTTTCCGACACGTATTCCCTCCAAGAAGTTCCGGAAGACTTGCTGCTTAACATACAGAATACAGCCCGCAGGAAAGATTTAGATAATATAGACTGCATTGATAAAACATATAAGCCTCTGAATAAGGACATTGAATCATATATAACTTTCTCCGAGACATACCGGCATAACGGGAAACCCATACCGGAACTCTCCGCGGTGAAGACCAATGTCAAACCCGGCAATAAAGACCAATTGCCAAGATTCTGGTATATGATACCTAAGCCGGGCGAACGACATTCAGCCAGACTGTTCATACCTCGAGTCAACAATAATTATCCTATATGCCGAATAAACTGCTGTTCAGGTAATATTTTGATAGATGCCAATTTCAACAGCATCCGCCCCGATGCGGAGTGCAAACTTACGGAACATGCTATATTGGCGCTTTTCAACAGCAGGTGGACTCTGATCCAATTTGAAGAATGCGGTTCGGTCATGGGTGGCGGGGCGCTGAAACTCGATGCTGTACAGATAAAAAAATGTGTGTTTCCGACCGATATATCAAAGTACGGCAATGAACTGGATCTTCTCGGCAAAAGGCTATGCAAGCATCCGATACATTCCGCCACCGGGATAACGGACCTTATTGACAAGATTATCGTCAGGGCTCTCGGAATAGAGGAAAACCCGGCCATCAACTTTCTCCAATCAACATTAGAAAAATACCTCTCATGCCGCAGATAAACTATTACTTGTCAAACGCCTCAGATTTTATCAGAGACGCGCTCAGACTCATCTCGGAGAATTCCAGAGAATCAAGAATAAGAGAGAATTTCACTTCTTATCTTAGGCTCATGTTCCCTCAGGGGACCAAATGGATTGACCGTCATGTAAACCAAGGCGAAACACCCGTGAAGCTTAAAAGGAACCGAATATCCGTTTCCGGATTCATTGACAACTGCATAGACAGTACGATAATAGAATACGAAAAGAACCTGTCTGTAAAATCGGTGTTTGACGAAGGTCTCAGACAGGTCCGAGAATATTGCGCATCATACGCCAACAACGGTGTCAGCACAGACATGGTGACAGGTGTTCTTTCCGATACCCTCAACTGGTATATCTATAAGATAGACCCCAACAGTATTACACCGGGAAACTACAGCGTCGACAACATTTCCCTCAGATTGATCGACCAACTGCACCTAACTGATTCGAGCATTGATTCTGCCGAACGGTTGCTGGCTTTTCTTTCAAAACACCTTGGCCATATAGGCGGCCGACAACTTACAGCCAAAGATCTTGCCAATGACTTCGGGCTTGAAAGTCGTTATATATCCGCATATCTTAACGGAATAGTGGCCTACGTCAATTCGCGGATGGAAGCAGAGCCGGACTATTATGCGCTTATCGAAAATCTATGATGCTCTTTTGTAGACGTAGAAAAAAGCGGCACCCTGACGTCAAACAAAAATTATCAAAATACGAGACAGACCTACGCACTTGAATTCTACATTTCGGTCATAGGGAAGCTACTTGCCGCCAACATCCTATCGCGCAAGGCTTTAAAGTCCGCTCCTGAAGAGATACAAGACATCATATCCGGCAGATTCTTTGAAAATTCCGGGATATACAACTTTGCCGAATATGACTATTTCGGATGGCTCTCCGGTAGCGGAATAGCAGACATAACTTCATTGCTTTCAGGCATCCAGTCGGATCTTGCAGTATATGATTACGAAAACGTCAACGACGAAGACCTGTTCGGATGCATTCTTGTCCAGTTCGCAAACCGACACCACCGATTGCTCTTAGGTCAGGAGCTTACTCCGTCGTGGTTATCGGATATGATTGTCCGTCATGCGATATCAATGCTTCCGGAAGGTGAAATGCCCAGATTCGTCGACATGTGTTGCGGCTCCGGTTCAATGCTCACGGCGACACTTAATGCGACAAAAAATCTGGCCAAAAACTTAAGTCCTCAGGATTATCGTTCGGCGCTGATGTCATGTTGTACAGGATTCGACATTGACCCATTGGCCACAATCCTCGCCAAGATAAACTGGCTCGTCAATATAGCCGGAGAGATTGATTTCAGTGAAGGGATATATATTCCGATATATCATTCCGATTCTCTGTTCGTGTCGTCATTAGCCTCATACTCTTCCTCCGGAAACAGAACAGTCACCCTGTACGACAGGACACTGAATGTCCCTGAGATATTGTTCACATTAAAGAACCAACAATTGTTTGACAGTATCGTCAACAAATGTCATGATCTTCTGGATGTTGAGGCGGAAAGAGAAGATTTCAGCGGTTTTATCCGCGATTCAATCCAATATAACAATCTGACGGATGCCCAAATAGAAGAAACAGAACAATTCGCCTTTGATCTTTACTCGGCCATGTATTCCCTTAATAAGGAAAATAAGAACGGATTATGGTCTTTTGTCATAAAAAACTCCCTCAGGCCGGAACTTATAAAGTCCAATTTCAACGGTATAGTTTCAAATACGCCATGGCTTGCAATGAGCAAAATTGCAAACAATCCTTTCCGGACCGGATTGAAGAAACTGGCCGAAACATTAAATATAATGCCCACAGGTTCCAGCTCCCATCACATTGAGATGGCCACGATATTTCTTGTTTCTTCCGTGTCAAGGTATTTATGCGACGATGGAGTTTTCGGGTGCATTCTTCCTCATTCAGTATTGAACGGCAACCATCATGAGAAATTCCGGTGCGGTTCCTTTTCAACAGCAACTGACCCTGTTAGTCTTGATTTTTCGGAAATATTGCTATTGCCCGACAATGTATTCAAAAACAAATCCATAGCATTGTTCGGCCGAAAAAGAGATTTCATTCAGCGTAACGAAATTGATGGAAAAACCATTGACGAAAACGGCGTTTCTGAAACTCTTTTCAGAGTGAAGGCGAGCGGCAACATGACAATATGGACCAATGAGACTTTGACATTGGAACGCCATGATTTCGATTTCTACAACTTCAGGCAGGGTGCGGACATCATGCCAAGATCTCTCTTCTTTTTCAACCTTACAAAGATCAACGACAGTTACACCGTAAGACGAATAGGCCCCGGTACAGATTATGCCTATTTCCTGAAAGACATGAAGACGGCAAAAGATTTTTCCGTGCCGGAAGTGACAATTGCAGCCTCACACTTCTTTCCGGTTTTATTGTCTCATGTCCTGACTCCATTTCATATCTCGGAAATGCCATTATCGCTGCTACCTATACATAAGGACACACAGGGGAAGTGGGCAGCACTCTCGGAGACAGAAATCAAATTCCTGCCACGACCTGTGCAACATGCGTTTGAAAGCATCTCCCGGAGATATGAAACGTTGCACCCCGGCAAACAAATGTATGCGACATCGTTGAATATGCGCAACAAACTTTCGGCACAGATACTACCCGGCAAGGGGTATCTTGTTGTCTATGGCGCAGGAGGTTCCCACACATGCGCAGCATATATGGGACTGGACGGACAAAACAACAATTTTATCATAGACCAGACCATATATTACGACACAGTCAGCACGGAAGACGAGGCTATTTATCTTGCCGGAATGCTGAACAGCAACACACTATCGCTTTCAATATCGGCTTTCCAGTCACAAGGGGCGTTAGGAAAACGACACATCCACACACTTGCCTCATCTTCAATTCCTCCATTCAACGTATCCAATCCCAAGCATGTAAAATTTACCGATACTACAAGGCGTCTTATGAATGAACTTTTATCAGCCACAGAGAACTGCCTGACAGATCCAAACTCGGGCTCTGTTTCCGTAAGGCGGAGCAGGATTTACCGGATTATGGGGTCACTTCCGTCGTTTGAATTATACGAAAGAACCGCCGCTGAGATATTGACCGAGGATAATGGGGGGGCAAGGGAGTGATACAAAAGGGGGTGGATGAGGGGTAACAATTGTGGAATTGGTTTTTTTTCGCTAATTTTGCAGCATTATACAAATGAAGTGATTCATACAATTTATGGCTATCAATCTACTTGAACTCAGCGAACAAGAAATAGTGCGCCGCGGGAGCCTCGAAGAGATCCGCCGCCGCGGCATAGACCCGTATCCGGCAGCCGAATATCCGGTTACCGGGCATACACGTGAAATAAAGGAGACATTCCGCGACGACGCCCCCCGCCGGGAGGTGAGCATAGCAGGCCGCGTGATGAGCCGCCGTATCATGGGCAAGGCCTCGTTTCTGGAAATCCAGGACCCCGAGGGCCGAATCCAGGTCTATGTGAGCCGCGACGACCTTTGTCCGGGCGAAGACAAGGACCAGTACAACGTGGTGGTCAAGAAGCTGCTCGACATAGGCGATTTCATCGGCGTGAAGGGCTACGTGTTCCGCACGCAGATGGGAGAAATCACGGTGCATGCGGAGGAAATCACGGTGCTCGGCAAATCGCTGCGCCCGCTTCCCATAGTGAAACAGAAGGACGGAGTGACCTACGACGCTTTCGACGATCCGGAGCTCCGCTACCGCCGCCGCTACGTTGACCTAATTGTCAACGACGGCATCAAGGATATATTCATCAAGCGCACCAAGGTCTACAATTCGATGCGCGAGTTCTTCAACAGCAATGGCTACATGGAGGTGGAGACCCCTATCCTTCAGTCGATACCGGGCGGCGCATCGGCCCGTCCGTTCATCACCCACCACAACGCCCTTGACATTCCGCTCTATCTGCGCATTGCCGACGAGCTTTATCTGAAGCGCCTCATCGTTGGCGGTTTCGAGGGTGTCTACGAGTTCTCGAAGAACTTCCGCAACGAGGGCATGGACCGCACGCACAATCCGGAGTTCACCTGCATGGAAATCTACGTGGCCTACAAGGACTACAACTGGATGATGGACTTCACGGAGCGTCTGCTTGAGAAAATCTGCATGGACGTCAACGGCACCACGGAGGTGAAGGTGGGCGACAACGTGATTTCATTCAAGGCACCGTTCCGCCGCGTGACCATGATAGACGCCATCAAGGAGCATACCGGCATAGACATCACCGGCATGGACGAGGAACAGCTCCGCGAGGTGTGCCGCAAGCTCGAGATTGAGGTTGACCCTTCGCTGGGCAAAGGCAAACTGATTGACGAAATATTCGGCGAGAAGTGCGAAGGCACCTACATACAGCCCACATTCATAACCGATTACCCGATAGAGATGTCGCCTCTGACCAAACGTCACCGCGACAATCCGGAACTGACCGAGCGTTTCGAGCTGATGGTCAACGGCAAGGAGCTTGCCAACGCTTACTCCGAGCTCAACGACCCGATAGACCAGTACGAGCGTTTCGTGGAGCAGATGCGCCTGGGAGAGAAGGGCGACGACGAAGCCATGATCATAGACCATGACTTTATCCGCGCCCTGGAATACGGCATGCCGCCGACCTCGGGCATGGGAATAGGCATGGACCGTCTGGTCATGCTCATGACCGGCCAGACCACTATCCAGGAGGTTCTTTTTTTCCCTCAGATGCGTCCGGAGAAGAAGGCCCGCAGAGACGACGCCAAAGCATTCGGCGCCGTTGGCGTGGGCGAGGAATGGGTTCCGGCACTCCACAAGCTCGGAGTGCTGACCGTGAGCAGCCTCGGCAGCTACGGCTCCGCAGGCAAACTGCGTCAGGAACTCTGCGGACTGAACAAGAAATTCAAGCTCGGACTCGAGAATCCGTCGGACGAAACAGTCAAGGGCTGGATTGAGTCAGCCGCCGCAACAGTCACCCCGTCAGACGAAACAACAGAAGCGTGATGGGGTTTCCGGAAAACATAGCAGTGATGGGAGGCGGCAGCTGGGCCACCGCGCTTGCTCTGCTTCTCCACCGCAACTGCGAAAGCATCTACTGGTACATGCGGCGCGACGACCGCATAGAGGATTTCAAGCGTCTGGGCCATAATCCGGCCTATCTTACCGACGCCGAATTCGATACGGACCGCATAAAATTCTCGAGCGACATCAACGAGGTGTGTTCCAAAGCCGACACCCTCGTGCTGGCGATGCCGTCGCCCTATTTCCGCGACCACACGAAGAAAATCACCGTGGACCTCAGCGGCAAGTACATAGTGTCGGCCGTCAAGGGCATAGTTCCGGAGGTCAACGAGATTGTCACGGATTTCATGGAGCGGGAATACGGCGTGGACTACGGACAGATGCTTGTGATAGGCGGCCCGTGCCACGCGGAGGAAGTTGCTCTGGAACGTCAGAGCGTGCTGACCGTGGCAAGCCGGGAGATAGAACTCGCCCGGAAGTTCGCCGCACTCCTGTCGGGCCCCGCCATGCGGACCGTCACCTCGACCGATGTCAGAGGCATAGAGTATGCCGCCGTTCTGAAGAATGTCTATTCGATAGCTTCGGGAGCGGTCCACGGACTGAAATACGGCGACAATTTCCTCGCGATGCTCGTATGCAACGCCATCCGCGAGATGGAAATGTTTCTGAACCACGCGGCGCCGTGCAGCCGCCAGATATGCGATTCGGTGTATCTCGGCGACCTGCTGGTGACCTCATACTCCCAGTTCAGCCGCAACCACAACTTCGGCTCCATGATAGGCAAGGGCTACTCCGTCAGAGCGGCCCGCATGGAGATGAACCAGACCGCGGAGGGCTACTACGGGACCAAATGCATGCACGAGATAGTCAAGGAGATGCATCTCGAAATGCCACTTCTCGAAGGCGTCTACTCGATGCTCTACGAGCAAGTGCGACCGTCACAGGCCATCCGCAGCATAGGAGCCACACTGACATAATCCAGCCATCAAGTAATCAGCCAACCCATAAAACAGAATACGAACATGAAACAGATCAGCATCGACATACGCGATACGCGCGTGAGTGTCAGCCCCTCGACGATAGAGGGCATGCTTCCCGAATCACGGGAATGCCTTGCAACAGTTGAAAACGGCACCGGTGCCGGCAACGATTTCTTAGGCTGGGTGAAACTCCCTGAGGAAATCACAGCCGAAGCCATAGCCGACATCAACGCCAGCGCCCGCAAACTGCAAGAAAAGTGCGAGGTAGTAGTGTGCATAGGCATCGGCGGATCATATCTGGGCGCCAAGGCAGTCATCGAGGCGCTGAGCGATTCGTTTTCGGCTTACCGCCACGACACAGGCACCAAAGTTGTCTTTGCCGGCCAGAACATAGGCGAGGACTATCTCTACGAACTTCTCGATTACCTCAACGGCAAGCAGTTCGGAGTCATAGTGATTTCCAAGTCAGGCACCACCACCGAACCTGCCATAGCCTTCCGTCTGCTCAAGGCAAGACTTGAGGAAACCTTAGGCAAGAAGGAAGCCGCCGAACGCATAGTGGCCGTGACCGACGCCAAACGCGGCGCACTGCGCCAGATGTCGGACGAGGAAGGCTACAAGACCTACGTGATACCCGACAATGTGGGTGGCCGCTTCTCGGTGCTGACTCCTGTGGGCCTTCTGCCCATAGCCGTGGCCGGCTTCGACATCGAGGCACTCGTGAACGGCGCCAAAGCCATGGAGGAAATCACCCGCTCGGAGGACTATGCGACCAATCCGGCACTTCTCTACGCCGCCACACGCAACGCCCTGTACCGCGCAGGCAAAAAGATAGAAATCCTTGTGAACTACAACCCGAAACTCCATTATTTCGGCGAATGGTGGAAGCAGCTCTACGGCGAAAGCGAGGGCAAGGACGGCAAAGGCATCTTCCCGGCCGCAGTTGACAACTCCACCGACCTCCACTCGATGGGACAGTGGATCCAGGACGGCGAACGCATAATCTTCGAGACCGTGATCAGCGTAGAGACATCGGCCCACGAGACTGTGATTCCCGGCGACAAGGACAACCTTGACGGCCTTAACTTCCTTGCCGGCAAGCGCGTGGACGAGGTGAACAAGATGGCTGAGTTAGGCACCCGCCTGGCCCATGTTGACGGCAACGTGCCTAACATGCGCGTGATCATACCCGCCATCAACGAGCACTATCTCGGCGAGCTCATCTACTTCTTCGAGAAGGCATGCGGCATCTCCGGCTATCTGCTCGGCGTCAATCCGTTCAACCAGCCCGGCGTTGAAGCCTACAAGAAGAATATGTTCGCTCTTCTTGCAAAACCCGGCTACGAGAAAGAGACCGCCGAAATCCGCGAGCGCCTTTCGGCCGAGAAATAATCCTGCCGACGGATTACAAACTGAACTTTAACAAAGAGAGCGTGGCAGAAATGTCGCGCTCTCCGTTTTTTATTTTTATAATGCGGGGGTCAGGGAAGGAGGTCGAGCCAGTAGGCGGGGGTGACCGTTACGGAGGATTCCGAGCCGGAGGGAGATGTAAACTCGATTTCGGACATGGAGTCGTCAGGGACATCGGCGAGATAGAAGGCCGCGGTGCCGTCAGGTGCGGAGAACTGATAGGAGGTTATAGAAGCCGTTCCCTCGACCTGCTGATAGCCTTTCATGACCGACAGCGGTTTCTGCTGCGGAGCCAGCGGGTAGGAAAAGGCGGCGAGGCGGTAGACGGGCGAGGCGTCGACGCCCGAAGCCTGAGAAACGTCAATTCGGTAGACGGCGGAGCTGTCGGCTGCAAACATGCATGCCACCGGAGTCCAGCCCTGCCTCAGTCCGGGCAGGAGCGAAGCCATTTCGCGCGTCACGAGCGAATCAAGCATCTGTTTCTCGGAGGCGGAAAGATAGTTTATGTCATATATCCCGTCATCGATCCACAGGTAGCGGCCATCGCCGAGCGACCATCCGCGCCATCCGTATTCCTCCCACTGCCGCGGGGTTGAAGAGGCTATGGCCTGACGCAGCGTGTCATCGACAAGGGTGGAGTAGTAACGCCGCATCTGCGAGGCATCCACAATGTCATGGAGCGGATAGGGGCGCAGGAGCGGATATGTCACATAATCGGCGAAAGCGGCACTGTCATTGCCCCGCACGGCTTTCACAACGGGCCTGACAGCCTCGGGAAACGAATCGAGCGGCACCTCGGTCCCGGATGATGCGGAGTTTCTCCCGCAGGCTCCCACGGAGAGAGCGACAAGCAGGGAGAGGGATAAAAGAGACATATAACAACGCATATTAAAGAAATTCTTCTGGATTAAGTAAGTGTCAAAAATTAGTTCTAATCAAAAGTAAGTTTCCGACGTAATCTAATTTCTTCCACTTACTTAACGATGTTCATTTTATATTATTGTCGGGCGGCGTGACCGAGGGCATCCTGCCTGCGGGAGCAGCCGGAAGAGTGACTTCGGGAGCCGGGACGACGTTCTCGAGCAGGACGGTGTCGGTGCGGAACAGAGTGTTGAACTCTTCGATGCGCCGGCGGCGTATCTGGGCGTGGGACTTGCCACGGTAGCGGCTGTGGGCCACATAGTTGTCATAGATGTCGCGGTCGCCGTTCTTGAGCTTGCGGGCCACGGATGAGTTTTTCGTGGCACCGGAGCCAATGTTGTAGGCCAGTACTCCGAGCAGGAGCGAATCGCGGCCCCAGTCACGGAACACGGCGCAGTTCTTCAGCAGGTCCTTGCGCAGAAGAATCTCGGCGTCGGTCTCGTTCATTGCCCTCGAGCGGCTGAATCTCTCGCCCGGAAGGACCTTGTGGCCGTAGCCCACCAGCGGCCAGTGGCGCGGCTGATGCATGGTCTCGTATTTCTTGATGATTTCCACGGCGGCCTCGAACAGCGAATCGGAGGATTTCACGATGGTCCGCGGCGCGGCCCCCGGACCGGAGCCCGACAGGGCGAAAAACAAGCAGATTCCGGCGAGTATGACCGATGTAACAATAAGAATTCTTTTCATTACCATAGAGGTGATTTAAAAATAAAACAAGAAGTGAGAGAACTTCTCTGAGTGAGCCGGGGATCTGACTGGCAATGCGCATGGAGGCTATCCCGAACACACTCATAGGAACAGATTCCAGTGGCCAAAGTTCAATAGCGGAACGGCCTGATACGGTCGGCCTCAGCAAGGCAGAAGCGGATGCATTCCATGGCGGAATCATAGAGCTGCCCGAAGCAGGATGCAACCGAGGAATCGACCTGAGCATAGGCATGTTTCATCACTGCGGCCCCTACGGCCTGCTCGATCATGGAGCGCAAGGCTCCGGGCGATGAACCGGAGGGAATTTCGAGCGAGAGGGCCGAGATGTCGCCGTCGACGGTGAGGCCGGCCCCCAGAGCCATGGCCACCCGGGCAATCTCGCCGGCAGCGAGCTGAAGGACAGCCGCATTCTGATCAGGGGTGAGCAAAGGCGGACGGGAAGCGTCGAGATGGTGCCGCAGGGCAGACTCGGCCAAGACCGTGCGGACAATATTTTCATGGGAAAGTGCGATGGATACGTTCATTTTATCTGTTTTTTAAGGTTTGAAGCGGGAGATGGAGGCAGGGGCACGTGGCGCCTGGCGCGGCGCACCTTGCCGAGCAGTTCACTATAGAGCACCACGGCCGAGGCCGGAGTGAGGAAGAAAGCGGGCGCGGGCCCCTCGGCAAGCACTCTTGCCAGAGCATCGGCCTCAGTCAGGGATTTGGCGCAGCAAAGGGCGGCGACGCGGCTCTGAAGCTCGCGGTAGAGACTCATGCGGCCCCTGTCAGGCAGCTCCACCGAATGAGAGCGGATCTGATGGAGGCGGCGGAGCGCATGGCAGTAGGACACATAGAAAGCCGGGGCCGGACCGGAGGCCGCTTTCACGGCCACCTGAGCCATGGTCAGCGGGGTCCGGCTCCGGGCAATCACATTGCGGCATGCTCTCAGAAAATCGCGGTCGCGGCGGCTTAATCCGATAGAATTGGTGTCAATCATGGTATTTTAAGATAAAAAGATAAAGAGAAAGGTTGATTGTTTTTATTACATTGGCAAAGATACACCAACAAATGAGCAGGAACAGACACCCCGGATGTTAACGAGGGTTAATGCGACCGCATTTTAAAGTTCAGGAGCCGACAATCAACGAATTCCTTGCGGTCCTGAAAGCGTTGAAGGACTGCATGAGGTCAAGGATGGCCACAGCCGAGTTGCGCACCTGGGCATCGTACATGGCGGCGGAGGTGTTGCCGCCGGCGAGATGTCCCTGCAAAGCGCCGCTCACACCCGAAATCTCCTGAAACATGCGCATCTGCAGGTCAAGGAGCTGATAGGCGCCGGCATTGTCGCCGGAAGCCACGAGCTGGCGCGGCTCCCCTTTGGCGGGGTTGTAAGGGATGATGCTGCCGCACTGCGCCCACAGACGGCCCACATCGGCCGCGGTCATTCCGGGGGCGAGGGAGCCGACCGGCATGAGCAGCGCACCCTTGGCCGAGACGCTCATAATGTGGTCAATGAGGGTGATGAGCCTGTTGACGCAGCGCTGCTGATCAATGATGTCCTCCACGAGCGAATGCACTTCGCCGTCGATCAGCGGATAGAACTTCACGGCGAAAGGATGGAGACCGTGGCGATAGGGCGAATCATAATCGTCGAGCACGTCGCCGGAGGGCGAGAGGAAGCGGCAGTGCCACCGCAGGGTGGCGGCGCGTCGGGTCAGCAGCTGCGGCTCACCCTCGCGGTCGCGGCGTTCGGACTCGGAGCGCAGACGGGCGCCGTCAGCTCCGCGTGCCATGAAAAAGGCGCCGGTGGCGGTGTCATGACAGCGGAACATGTCGCGGCTCTCGAGGGTCCACACCTCTATGACGCGGCAACGGCCGGAGGGCGCCTCGAAGAAATGGCCGTCGGAGGTGTCGCCGAAGCCGGCGAAGTAGCCGCGGTCGGCAGCGGGGCCATAGATGCGGGAGATGCGCGCAGCAGCGGCACCGCCCCGAGGGGCGAAGCGCATCAACACCTCGCGGAGACTCATGGAATGGAGCATTCCTATCAGCTCAATGTCAAGGCCGCGGGGATCGGTGAATCGATTCACGAAGAAATCAGCGGGACTTACATTGTCGACCCACACCCCCTGCCCTGCCATGCGGCGTTCCATCACCACGCGCTGCACGGCGCATCCGGAGATGAGGAATTCCTCCAACATGCGGCAGTCAATCTCGGTCAGGGCGTTGCGCGCGGCGGTCTCGCCGTCGACGGCGGCAGCGACCATGGCCGGATCGGCCTCGCGGAGCGACATGCGGAAATTGCCTATGACGCATTTCACGAGCTGGCGGATGAGATTGTTGGACATTGGCCGGAAGCCGGTATTCTCGGCCTGTTCGGCCTCTGTGACGGGCAGGCCCCGGGCGTCGACGGTCATATCGGACCACTGGCGGCCATAGGTATAGTCCTTGTAGCGGCTGCGGCGCCGGCGGAATGCGGCACCGGCACGCCAGGCATCGAGAGCGGAATCAAGAGAGTTCATGGGGAATAAATTTATCATTACCGATTACGGGCATCGAGGCGACCATCATGTCGGTCAGGACGAACTCGTCGGCCATGTCAGGCATCATCACCACCTCAAGAGAGAGCAGACGCGCCCCGGGCGAAGGCGCGGAGAAAAGCATCAGGCGGCTCCCGGCCACAACGGCCACAGGACGCACGGAAGCGGCGCGGGCAAAGGGATTGGTCTGCGCCACGGCCTCAGGCAACGAGGAATCGGTGACCACCAGAGCCGGCTGCATCCAGCCTTCCATCATGACGCTGACAACGCGCAGACATCCCGGAGGCAGATCAGCCGAGGCCACCCCCTCGGGGGAGATGGCCAGGGCAGTCTGTTCTGCGATGTCGGTGAGCGGAAGAGCCGATGCGGGCGCCGAGCGCAGGGTCCAGGTGTACCAGGAACGGGCCTGTTCCATCAGGACGTCATCAAGATCAGGACCGCCGCTGCGGGTCACGGTGCAGTCAGTGCGGGGCGCATCGTATCCGAGACGACGCTTCCAGAGCGCGAGCATCTCACCGGCCGACAAAACAAAAGAATCAATCATGGTATCAGAGAACAATTATCAGAACAAACGGAGGTTATTCGAGGACCACACGGCAGTGGGCCTTGGGATGGCGGAGCACAAGGCAGCTCGCTTCGGTGGCCACGAGGGCATCGGTGTTGCGCACGCCCGAGCTTTTGAGGTCAAGATGCTCCACGCGGAAGGGGATGTGGGAATACTTGGCGAGGTACTGCGGGTCGATTATCATGCCGTGGTCAGCATGGCCGCACTGGTCGAACACTTCGTTGAGCACCACGCAGAGCACTCCGAATTTGGAGCGGATTTCGGTGAAGTCAATGCCCCAGTAGGTCACGGTGTCGGAGGCGCCGATCACCTTGGTGTAGTCGAGTTTGCTGAGACGCTCCACCAGACCGGAGCCGGCCATCAGAATCTTGCGCGAGGAACCGGAGCAGTCGCCGGTGAATGCCTGACGCATTATGTTGACGAGGTCGTCATTGGAGAAATTGGCTGAAGAGCAAGATATTTCCGAGCCGGCCTGATACCAGATGCCTTCGGTGAACAGCACCTCGTCGAAGCGACGGGGATCGGTGAGACGCGCCTTCACGCCGAACAGAAAGCTCTTCTCCATGCCCAGACGCATGTCCATGATGGCAACCTCTTCCTGGTCGCTGATGGTCCAGCCCACCTCCTTGGAAGAGAGTTTGGCCAGAACGGACTGTTCGACCTGAGCCTTGAAAATCTGACAGTAGTTGGAGGACTTTACCGGAAGGGCCTCGAACTGAGGCGTCTGCACATCGAGTTCGCCGGCGGCGCGTCCCATGCGCACCATTTTCAGGCCTTTCAGGCCGACGCTCTCCCCGGGGTCGGTCTTGTTGATGAAGATAACGGTGTAAGGCGTGTCGCTTCCCTTGTCGGCGGCCACCACGTAGATCACCACGGGCCTTCCGGAATTGTCGCCGTCGACGCTCGAGAGCATGAGAGTGTCGGTCACTGCGATGGCGTCGTTGTCCTTGACCTGCATGCGGTAGGTGGGGAAAGTTCCGTAGAAGCCGTCGGGGATGCGGGTAATGGGGGCGGCGAGGACGGCCATGGGCATCTTGGCGTCGACGGAATAGTAGTCGACAATCATGGAGGAAGCGGGTCTTGCGCCTACCATGCGCGAAATCTGGTCGACAGGGGTTGCCATAGGACGGATCTTGACGATGCGTCCGTCAATCTCGTTGGTCAGGAGCGAGGGCGAGCCCTGACGGATGGCGTTGACAGTCAGAGGACCGTCGACAACTTTAACGCTGCCTTCCTTATTGGTAATGATAGAGGTGGAATCGGGGGAGGTCATAATAATTTAGAATTAAGAATGGGGAATTAATAAATTTAGTATTAAGAATGCATAATTAAGAATGCGTAATGCGTAATGCGTAATGGGAGTGGGGATTGAGGATTGAGGATTGAGAATGCGTAATGGGAGTGGGGATTGAGGATTGAGAATGCGTAATGCATTGTGCATTGTTTCAGTCCCATACGTTGCGGGGGACGGACTGGAGGAACTGGGAGGCAAAGGATTCGGAACGTTCGGGTTCGGGGGTGCGTCGGCGCATGTTTTCAAGCAGGGCGGGACGCTCCATCATTCCGGCGGCGCATTCGTTGAGCCCCCTCAGGTAGCCGCGCTGCTCCGCCTCGGCCACAAGCGCGGCGATGTCGGGGTTTTCTTTTTCACCGCCGGTTTCGGCGGGGGCGGCTTCAGTGACGGTCTCCGCGGCGATGGTTTCTTCGGGCCGGGGTTCGGCAACAGGCTCGTCGGCTACGGCCGGAGTTGTCTCAGCCATTTCTTCAACAGGGTCCGGTTGGATGTTTTCCATGAGAGATTAAATTAAGGTTGATAAAAAGGTTTCGGGTTACAGGTGCAAAGTTACAGCCGGCCACAGGGCTTTTCCGTGTCAAAAACTAAAAACAGTCAAAAAACCGCAGGAATTATTTTAAAGTGAAAATTAGTGTGGGAAATTTAAAAAATGAAAAAAACTTGTTATCTTTGTGAGCGGAACCCGGCACCGGAGTTCCATAGTAAATCAGGATAAAATCCACACCCATCACTGCAAACCTCAACATAGATGAGCTACAGCTTTTTAGATTTTCTTTGCCTGTTAGGATCAGTGGGACTGTTCCTCTACGGCATGAAAGTAATGAGTGAAGGTCTTCAGAAAGCCGCCGGCGACCGCCTTCGCAATATTCTCGGGGCAATGACCCGCAACCGCGTGACCGGTACCATAACCGGCTTCTTCATCACAGCACTCATCCAGAGCTCATCGGCATCCACGGTGATGGTTGTAAGTTTTGTCAACGCCGGACTGATGACACTGGCGCAGTCCATGGCCGTGATCATGGGCGCCAACGTCGGAACCACGTTCACCGCGTGGGTCATATCGCTGTTCGGATTCAAGGTCAACATATCGGCGTTCGTGCTGCCGCTGATCGGCATAGCCATCCCGCTTCTGTTCTCCAAAAAAAGCCGCCAGAA
The DNA here is from genome assembly GCA_947627615.1 of uncultured Muribaculaceae bacterium. GTDB lineage: Bacteria > Bacteroidota > Bacteroidia > Bacteroidales > Muribaculaceae > Paramuribaculum. The sequence goes on along the minus strand of CANQWS010000006.1, from coordinate 77,495 downwards.
ATCAATAGGCGAATTCCTGGTAGGCTTCGCGTTCCTGTTCATGGGACTCGACATGATCAGCAGCTATGTTCCTGACCTCCAGAGCAACCCCGAAATGTTCGCGTTCCTGCAGCGCTACACCAACATGGGCTTCGGCTCGGTTGTGATATTCATACTTGTGGGCCTGATAGTTACCATGATAATCCAGTCATCGGCCGCCACGTTCGCCATCACGCTCATCATGTGCAGCAAGGGCTGGATTGGTTTCGACCTCTCGTGTGCGCTTGTGCTGGGCAGCAACATAGGGACCACGGTCACCCCGCTTCTCGCCTCCATGAGCGGAAATGTGGCCGCCAAACGCACGGCCATGGGCCACCTGCTGTTCAACGTACTGGGTTGCGCGTGGGTGCTCTGCGTGTTCTTCCCGTTCGTGAGACTCAACGAGGACATCACCATAGCCATGGGTCAGGGCAATCCGGAAAGTCTCTCGACCTACGTGAACCAGATTCAGAAAACGGACCCCGACATCTACAACAACCTCTTCAACAATCTGCCGTCGGACCATCCGCGGTTCAATGACATAACCCAGGCCCAACGCAAGGTTGAGTCACTGCAGCAGAGCGTTTCGATTGGTCTGGCGGTGTTCCACACGGTGTTCAATCTCATCAACCTCGCCATAATGATATGGTTTACGGGGCTCTACGTGAAGATTGTGGAGCGTCTTGTTCCGGCCAAGCACAAGGAGGACGAGGAATTCCAGCTCAAATTTATCTCGGGCGGTCTGCTCAACGCGGCCGAGCTCAATATAGCACAGGCCGAGAAGGAGATAGCCGTTTACGGCGAGCGGGTGGAACGGATGATAGACATGGCGCAGAAGCTCGTGCACACCGACAGCGACAGCGAGGAATATGCCCATCTGTTCTCGAGACTGGAGAAATACGAGGACATCTCGGACCGCATGGAAATAGAGATAGCCCACTACCTGAACCGATGTTCGGAGGGACGCCTTTCAAACGAAGGAAAACTGCACATCGCCGCCATGCTCCGCATTGTCAGCGAGATAGAGAGCATAGCCGACTGCTGTCTGGGCGCAGGCAAGATTCTCGTGCGCCGCAACCAGGCCCATGTGGAGTTCACCGACCACATACTGGCCAACATAGACTCGATGTTCAACCTGGTGAAGGAGGCCATGCTCGACATGCTGCGCCTGCTCCGCGACCCGGAACACGCCCGCGAGCCGGAAATCATAGTGTGCTACAACAAGGAGCGCGAAATCAACAACTACCGCAACCAGCTGCGCGCCGGCAACATAGAGAACATCAACTCCCACCAGTATCCCTATCAGGCAGGTATCTACTATATGGATATGGTGTCGAACCTCGAGAAGACGGGCGACTACATTATCAACGTTGTCGACGCCATAAAGGAGCAGCTCCGCAACAGAGCCGCATAAGAAGGACGCCGGCGTGATTCACGCCACAGGAGCGGGCCACGGAAATGTGTAGCCGGACAGGACACATTAAAATTCTGTTACAATACGGCCACAAAGAGGCACCGACAGAGACGGCGGGCAATAAATTATTGGTATATTTGTCTCCACAGAACGGACATTCATGCCGAAATCGGCTCGATACCGGTCCACGCCATTATGTTTCATGGAAAAAATTTCTTATCTTTGTATCACATAACAGGCATGGCCGGGGTTAACCGGGTTTAAGACTGACTATGCCGCCATGTTACAACTATTACAGATATTACAGATTTTTTATAAACACTCCTAAAACCCTCTCTTCTCAACCTGATAATGGCATCAGTTCAGACATCTACGGCAACCGCGACCCAGATACCGCACATATTGATAGCGGATTCTGAGAGCCTGATGTGTGAGCTTCTGGAAATACGCTTCGAGGACGAAGGATTCAGGACCACGGTGGTGAAAAACGCCGCCGACGCCATGAAGCAGGACCTCCCGACATTCTCGCTCGCGCTTATCGACCTCATGGACCAGACCTTCAATGGCCTGAGGCTCATTGAGTGCATAAAATCCAAGCCGGAAACCGTGGGGCTGCCCATAATCATGATGACGTCAAAGGCATCGGAGGACACCATTGTGGAAGCCCTTGATCTCGGCGCCGACGATTTCATTTCCAAGCCGTTCTCGACCCGCGAGCTGATAGCCCGCGTGCGCTCGGTCATAAGGCGCCGCCGCATGACAAACGCCCGGCGGGTGGCCAATGTGCTCCGGTTCAACGACCTGACGCTCGACATGGCTGCCGGAACGGCGTTTCTTGACGGCATGGAGCTGTCACTGAGCCACACGGAGTTCAAGCTGCTGGCGCTGTTTCTGCGCAACCGCAACCATTTCTACGACCGCGCCCAGATTCGCGCCGAAGTGTGGGACAATGACTCGGACATCAGCGACCGCGCCGTTGACACCGGCATCTCAAGACTCCGCAAAAAGCTCTGCGATTACGGGCGCAACCTTGTGAACCGCAAGGGTTTCGGATATGGATTCGTAGAATAACCACCCCACTCAATTCACAGAACGCAGGACTATGGCCAACGACAGAACCCACAACCTGTTGCCGTGGTGCAGCAATCCGGCCGTTGCCGAAGCCGGCTGCGATGAAGCGGGACGCGGCTGTCTGGCCGGCCCCGTCTATGCGGCCGCAGTGATTCTGCCGGCAGGATTCAGCCATCCGTGGCTCAACGATTCAAAACAGCTTTCCGAGAAGCGGCGAGACGAACTGCGCCACGTCATAGAGAGCGAGGCGGTGAGCTGGGCCGTAGGCATTGTGGACAACCACGAGATTGACCGCATAAACATTCTCAGGGCATCGATACTGGCCATGCACCGCGCTCTGGACGGGCTTGCCGTCAGGCCGGAGGCCGTGATTGTCGACGGCAACCGCTTCACTCCCTACGCCGACATTCCCTGGCAGACGTTCGTGAAAGGCGACGGCCGTTTCGGCAACATCGCCGCGGCGTCGATTCTGGCCAAGACCCACCGCGACGAGGAAATGCGCCGGCTGCACGCGATGCATCCGCAGTATGCCTGGGACATCAACAAAGGCTATCCAACGAAGGCCCACCGCGAGGCCATAGCCCGGTTCGGGCCTACGGAATTTCACCGCATGTCGTTCCGGCTGCTCGACAGGCAGCTCACACTGTTTGACTAATGCAATAAACCAGCCCGAAATGCGTTAATAATTAGATATGAACCGTCGGACAACACTTAGACTCTCCATACTTACGGGGCTCGCGGCAGCCATGATGCTGCTGTGTCCCTCCATGGCCCTTGCATTTCCCGCTGACACCTACAGCGCACATTCGGTGCTCGCATCCGGAAAATGGATAAAGGTATCGGTCAGCGCATCGGGGCTGCATTTCATCTCCAACAACACGCTCCGGTCATGGGGCTTCGGCAAACCCGAGGCCGTGACCGTTCACGGCTATGGCGGACAGAGACTGTCGGACCGCCTGACCAAAGCCGAATATATCGACGACCTGCCGGCGCAGCAGATACTCCGCACTGCCTCAGGAATATATTTCTATGCCGAGGGGCCGGAATCATGGACCCGCACAAACGGCACCAACTTCTATCACACGCTGAATCCGTTCTCGTCCACAGGCTTCTACTTCCTGACCGACAGCCGCCCGGAAGGGTCGGAGAGGGAAATTCCGGTGGAAGGATTCGAGAGCGTGACCTCGGAGCCCGTAACCACATTCACTGACAGACTCTATCACGAGAAAGACCTGACATCGCCCGGCGAATCAGGCCATCTGTTCGTGGGCGAGGATTTCAGGCAGACACGCAGCCAGAGCTTCAGCTTCAGTCTCCCCGGCCGCGCCGCAGGCACTCCGGTGTGGATGCGGGCATCGTTCGTGGCCAACTCTTCGTCACGCTCGTCGGTCAGATTCCGGGCCAACGGTGTGGACCTGGAGCATGAATGCTCGCTCTCGGCCTCAGGCTCATACTCCTACGCCACGCGCTCAACGGTGACCAACACGTTCATCCCCGAAAGCGACCGCCTTACCTTAGAGGCGGCATTCTCGTCAACGGGAGTGACCACGCTGGCGAATCTCGACGCCATTTCCCTGAACTACACACGCTTCATAGCACTGACCGACGGCAAGCTCTGTTTCAGCGTGACGTCGCCCTCGGTGACACTGGCAGGAGCCGACGAGAAAACCGTTGTGTGGGACGTCACCGACCCGCTCGACATCAAGGCCATACGCACCGTAAAGGGCTCCGGCTCGGCAAGCTGGACCAACACCTACAGCGGCGAGCGCCGATATGCCGCGTGGAATCCGGGAGCCGAGGCCCCGGCGCCGAAATATGTGGGCGCGATTTCAAATCAGGACCTCCACGCATCGGACCAGACACCGGACATGGTGATAATCACCGTGAGAGACTGGGCCGGCGAGGCCGAGAGACTCGCGCGCTTCCACCGCGAAAGTCAGGACAGGCTTGACGTGAAGGTGGTGATTCAGGACGAGATTTTCAACGAATTCGGGTCGGGCGCATCAGACGTGACGGCCCTGCGCCGCTACCTGAAAATGGTCTACGACCGCGGCAACGAGGCTGGCAGGCCGCTGCGCTACGTGCTGCTTTTCGGCCGTGCCACGCACGACAACCGGCTTGTGTCGGCAGCGATGAAGAACCTGAAGGAGCCGTTCATACCTACATGGCAGTCCGACGACGGCCTCTCGGTGATCAGCTCGTACACGTCGGACGACCCCGTGGCCATGCTTGCCGACAATTCCGTGGCCGGCACAGGCTCGTCGGAGCTGTCAGTGGCCCTGGGACGCGCCCCGATCCACAACCTGACGGACGCCAAGGCGTTCGTAGACAAGGTCATCGCATACACCAGAAACACCTACCCGACGGACTGGAAGAACCAGGTGGTCATGATTGCCGACAACGGCGACCTGGGAGTGTTCATGACTGACTCCGAACGCCAGTACGGCAACTTCATGTCATCGACATCGGGCTCCGACATGTTCTACACCAAGGTCTACGTGGATGCATTCGAGCTTCAGGGCGGCGAAAGCCCCGGCGCGCGCCAGCGTCTGCACCGCAAGCTCGACGAAGGCACCATGTGGCTCAACTACATAGGCCACGGCAGCATAAACTTCCTCATGGAGGAAAATGTGCTTTCCGGCCCCGACATTGTCTCGCTCTACAACCGCCGCTGGCCCCTGATGCTGGCTCTGACCTGCTCTTTCGGGCGTCATGACGGCAAGGAAATCAGCGGAGCGGAGAGGATGCTGCTCAATGCGTCAGGCGGCTCGATAGCCTCCATAGCCCCCACCCGCGAGAGCATTATCTCGCACAACGGCAGCATTGCCGCCGCGTTCGGTACCGTCGCTTTCGAGCGCGACGACAACGGGCGCCTGCCCACCATAGGCGAGATATGCCAGCGGGCCAAAAACCACATGATAACCAACTACGGCCGCGACGCCAACAACCAGAAACTCTACTACGTTCTGCTCGGCGACCCGGCCCTGAGGCTCACCGTTCCGGAATCGCGCATAGAGCTGGAGCAGATCGACGGCCAGGAGGTGACGGAAGAGAACCAGTGCACCATAATGGCCCGCCAGAGAGTGCGGCTCACCGGCTCGGTCTATGACCCGCAGGGCAACCCGATGGATGACTTCAACGGCACCATCTCATTCTCGCTCTACGACGCCGAATTCTCCACCACCTCGCTCGGCGCCAACACCGGCGGCGGAAAGCCCACGGAGGGACGTCCCATAACGTTCGAGGAACAGGGACCGAAGCTCTACGTGGGCCGTGACTCCGTGAGCAACGGACATTTCGATGTGACCATAGCCATGCCCTCGGAGGTGATGGACAATTTCCGTCCGGCTGCCCTGAACATGTATGCCCTGGCCGACGACGGACGCGAAGCCTCGGGCTGCAACCGCAAATTCTACGTGTACGGCTACGATGACTCCGCCGAGCCCGACACCAAGGCTCCCGTCATTGAATACGCCTATCTTAACCACGAGAGCTTCGCCCCCGGCACCACCGTCAACGAAAGCCCCATGTTCATAGCCCGCGTGAGCGACGACACCGCGATAAACCTCTCGACGGCCGGCATCGGCCACTCCATGACCCTGAAGCTTGACGGCTCGCACTCGTTCAACGATGTGGCATTCTACTTCACGCCCGACGCCGACGGCTCGCCCGCCGGCACCGTGGCCTACCCAATGGCCGATCTGGCGGGAGGAAACCACTCGATGACATTCCGCGTGTGGGACACCTCGGGCAACTCCACCTCGCAGACCCTCGATTTCTTCGTCAAGAACGGCGCGGCGCCAAAACTATTTGACATCTACACCGATGTGAATCCGGCCTCTACCGAAGCCAACTTCTATATAACCCACAACCGGCCTGACGCCAAACTGACCGTGACACTCGACATTTACGACATGCTCGGCCACCGCGTCTGGACCACCACCGTCACCGACCGCTCGGACATGTTCCATTCGGCGCCCATCCATTGGGATCTCACCGACATGGCCGGACGCCGCGTGCAGCGTGGAATCTACATCTATCGCGCCACCGTCAGCACCGACGGCCACGACATCCAGTCCGAGGCCAAACGCATTGCAGTGACGGGACAGTGAAATTTTTAGCCAAAGATTCGTTGAATCCGAAAAAGTTTCAGTAACTTTGCATCCGCAACCGCAAAAGGAAAGATGCCGGAGCGGTCGAACGGGACGGTCTCGAAAACCGTTGTACCCTTACGGGTACCCAGGGTTCGAATCCCTGTCTTTCCGCAAAAATAGGCTGTAAGTCATAGACTTGCAGCCTATTTTTTTATTATGGCAGGAATGAGAACCCGAGGGTTCGTTATCGCGAAGCATAGGAGTGACGGCTTAAGCCGTCATATACCCACCTGACAGATAGGGTGTTGTAGCCCCGCAGGGGCGAGCTCGTCCATAACCCCCGTTGACCGTAGGGAGCCGGGGGAGAGGTGACCGCAGGGAACCGGGGGATGAGGCGTCTCCCCCCCCTAATGTAAGCCCGCGTCAGCGGCCGTGCCCGTGGCAGATGCCCGCTACGTCCCTACCACAGACCCGGCCCCTGACGGGGGCTCTATCACTCTCTGCACGGCTCTAAAACTGACTCAGGCCATTAAGGCATGCACGAAATAAAAGCAGAGGACTCCGAAAGGGGCCCCCTGCCATATTGTATGAAAGTGTAGATTTATTTTGCTGTGGAGAAGCGATAGATGCAATGGCTCTGATAGGTTTCGCCGGGACGGACAACAACAGAGGGCCATTCGGGTTTGTTGGGGCTGTCGGGATAGTGCTGTGTCTCAAGACAGATGGCACCGCGGCGGGGATATTTTTTTCCGTTCTTGCCTGACACCTTTCCGTCGAGGAAGTTGCCTACATAGAACTGGATGCCCGGCTCTGTGGTCAGCACTTCCATTCTGATTCCCGATACTGAATCGGTCACGGTTGCGGCGGGGATGTTGATGTCGCCCTTGCTGTTGAGCACGAAATTGTGGTCATAGCCGAGACCGTTGTGGAGCTGCTCGTTGTCGGCCTCAATGTCCTGGCCCACCTTCTTGCCGGCACGGAAATCAAACGGTGTTCCCTCTACCGGAGCTATCTCGCCGGTTGTCATGAAAGTAGCGTCGATGGGAGTATAACCGTCGGCGTTGATTGCCACAGTCTCGTCAAGGATGGTGTTGGCGGGGTCGCCACTCAGATTGAAATAGGAGTGGTTGGTCAGATTGAGAATGGTGGGTTTGTCGGTAGTGGCCTTGTAGGCTATGTCAAGGTCGTGGCCGGCAAGGGTGTATGTCACCTCCACATTCACGGTTCCGGGGAATCCGGCCTCGCCGTCGGGCGACACGAGAGTAAGCACAAGAGTGGAATCGCTTGTCTGGTTGGCTTCCCACACCGAATTGTGGAATCCTTTGGGACCGCCGTGCAGACAGTGTCCGTAGTTGTTCTGCGGCAGCTGGTATTCCACGCTGTCAACGGTAATCTTGCCGTTCTTGATGCGGTTGCCGTAACGGCCTATGAGAGCGCCGAAATTGCCGTCGATATTCACATAATCGGCAATTGAATCATGTCCGAGCACCACGTCACGGAACTCGCCGTCGGCACCGGGAACCATCAGCGACACAATGCGGCCGCCGAAGTTGGTCACGCACGCTTCCATTCCGGCTGCGTTTTTCAGTACATAGAGTGAGGTGGGTTTGCCGTCGACCACGCTTTCAAAGTTCCTGGGGTCGAGACCCGACATTGTTTTGCCCGATTTATCGGCACTGCTGTTACAGCCGGCCATCATCACGCATGCGGCTGCAGAGAGGATTAGAATTGATTTTTTCATATAGGTAATTTAAGGATATGTTACTTGGAAAGGGAAATGGCGGTTGTCAGCATCAGGGCGGGCACTGACGAAGCCGCGTAGCTGCCTATGAGCGAACCCGAGGGTGTGGCCTTGGCGAACTCGCCGTCGCACAGGCCGGTGGCCATGTCGCGGTTTTTCCAGCCGAGCTCGACATTGTGGCGCAGGAACGGCAGATACTGTTTCTGTCCGCACTCGTCGGTCAGAATCTTCATGTACTGGGCCCAGATGGCGGGATAGACCCCCTGTTCCAGACTGCCCTGGTCGTAGGGATTCCTGCGGTTGCGGGCCCAGGGGAGCACACCTTCCCCGGCCGACATCACATTGATTGAATAATCGGCTCCCGCCTTGGCATTGTCAAGATAGCGCTGCTCCCCGGTTGCGAGATAAAGCAACGCTCCGGCGCCAATGAATGTGCCCTGATTGTAGATGAGGGGATGTCCGCCGGCGTGGTCTCCGTGGCGGCTGTCATGAATCATGCCTGTGGACATGTCGCCGAGATTCCGGGCGCTCCAGTCATAGATTTCCTTAGCCATATCGAGATAGCGCTGCTTGGTCTCGTAATGCGGACGGGTGAACGAGCCGAACGAGTTGGTCCATCTTTCAGGCGCGGGGTCAGGATTGCGGTCGGCCGGAGCTGACTGATAGAGCAGCATGGCGGCAACCACGGTGGGGAAATTGATGCATGACATCTTTCCATGGTCGGCCTCGTTGCGGCGGGGACCGTCGATGGGCTGCCACTGCCAGAACATTCCGCCGCCCAGCCCCTTGGCCGGATCGGCGTAGGAGCCGCTGTCGCCCACACGCGGGGAACCGTACCACACTCTGGCGAAACTCTCCTCCGCCAGACGGCGGTAATTCTCGTCACCCGTGGCCAGATAGGCGCGGGCCATGGTTATTGTCCACCACTGGATGTCGTCGTAGATGAACCATCCGAGGTTCTGGTCGCAGTTATCGAAATCGAAATTCACATAATGGCGGATGTTGCCGTCAATAAGTTTCTTTGCAAGAGAGGCATACTGTTTTTCACGCTTGCCGTCGCCGAGTTTGCGGGCCAGTTCGGTAGCGTTAAGAGCCATGTCGACATACATGGGCTGGCACCATATAGCGGCGGCTCCGTGCCAGCGGTCGCGCGCCGCGGCATCGCGGTTGGTGTTTTTGTAGATGTACTTGTCAGTATCGAGATACACTTTATTGAACGCATCGTAGGCCGTCCAGACATCGGCCGTTTCCATTGGCGGCACGGCGGCGGCTGACCGGGCCGAGCTGCGGCACGAGGTCATGGATACTATCAGAGGAAGGATAAGCAGAATTGTAACGAAATCTTTTTTCATTTCACTGAAAGGGATATGTTTTTAGTGTCAGAATTGGGTTGCCATATTTTTCCGATTACAAAACTACTTTCAAAATCCCTAATTGAGAAACAAAATCAGTTCAATTATCACAACAACCGTTCCAAAGCCGTTTCAAAGCGCCATGAACCGTGCAGTGATGCGGCCTCAACGCCCGCCGGCAGCATCAGATTATCTTCATGGTCTTGGCAACGCGGCAGGCTTCCATGGAGTTCTTGACCTGCAGTTTGGCCAGTATTTCCTGGCGATGACGGCTTACGGTGTTTTTGCTGATGGCAAGAATGGCGGCTATCTCGTGACTTTTCCTGCCCGAGTCAATCAGTTTCAGCACCTGCTTTTCGCGTCGGCTGAGAATCGAGGCATCGGCTGACGACGTCAATTCCTCCGACACACCGGTGAGCGAATTGACAACTATGCTTCGGCCTGTGAAATCGAACGCGCTGCGCCCGTAGAGACACAGTGCATGGGTGATGGTCTCGGAATCCGACGCATATATGTAATACATCCGGTGGATTACATCGGCCGTGTCGCCCGCGGCCGTTTTCATCCGCAGCCTTGACACAAGATAATAATCAGGCCGGGCGTGGCGGGAAATGTGACGCAGAAAATTGAAGAAGCGGAGCTCGGCGAGATATTTTTCCTCACGTTCCTCTTCCGTCATCAGGTCCAGAATGGCCTTCTCCCAGATGGAATCCTCTTCCGAGTAGTTGCCAATATCCAGAATCCGGCCGAACTTGCCGGGGAATATCCGGCTCACGCCACGCCGCAGGTCGCTGACCACGGCGGTGACGTTCTCTATACGGGACACGGTCTCGGCATAATGCAGCAATTGAGCGGCATCAATTGAATCAGACTCAATGATCTGACTTCTGAGAAGCTGGTTGAGTTTCGGAAGATTGCTCATGAGAAAAATGGTTATTTATAGCCATTGCACACCATGGTACAGCTGCTTAACTTTGCAAAGTTAAAAATTAAAAGTGGTTATTCGATATGACAGAAAAACAAAAGTTATGGTAAAGAAATTTTTAGCAATAGCATTCGTGCTTATGTCGGGGCTGTCATTACAGGCCCAGACACTTGAAAAGATGAACTGGTTCAACGAACCGGCGCAGTGGAACATATCCGGCAACAGACTTTCGATGTCGGTAACGCCCAAAAGTGATTACTGGCGCATATCGCACTATGGCTTCACCGTTGACGACGCCCCCTTCTACTATGCGGAATACGGCGGAGAGTTCGAGGCCAAGGTCAAGGTATCGGGCGATTACAAAGTGCGCTTCGACCAGGCCGGCATGATGATCCGTACAGACCACGAGAACTACATCAAGGCCGGCATTGAATACGTTGACGGCAAATTCAACATCAGCACCGTCGTGACCCATCACACATCGGACTGGAGCGTAATTGCTCTTGACAAGCCCGTGGACTTCATCTGGATAAAGGCCGTGCGCCGGAAAGACGCCATTGAGATTTTCTATTCGTTCGATGACAAGGAATACGTCATGATGCGAAACGCATGGATGGAAGCCAACCGCCCGGTAAAAGTAGGCATGATGGCCGCCTGCCCCGACGGTGACGGCTTCAATGTGACCTTCTCCGATTTCTCGGTGAAGCATCTGCCTGACGCGGTCCGCACGGAATGGCTCGAAAACAACAAATGAAGGGGCGCCCTGACGTTATAAAAAAATCAGTTCTGAAACGCCCTGACCGGCCTTCTGAATTGATTTTTGCACTTATTGAACAAGTATTGACCGAAGGTCGGTTAGAAAAGAGATAAATTTGCATCATGCATCGGAATCAAACCCTTTCTTATCACATAAACCCCATCCATTGCCTCCAAAAATGCAACGAATAGTATTTCTTGACTTCGTAAGAGTCTTCGCATGCTTCCTGGTCATGCTGGTCCATGCCAGCGAAAACTTCTATCCCGGACCCGGCGCCACCGACATGGCCGGCCCCGTGGCCATGCTGGCATCGGAGACCGACCGTCTGTGGGTATCGCTCTACGACGGTTTCTCGCGCATGTCGGTCCCGCTGTTCATAATCGTGTCGGCCTATCTGCTCGTGCCCATGAAACAGGGACAGACCACCCTTGCGTTCTACAAGCGCCGGTTCACCCGCGTGATTCCGCCCATGCTGGCGTTCATCATACTCTACAGCCTGCTCCCTCTGGCGTGGGGACAGATTGACACCGACACATCCTCGCGTGACCTTTCGCGTATGTTCCTGAACTTTCCGTCGCTTGCCGGACATCTCTGGTTCATGTATCCGCTGATAGGGCTCTATCTGTTCATTCCCATGATTTCGCCCTGGCTGCGCAACGCCTCGGCCCGCGAGGAACGTTTCTTCATAGTCCTGTTCCTTATCTCCACATGCATCCCCTTCCTCAACCGCTGGGTAGGAGAAGTGTGGGGCCAGTGTTTCTGGAACGAATACCATACGTTATGGTACTTCTCCGGTTATCTGGGCTATCTCGTGCTTGCACATTATATAAGAGTGCATCTTACATGGGACCGCGCCCGGCGCCTTGCCATAGGCTCCGCCCTGCTTGTTGCCGGAGCCGCCGTCACCATCTGGTCGTTCTACGTCCAGGCCATACCGGGGCAGCTCATAGATACTCCCACGCTTGAAGTAGGCTGGGCGTTCTGCACCATCAATGTGGTGGCGCTAACCGCCGGGGCATTCCTGCTCTTCTCATGCATTGAGATGAAATCCACTCCGAAAATAGTGGAAAGCTGCTCCAACTTAAGTTACGGAATGTATCTGATGCACATATTCTGGCTCGGAATGTGGGTTGGAGTATTCAAGGACGAAATGTCGCTGCCCTCCCCCGTGGCCATTCCGGCCATCGCGGTCACCACTTTCATCTGCTGTTTCATCAGCATGAAAGTCCTCTCGCCCGTCTGGGGCAGCCGCTGGGTTCTCGGCGTGGACCGCCCGAGTCTCGCACGCGGCTGAGACGACAACCTTCCATAGAGGGCCCTGCCCGGCCCAATTACATGCCATAACAACAAAAAATCAGTTCAGAAACGGCCCGAGAGGTCATCTGAATTGATTTTTGTACTTATTGAACACGTATTGACCATCGGTTGGATAGAATAGAGATATATTTGCATCGTGCATCAGCGGCTTCCGCCATGAAAAGCAATAAAGCCCTTCAACAAGCAAATAAAAAAATAAACCAATATTCGTATCCACCATGACAATCTTCCGACAATTCGTGAGTTCGTTGGCCATCGCAGTCTCGGCATTGCCGATGCTGGCGCAGACAGCCGACGATTTCGTGCCTTACAAGCACATCGACCTGCGTCTGCCGTCAGTACCGCTTCTGATGAATGACCCCTTCTTCTCAATATGGTCCAACTATGACCAGCTCAACCAAGGCCCCACACGCCACTGGTGTGAACAGGAAAAAGCCATAGAAGGCATTCTGCGCGTCGACGGTACCGCCTACCGTTTCATGGGCAAAGGCAGCGAGAACATCCTCCGCCCCATAGCCGGCATGACCGTTGACGGCGATGACTGGAGCGGCCGCGTTTCCCACACACGTCAGTCGGGCACAGCCTGGGCCGCCGTGGATTTCGATGACAGCTCATGGCCTGTAGAACAGGCTGCATGGGGCACGGTCAACGAGTATCCCAACGTCAGAAACGAGTGGAAAGACCAGAACTCCGACATCTATGTGCGCCGCACCGTGAAACTCGATGCCGAAGACCTGACCAAAGACCTCTGGATAAGCTTCTCGCACGACGATGTTTTCCAGATCTACATCAACGGCACTCTCGTGGCCGCCACCGGCGAGACATGGATTCAGGGCGAGCAGCGCCATCTGTCAGATGAGCAGAAGGCCCTTCTCAAGGAAGGCGACAACATCATAGCCGCGCACTGCCACAACACCACCGGCGGAGCCTACATTGATTTCGGTCTCTACGAAAACCTCAAGGACAACTCAACCAAGATAGAGAACGCACGGCAGAATTCAGTGGATGTGCTCGCCACAAGCTCCTACTACACATTCAAATGCGGCCCGGTTGACCTTGACCTGGTGTTCACGGCGCCCATGCTTATAGATAATCTCGACCTGATCTCCACCCCCATCAACTTCATCTCCTATCAGGTGAAATCGACCGACGGACAGCCTCATGACGTCCAGTTCTACATAGGCACCTCCGCACAGCTGACGGTCAACGAGATGGGCCAGCCCACAATCTCCGGCACCGTGACCGAAAACGGAATCAAATACGCCAAGGCCGGCTCGGAGGCCCAGAACATTCTCGGACGCTCGGGCGACATGATTTCCATTGACTGGGGCTATCTCTACATTCCCGCAATCAACGGTGACGTGAGCGTGTCAACGGTGATAGACGCCGAATCGGAATTTGTCAAGACCGGCGCTCTCGCAAAGTCATCGGACACCGACATCCGCAGCACCAACCGCTCCAACATGCCCACCATAGGCTTCTGCAACAATCTCGGCAAGGTCACCACGGCATCGGATTTCATGATGATAGGCTACGACGAAGTCTATGACATTCAGTACATGAAGAACAACTACAAAGCCTACTATGCCCGCAACGGCAAGACAATATTCCAGGCTTTCGAGGAATTCGCCCGTGACTACTCCGACCTGATGAAGCGCTGCCGCGACCTTGACAAGACCATCTACGACGACGGTCTCGCCGCCGGCAACGTAAAATATGCCGAAATGCTGTCAGGCTGCTACCGCCACGTGATGGCCGCCCACAAACTCTTCCAGGACAACACCGGCAAAGCCCTCTATTTCTCGAAAGAGAACAAGTCCAACGGCTGCGTCAACACCGTTGACCTCACCTACCCCGAATCGCCCCTCTATCTGATTTACAATCCCGAACTTCAGAAGGGAATGATACTCTCCATCCTTGACTACGCCCTCTCCGACGCCCGCAAGGGCAAGAACTGCGCCGCACATGACCTCGGACAGTATCCTCTGGCCAACGGTCAGGTCTACGGCGACACCATGCCTCTGGAGGAATCGGCCAACATACTGCTTCTGGCCAATGCCATAGTCCGCATCACAGGCGATGGCGAATGGCTCCGTCCCTACCGCAGCGTCCTCTCCACATGGGCGGCCTACTGCCACAACGAGGGCCAGAACCCCGGCAACCAGCTTTGCACCGATGACTTCAAGGGCCCGAGCGAACAGAACACCAACCTGTCAATCAAAGCCATCCTTGCCGTGGCTGCCTACGCCGACCTCGTTCCCAAAATCGGAGGCAACCAGCGTGACGAAAAGAAATATCGCGAATGGTCCAAGGAAATGGCCCTGCTCTGGGAGGCCGACGCACGTGACGGCGACCACTACCGCATGGAATTCCACAAACCCGGCACATGGAGCCAGAAATACAACCTGATCTGGGACCGCATGTGGGGCCTGAACATCTTCCCCACTCAGGTTCTTGACCGCGAAATCAAATTCTATCTGGGCAAACAGCAGAAATACGGTCTGCCGCTTGACTGCCGCGACCTGCAGACCAAGAGCGACTGGATTATGTGGACCGCCGCCATGTCACCGGATACCGAGACATTCCTCAAATTCTCCGACCGCCACTATGACTACATCAACGAGACCACCACACGCATCCCTCTGAGCGACTATTACTTCTCCGACAACGGACGGGCATGCAACTTCAGCGCACGCTCGGTAATGGGCGGTCTCTGGATGAAAGTGCTCATGGACAAATACAAGGCCAAGGACGAATCCACAGCATGGGAGCCGAAAGGCAACCATATCAAGACCCGCTGGGCCTCGGAGGTTGACCCTGAGAACACATTGCCGGAATACCCCCGTCCCGTCATGGAACGCGCCGAATGGCAGAACCTCAACGGTCTGTGGGACTACGCCGTCACCAGTTCCGGTACTCCCTCCGACGAGGACTTCAATCAGAAGATTCTGGTGCCGTTCTGCATCGAATCAAGCCTGTCAGGCGTCATGAAGCCCCTCGAACCGGGCGAAACCCTCTGGTACAGACGCACCATAACGGTGCCTGAGGAATGGACGGGCAAGAGAATCCTGCTCAACTTCGGCGCCGTGGATTACAAGACTGAAATCTACGTGAATGGCCTGAGCGGCCGTGACCGCGTGACCACCCATCTGGGTGGCCACTCGTCATTTTCCGTGGACCTCACCAAAAAAATCACCGACAACAAGGCCACAGTCTATGTGAAAGTGACCGACACCACCGACCCTGAAGCACAGCCTGTGGGCAAACAGCGCCGCTATCCCGCAGGCGGTGGCGACATCTTCTACACATCGACATCCGGCATCTGGCAGACAGTGTGGATGGAACCGGTGGAGGATTCCTACATAGAAAAGATGCGCACCACGCCTGACGTTGACAACTCCACCCTCACATTCGACATAAACATCAAAAGCACTCCAGCCGGCAGCGTAACTGTGACACTGAAGGACGGCGAAACCACAGTAGCCGAAAAAAGCATGGCTGCCGCCGCTACTACCACAGTGACTCTCGGTGTTCCCGAGGCAAAGCTCTGGAGCCCGTCATCACCGTTTCTCTACGATGTGGAGGTGGCTTACGTCAACGGCGACAAGACCGACATGGTCAGCTCATACGCCGCCATGCGCAAGATTTCCTACGCCAAGGACGCCGACGGTTTCTGGCGCCTGCTGCTCAACAACAAGCCCCTCTTCCAGTTCGGCCCGCTCGACCAGGGTTACTGGCCCGACGGAATCATGACAGCACCCACCGACGAAGCACTCTGCTATGACATAGAGAAAGCCAAGGAATGGGGATTCAACATGATCCGCAAGCACATGAAGGTGGAACCGGCCCGCTGGTATTACCACTGTGACCGTCTCGGAATGCTCGTATGGCAGGATATGCCGTCGGCCTTCCGTACCGACGAAGAATGGGTCACCGAGACATGGTACAGCGACCACACATGCTCGCAGAATCCCACTCTCGAAAAGAATTTCAAGGCCGAATGGAAAGAGATCATCGACCAACTCTATTCCAATCCATGCATAGTGGTATGGACTCCGTTCAACGAGCGCTGGGGACAGTTCAAGACAGCCGAGATAACAGCCTACACCCAGGAACTCGACCCGACCCGTCTGGTCAATCCCGCAAGCGGCGGCAACCACTACAAGCTTGGTGAAGGCACCTTCGTTGACCAGCACACCTATGCCCAGCCCATCAAGGTGTTCGAGGGTGTGTTTGACCCCACCCGTCCCTACGTGCTCGGCGAATACGGCGGCCTCGGACGCAATGTGTCAGGCCACAGATGGTACGAGCGCAACGCACAGACCTACAACACCTACGCTTCCGAACGTACGCTGACCGACGCTTACGTCAAACTCGTCGGCCAGATCCGCGACATATCCAACGGCTATGAGAGCAACGGCAACAAAATAGCCTACGCCGCCGCCGTCTACACCCAGACCACCGACGTGGAGACCGAAGTCAACGGCATCATGACCTACGACCGCGAGATAGTGAAAATGGACGAGACACGCATCACTGAAGCCGCCAAGACCCTGACCGGCCTTTTCGAGGACGCCGCGGCCATAGAGCTTCCGACGGCCGACGCCGACGGCAAACCCGCCTACTATAACGTGATGGGCATCAAGTTCGACGCTCCTGTTCCGGGAGTCAACGTAGTGCGCGAGGCCAACGGCACTGTCCACAAAGAATATCATATCCAATAATTCATCCAATACATTATTAACCAATGCATTTCTTTTCTAAACTTACATGCGCGCTCGTTCTCGGGCTGACATCCCTCACGGGCAGCTCAATGCCGAGACCCGAGTATCCGCGTCCCCAGTTCGAGCGCCAGGACTGGCAGAACCTCAACGGCGAATGGACCTACGAGTTTGACCTCGGAAAGTCCGGTATGAACCGCAAATTGTACGACAGCAAGGGATTCAACGACAAAATCACCGTGCCTTTCTGTCCGGAAAGCTCCCTGTCAGGAGTCAAGCACACTGACTTCATTCCGGCAATGTGGTACCACCGCACCATCCAGATTCCGGAATCTTGGAAAGGCCGTCGCACCATGCTCCACTTCGGAGGCGTTGACTTCTTCACCGCAGTCTATGTCGACGGCAAACTCGTGGGCCGTCACTGGGGCGGAAACTCCCCCTTCACCTGCGACATAACCGAACAGGTCAAGGACGGCGCTCCCCACAATCTGGTTGTCCGCGTGGAGGATGACCTGCGCAACGGCACCCAGCCCACCGGAAAACAGTGCGGAAACTACTATTCCGAAGGCTGCCACTACACACGCACCACAGGCATCTGGCAGACCGTGTGGATGGAACCGGTCGACGCGCTCGGCCTCAAGAGCGTCTATGTGGTTCCCGACCTTGACAACAGCCAGTTCATCGTGAAACCTGAATTCTGCAACCTGCAGAAGGGACAGACCGTGGAAGTGATTTTCAAGGACGGAAACAAGACCGTGGCCCGCGCAAAACAGGCTTCGTCGCCCGTGCTGAGCATGCTTGTGAAAATCAAGAATGCCAAGACATGGTCACCCGAATCGCCGTTCCTCTATGACATGGAGCTCAACGTCTACGATGCAGCCGGCAAACTCGTGGACCACGTGGATTCCTACGCCGGAATGCGCAAGATTCACGTTGAAGGCAACCGCTACTACCTTAACAACAAGCCTTACTATCTGCGTCTTGTCCTTGACCAGGGCTTCTACCCCGACGGCATCTGGACAGCTCCCACCGACGAGGCTCTGCGCAACGACATTGAACTGTCAAAAGCCGCCGGCTTCAACGGAGCCCGTCTGCACCAGAAAGTTTTCGAGGAACGCTTCCACTACTGGGCCGACAAACTCGGCTATCTGACATGGGGCGAAGCTCCCAGCTGGGGCGCCAACATGAACAATCCCCTCTCGGCCCGCAACTTCATTCCCGAATGGGAAACCGTGGTGGTACGTGACCGCAACCATCCCTCAATCATAGCGTGGACCCCGTTCAACGAAACATGGGAACGCCCCGACAACGACGAGGCCGCCCTGCAGCATGACCGCATGATCGAGGATGTTTACCGCGTAACCCACAATCTTGACTATCGTCCCATCAATGACGCTTCCGGAAACTATCACGTGATAACCGACCTCTGGACCGTCCACAGCTACGAGCAGAATCCCGAGAAACTCGCCGAATGGTTCAAAGTTAAGGACGGCAGATATCCCTGTCAGGATCCCCGCCGCGACGTGCCCTACAGCGGCCAGCCCTTCTTCATTGACGAGTTCGGCGGCATCAAATGGGTCGTAGGCAAGGAATTCTCCGATATCTCCTGGGGATACGGCGAAGGCCCCCGCTCGCTTGACGAGTTCTATGCCCGTCTCGAAGGTCTCGTTGACGCCGTCAATGCAGTGCCCTACATGTCGGGCTACTGCTACACCCAGCTCACCGACGTGGAGCAGGAGCAGAACGGAGTCTACAACTATGACCGCACCCCGAAATTCGACATGGACCGCGTCCGCGCAATCTTCAGCAAGGTACCGGCCCAGTTCGCCGAGAAATAACTCCCGGACGAATCCACCGACAATAAAAAAGCCAGACGCTTTGCGCGCCTGGCCTTTTTTATTGTCACTTACTTTTATCTGGCGTTTCAGCGCACTATCACCTTTGTGGAGAAGGATGCGCCTGAACCGGTTACGGCCTTTACCATATAAAGGCCGTAGCCGAGATCGGCCAAAGAAATGTTGCTGCTGTCAGAAGCCGCTTTAAGCTGCTGACCGGAGAGAGAATATACAGAAAGCGAACGTGCTGTCGAGCCATCGGCCGTACGCACTGCGCGGTTCACAGGGTCGTAGATGATTCCCGCGAATGCAGGGTCGCTGTTTTCGATGGATATGCCTGACGGATTGTCGTTGTTCATCACCCGCTGAATCTCTTCGGGAGTGAGAATGCCACGATAGAGATACATTTCGTCTATTTTGCCGTTCCAATAATCCTTGTCGGCCTTATGGCTTCCGATACGGAAACCGCCTTTGCAGTTCTCAAAGCCCGAACCCATCGCAGTGTGATCACGTTTGCCGTTGACATAATATGTTATAGACTGGTCAACGGGATTGCTTACCAAGGCCACATGCTGCCACTTTCCGCGTTCAAAGGCCTGAGGCGACGAATAGTTATGTTTGTTGCCGAAGAAATTAACGTAATAACTGTTGAGATTATCGGTCCCTTCCGGGTTTTCAAGACGGGTATAAAGCAATATTCGGCCGGTGCCGCTGTTGTCAAGCTGCGCCATAATCACCTGATCGCGAAAATACGAGCCGTTCTGCAGATGGCCGGCATCGCGCACAGGTTCGGCAGTCTCGTCATCATAGACCCACATGCAGAGAGTGAACTGGGTCTTCGGGGGTTCAATCACACCGGGAGCACGCAGGAAAAGATTCTGACGCTTGGAGCCGTCGAGCTTCAGAGCCTGCTTGTACTTGCCCTCGACAAATGAATAACCGCGTCCATTCTCGTCAACCATATCCTTACCCTCCATCAGAGTATGCACAGGATCGTTGGCAAGATTGTCAAGCGTACCGTCAAAAGGATAGTAAAACACAAATTCCTTTTCGGTATCATCTACATTGTCCGTTGGTTTTAGGCCTACCGAAGGCGCCCATTCGTCCCAAAGCTGCTTGAGTTCACGGAACTTGGCAGGATTCTCTACAGTGACATTATTGGTCTCGGAATAGTCATTGGCAAGATTAAAGAGCTGCCATCCGCCACCGTCGGTAAGAGCTGTCAGTTTCCATTCGCCCTTACGCACTGCCTTGCCGCCTTCATGCTCCCAGTAGAGCACACGTTCTTCATTGAAGTGTCCGCCGTTGATAATCGGCATAAGCGAACGTCCTTCGGCAGGCAACGCCTTGATGGTGTTGCCATCATATTCTTCAGGATATTCGGCTCCGGCGAGATCAAGCACCGTGGGCATAAAATCAATGAAATGGCAGGGGTCCTTGACTATTGTTCCTTTGGCGGATTCTTCCATTCCCTCGGGCCAGCTTATGATGGTGGGAGCGGCTATACCCCCGTGGAACGACTGGCGCTTCCAGTAACGGAAAGGTGTGTTCACGGCTCCGGCCCATCCTGTGCCGAGATAATTGTAGGTAGTCTCCGAACCGGGTACTGATGCGTTGTGAACCACCGGCTCGGTACGTGTACGGTCATGACGGTCAAAATCACCTATGGAATAGTTCTCCGATGAGGCGCCATTGTCAGATGTGAATATTATGACGGTGTTTTCATACTGTCCGTTCTTCTTAAGTTCGTCGATAATTTTACCTATGCCTTTGTCCACGCAGTCCACCATAGCGGCATGCACTTCCATATTCGCCGCCTGGAAAGCCTTGTCGGTCTCTTTTTCCCAGTCCCGGTTGCTCTCGTTGGGAGCTACCGGAGTTTCTTCGGGGTCCACGAGGCCAAGCTCCACCATGCGGTTATAGCGGTCTTCACGCAGTTTGTCCCAGCCGCCGTCATATTTCCCCTTGTATTTTGCGATATCCTCGGGCTTGGCGTGCAGAGGCCAGTGGGGCGCATTGTAGCTCACATACATGAAGAAAGGCTTGTCATCACCGTCATTCGCATAGCCGTCGAGCATCTCTATGGCCTTGTCGGTGATGTAGTCCGTGGAGTAGAAATCGGAAGCCTCGGCTTTGGGGTCTATGGGGTCTTCATTATGCACAAGCGAGAAAAGGTCATAGTGGTTGCCGACACCCCAGATGGTTCCCCAGTGTTCTTCGAAACCACGGTTGCACGGATAGGTCTCTATGTCGGAAAACGGGCGGTTATTGAAGGTGTTGCGGTGCGAGAGCCAGTTCATCTGGTCTTCACGGTTCCCCATGCCGGTGGTGCGCGATAGGTGCCATTTTCCGCTCATCGAGGTGTGGTAACCGGCATTGACAAGCACTTCGGGAACGGTCACACACTGGCGGTTGAGACTGACTCCCATGGCAGTGATTCCTGCCTGATGGGGATAAAGGCCGGTGAGCAGAGCGCCACGCGACGGGCAGCTGCGCCCTGAATTGAAAAACTGTGTGAAACGTATGCCCTGATTGGCAAGAGCATCGATGTTTGGGGTATTGACTTCGCCTCCGAAACAGCCGGGATCGCTGTAGCCCATGTCATCCATGAGGATGAGCATAATGTTGGGGCGCTTAGCCTCCTGCTGCTGTGCTGCCGCACTCACAGGCAGCACAGCCGTGGCGCCAATGAGCAGTCTTCGTGTTAAAGGATTTTCCATAAATAACTGAATATATGCGAATATGGTATAAGTACTCTTTCTTTATTATCAAAGAACTAGACTGATAAAGTTCAGTCAACTGCCGGCAGTAAGGATTTATTCTACCGTGAGTGAGCGGGCGGAGCCGGGGACAGGGCGGAAAGTGACAGGGTCGAGCGTCACAATCCACGTGAGGCGGGGCGACACCTTGCTGTCGGAATTATGAGTGTGGAACACATAGCGCAAGGCTCCGACGCCGTCGACAAACATATCGCCATGGCCCGTGCCGTTCACGCCGATATCCCTGCGGGTTATCACAGGCTCCGGGCTCTTGGTCCACGGACCGTAGGGCGATGTGGCCGTGGCATGGCCAACGGCGTAATCAGGATTGCGGAAATCATTGGCCGAATAAAACAGATGATACACGCCGTCACGCTTGATTACCGTGGGGCCTTCCGTAACGCGATATCCGCCGGTGGTATTTTCCCAGGGCAGGTCGGCCGTGATGCAGTGGGTGACGGTAGACTGGTCCACCGCCGCAAGATTATCGTCAAGACGGCCCACAAAGATGCGGTTGCCTCCGTCAAGCCTCACGAAGTAGAGATAAGGGGTCCCG
This sequence comes from uncultured Muribaculaceae bacterium, assembly GCA_947627615.1. Classification (GTDB taxonomy): domain Bacteria; phylum Bacteroidota; class Bacteroidia; order Bacteroidales; family Muribaculaceae; genus Paramuribaculum. The sequence continues at coordinate 54,935 of CANQWS010000006.1, read as the reverse complement.
TCGGTATCGAAAAACACGTATGGGTCAATCTGCTTGAACGAGGACTCAATCCGCGAACCGCCCTTGAACGGTCCGGCGGGACTGTCGGAAACGGCAAAGGCTATTTGCTCGTCGGCGGTGTAGAACATGTAGTACCTGCCGTCATGACGGAACACCTGAGGCGCCCAGAAGCCCTTGGTGCCGAAAGCATCGCCGGGAGTCAGGGCCTTGCTTTCGGAACCGCGCCATGAGTCAAGGTCGGCTGATGTGTAGAAAGGGAATCCGTTGTCCGACGGCGAACCTGTGCCATAGAGGTAATAAAGGCCGTCGGCATCGCGGAACACGGTGGGATCGGCCACCTCGGGATTCACGGCTGCCGCACTGCCGCCCATCAGGGCCGACAGGAATGCTATTTTCAATCTTGCGCTCATTTCCTCAACGCGCTTCGCCAATTAACATTTTACGGCCTCCCACAATGTAGATGCCCCGGGGCAGAGTACTGCGGATTTCATCCAGACGGCCGAGTTTCACCCCGCTGAGGTTATAGACATCATCGTTTTCCGTAACGGAATCGCCTGTGATGTCATCTATGGCCGCCGCTTCGTAGGCATCGATGTGCCATATAGCCAGCATGGCATATTCCGACGCGAAAGCGAACTGATGGAAAGCCTTGGTATAGACCTCGTCGCCCCATCCGTCAATCAGATGGATCGGGAGCATATTGTCACGGTTATGGTTCTCGAAGGCATAGTCAAGATTGTACTGGAACGATTTGAGGCCACGGACGGTGTTCGATTCCTCATACGGCACCGAGACTATGTAGGAACGCATGAGCACATTGTTGAACCACGTGTTGAAACCGTTCTCGGCAGTCTCGTCGGTCTTGAATTCGTATGTCTTGTGACTGCGCAGGTATTTCGAGAACACGTTGAGTGACGAGCCGATGGTCTTTGTGAGGTCGTCGAGATAGGTACTTTCCTTTGTCACCCTGTAGAGCTCGGCCGCGCCGGCAATCATGGTTCCGGTATTGTAGCTGTAGAAGTTTCCTCCGGGAGCGCCGCAGTCAACGTGCTGGCGGTAGCCGCGTGACACGAGTATCTTTCCGTCGGCGCCCATCATGTCCCAGTAGAGACCGCGCGAGTCCATCAGTTTCTTTTTCTGCCATGCATAGACCTTGCGGGCGAATTCCAGATAGAGGCTTCCGCGTTTCACGGTCTCGGTCTTGCGCGCGCCTTCTTCGTCACGGTAATAATATTTCATCTCGTCGTCACGTGACGAATAGATGTCCGACAGCCACACCAGAGGCTGGATTATGGGAGCGTTGCTGCAGGCATGCTTGGAATTGTAGCCAGGGCCCCATGTGATGCCGCCATACTCGTTTCCGTCAGCGTCGCGCCAGCAGTCCCAGCCTTCGAGCACATAATCGGTCAGCTCGGTGGCAATCTCAAGATACGATTCATTGTCAGTCAGACGATAGGCGCGCACCAGCTCGCGTGCGAGCCACATCTGGTCATCGTAGACATTGAGGATTCCCGTCACATTGGCCTCGCCTCTCTTGTCGGCCCTCGGAACCGCATACGGGCTCACCTTGCGGTTCACAGCGTAGGACGGAAGGGTGTAGCTGCCCTTGTAATATTCGAGATTGTCAATCAGCTTTGCGAGACGGTCCTTGTAGAGGGCCGCATGCTGCTGATAGAAGTCAGGTTCGGAATCCTTGATACGCTCAAGCGCCTCAAGGACCGAACAGTGGGCCTCGATGGCCGCCGTGTAGGGCCACACATCGGCCTTTCCGGTCGAGAACTTCGCGGTTGTGTGATATTTGTCGGCCAGCCACAGGTTCGTGTCGGTTCCCTTGATGGATTTCTCCCATGACGCATCGGTCAGGGCCATGGCCCTCTCTATGTTCTGCCGGGCCAGCTGCAGTTTTTCCATATCGGCCGGTCTGGAAGCAAAAGCTATCGTGGCCAGCGCAACGGCAAGTATGGTTCGTTTCATTTCAGTATAATTTTACGTGTTACGGTCATGCCGCCAGTCAGCGTCACGGCCACAAGCGCCAGTCCGCTTGCGCCGGCAATGAATTCCTCGTGGCATGAACCGCCGTCAATCTTCAGATTTCCGCACAGCATGGTTCCGGACAGGGAATATACCCTCACGCTCTCCATGGGAAGCGCGGAATCGACCGTTATCCGGCCTTTTTCAGAGACAACAGTGACTCCGGAATCACCGGAGACAGAGGGGAGGGAAATCGCGGCGCCCGCCTCTTCAGCTAAAAGGCTTACGGGCATCCACGTCTCGGAACGGGTGGCCACCACGTCGGTCATCACGTCCTTGACCGTGGCTGAAGCCCCGGCCTGAGAGATTTCCGCAGCCATACGCATCTTGCGTCCGGCCGAGACATCGCTGACTTTCAGCGCGCTCCATGGAATGGCGGCCTCCATAAGATAACCGTCGGCATCGGTAACCACCTTGTAAAGCGCTCCGTCAACAGCCGCGGAGGCACCCCATGTGCGGCCCTTGGACTCCGACATTGTCAGACTGCCGTCAACATTCATAGTCACCCTGTAAAGGCCCACGGCGAGTTTGGTCGTGCGCAGGTCCTGAGGGTCGAGATAAACGGTCACCTGATCGTTTGATTTCCCCTGGTCGGATACAATCTCCCTGTCGTCCACGGAAGCGGTCAGATAGAGGTAGTCATCGTCCCAGACCATGTCAATGTAGGAGGGGTTGCGGCTTTCGGTTCCCATCGGAAGGAGTTTGCGCGATTCGCCGGAGAACAGTTCGCCCTCGTCGGCCACGCCGTTGACATTGACGGATTTTGCGCGGGCCACGCCTACGGTCGAGACCGGATAGCCCTTTATCATCTTTATCGAACGGTCAATTCCACCCACGGCAACCACCACATCGCCGTCAATGACAGCGAGGGAGTTCCACATGGAGGACTTGGACTCAGGCAGGGAGAACGGGCGGGAAAGGCTCTTGAAATTGCGTGCGCGCTTGTCGCCCACAGCCACCCAGAGGTCAAGATTCTCCGATGTGCGCTTGTAGAGTCCCTGACAGGAGGCCACGGTAGTGCCGTCGGCAAGTTTCTTTATGTAGGGGGCGGCCATGTTCTTCCCGGGTTTGAAAGTGTAGATCATGTTGCGGTTCGTGTCGTCCGGTCCGCCCACGTGGTAATCATGCCAGTTTGTGGCGAGTGGGCAGCGCACGGTTGTGGGCGTGAAATTGCCCATGTTTCCGTACCATCCGTTATCCTCCACAATCACCACAATCTCGTCGGGGTCCTCGAGCAGGATGGCGGCAGGCATGCCGTCGCGGCAGCCGGGACGGAAGCTCACGCACTCGGGAGCGCTCCATGTCAGACCTCCGTCCGTGGAGCGGCACACTGAGATCTGCTGCTCGTTGCTGGAGGTATAGGGACTCTCGTCGGCGAAATAGCACTGCAGCTCGCCCGAGGGCAGCTGAAGGAAGTGAGGCTCCCAGCAACCGTCGTCGTAGGTGTGCGAGGCATCGTAGATGTATATTTCGTCACTCCATGTCTCTCCGTTGTCGCGGCTTATCTTGCAGCGTATCCCGAAGCGGCGGTCAGCCGAATAGGGCTGCGTGGGGCGGGGATTGTAACCCACAATGATTGTCCCGTCGGCAAGCTGAAGCAGGTCCGGGACACATTCGTTGATTCCGGTTCGGTTGTTCACTATTTTCTTTTCGCCGGTCCACGTGTCGCCGCCGTCATAGCTGCGGGCAATCTTAATGCCGGAATTTTCGGTCACGGCCAGCAGAGAGCCGTCGGCGAGCTGAATCATGCGGGAGTAGCCGGTATAGGAGCTGTTGGCCGGAAACACGGTGCGTTCCGAGGCCACGTCCCAGAAAATACGGGGAGTGGCGTAGGCATCGTCCGTGTCAGCGGCAAAAACGCCTGAAGCGGCTGATGGCAGCATAGCGGCCGCCAGTATCAGTTTCAGTATATCCATGTTGGTAGTTGGCAGTTACTTGTTCTAATTGAGAGTGCGCCCCATCGCATGAGCGGACAGGACGCACTCGTAATGGCTGTCAGGTGACTATCAGTCAAAGACAATCTGGTCTTCGACAGGCATCTGGGTGTTGAGCTTGCGCTCCATTGTCATGTTACCCTGGATGAGGTAGGTTATGACTGATCCCATGGCTGTTGAGTAGTCATCGAAAGTATAGTCGATATCGTTGATGATCAGAGTGCGGCGCACAATGTAGGTCTGGACTTCGTCAGGCTGTTCGATGATGGTGAATGTGGCCTTCTTGTTCTGGACAAAGTTCATGCGTTCGTTATCGGTGTAGAAAGTGACCTGTCCGCGGGTTCCGCCCTCTTCAAACGGCTCGAAACGGGCATAGATCTTGTAGTCCTTGCGCAGCTGGCTGCTCTCATTGAATGTACCGGCGTAGAAGAACACGGTGTTCTCGTCAACCACGTAGGTCTGTACTGTGGTCATGGCACCGGGTTCGTCATCGGTGATACCGCCGGAAACGAGGTAGAACTTCACGTTGGCGGCCTGGAACACTCCGGAATAGTCCGTGTAAGGGAGAATGCGGAGCATTGCGGTGGCATAGTGCTTGCGTGGGTTGCGGATGCATCCGTCCTCGGGGGCATCGACCACCGTCAGGGGAAGCACGTAACGGTCACTCAGGTCAATGCCGCGGAAATCAAGCTCGATGGGGAGCAGACCGGTGCTGTTGCCTTTCTCCAGGAGCAGGGTCGAAGGATATTTGGCATAGTCCGACATGTCCTTGTACCAGAGCTCGTGACGGTTGGCGAAACGTGACTGGTTGAGGATGTCGAGAGTATCGGAATGGGCCACATGCACATTGCGGTCACGGCTGTTGACTGTGGAGCCACTGATAATTACGGGCAGCTTGTAGCTCGAGAGGCCTTCGGCTCCATAGAGGGCTTTGCCGTCGGCGTCCCTGCGGGTAAACGGAACATAGACCGTGGTGACACCCACGCTGTTGCCTTCGGTGTCAAGCGGTGCCTTGAAACCGGCATACTGCTCATACTGCTCTTCGGTCCACTCGTCGTTACAGGAAGTGGTTGACGTCATCAGAAGCACAGCCACCGCTCCGAGAGCAAATATTCTGTTATATATCGAAAGTTTCATTTTTCAGTAATATATATATTTGTTGTTTGAGAAGGTGTTGATAACGCCGGCGCATCAATCGTGATTCTGCCATCCGGGATTCTGTACCAGGTTCTTGTTACGCTTCAGCTCGCTGAAGGAGATGGGCCAGAGGTACATCTTGTCCGAGAACACTGTGGGCAGTTCGTAGATAGGAACAATGCGCTGGAAATCGTTCTGCTGTTTTGCTGTCATCATCACGTTGCAGCCGTAGACAGTCTTGGCTTCCTCAATGGGGGCGTCCATCCAGCGGCGCAGGTCATAATAACGCTTGCCTTCGCCAAGCAGCTCAATCATGCGCTCGCGTTTGATTTTGTCGCGGAGCACCCGGGCATCACCGTATTCGGCGGCGGTGTAGTCAGGCAGACCGGCACGGCAGCGTACGGGACGGATACCGCGCTTCATCTGGTTTACATCGCGGCTCACGTTGTAGACCGTCGAGCCGTCCCATGATTCAATCTGATATGAGCCTGACAACTCGTTGAGAGCCTCGGCATAGAGCAGAAGGATATCGGCGTAACGGATGGCGGGTTCCCATTTGTGGATGATGTGGCTGTAGTCAGATCCGTCGCGCATGGTGCGGTAATCGCTGGGGTGAACCCATTTCTTGCAGCCTATACCTGTGCGCAGATAGTAGGAACCGTTGGCATAACCGTTGTTGTAAGTGGTCTTGGAACCGTCGGAGCTGGAGCCTGTGGTGGTTCCGCGCCAGTAGAACACCTGCATGTATTTGTTGCTGCGTGTAGGACATGCATCCCACCAGTAGGAGCCGTTGAAGGCCACGCATGCATAGAAGCGGGGTTCGCGTTCGGCATACTGCATCGACACACCGGGACCGAGCGGGGGATATTTCGAGTAGGCGAGGTTACCGCGGCTGGTGGTCCAGTCCTTGCGGCGCTCGGAGCCGTCACCGCCGTTCATCTCGCTGTCCTTGCCGGCAACGTCCGTACCGTCGTTCATGTAATAGGCGTCGACCATTTTCTGGGTGAGGCCGTGGCAGTTGAATCCTAAGAGCGAGTTGGGGAGCTCGTGTGTAACGAAACCGTCCACGCCCTGGTGCCATGCTTCATGGCCGGCAGTGTTATATCCGCGCGAGAAGATGATCTCGGGGTTGTCAAGACCCACGGCGCCATTGAAAAGGTCGCGGTAGGAGAGGTAGGGGTCTATGTCGGCCCAGCCTTCCGGCCAGTTCTTGGTGGAGAAGTCACCGTCGGCGGGCGGAGTGATGGTCTTGGGATAACCGGTGGTCTTGTTGTCCACGGTCTGGAGACCTGCGTGATAGAGCTCATAGTTGGCCTGGCATTCGATGACGTCACGGCAGGCGGCGGCTGCGCGGGCCCATTTCGATTCATCGTAGGTCAGTCCGAGAAGTTCCTTGCCGTCTCTGTTCTTGAGCAGTTTTGCAAAGGCGTCGTTCACGCCGGCGGGGTGATAGCCGTTGGCGAGCTGACCGTTGGCAAGCGGAGAGGCTGCATAGATGAATGCCAGAGCGCGGGTGGCCAGAGCGGCACCCTTGGTGGCGCGTATGATCGATGTGGCGTCAGTGTTGCCTATGTAACGGCTCCATGATTCGAGTTCCTTGGCAGCCTGCACCATCTCGTCGCCGATGAACTGGGCCACTTCCTCGTAGGAGCTGCGGGGAATGGACAGTTCGCTGTAGGGTTTGGTGTAGTCCGAACCTTCGAGAGGCATGATGGGCACGGGACCGTATTTGCGGAGAAGGAGCCAGTAATAGTATGCGCGCACGAAACGGGCCTGACCCTTCATGTCGAGGCGTTCCTCGGGGGTCAGCTTGGTGTTCAGGTCAATGTTGTTGATGAAAATCGAAGCCTGGTAGATGCCTTTGTAGGCGTTGGTCCATGCGTCGGCGCCGAAATTCTCGTCATAGTCACCCTGTTTGATGGCGTTGTAGGACTCCATGTAGGGATAACCGTCGCCCTTCTTGGCGTCGCGGTCACCGAAGTACATGTCATCGGCGAAGCACTGGAAATAGGCGTGTTCCTTGGTTCTCACCTCGGCCAGCGGACCGCGGAGGAACGAATAGGCCTGTGAAAGCCAGCCGTTGGTCTGGTTGATGTCGGTGAACACGGTCTCGATCGTGCGACGGTCATCAAGATATTTGTCGGCATCGAGCGTATCCTCGCAGGAAGAGAGCAACGAGGCTCCGCCTGCTGCGGCTACGGCCATGATTGAAAATGCAATATATTTTTTCATGATGGGTATCAGTAAAGATTAGATGTTGATTTGAAGACCTACAGTCACTGATTTGGTAAGAGGGTAGGCCTCTCCGTTGGAGCTTCCCATTTCAGGATCCCAGAGTTTGAAATCGGTCCATGTGATGAGGTTGGTGCCCTGGATATAGAAGCGGCAGTTCTCGAAGTGGATGGCCTCAAGAAGATGCTTGGGCAGGTTGTAGCCAAACTCGAGGTTCTTCAGACGGAAGTAGCTGCAGTCACGCATCCAGTAGCTGGAGTTGCGGTAGTTGTTGTGGGGAGCGTTGCCCTGCAGATAAACCAGACGGGGATAGGAGGCGTTGGGGTTCTCGTTGGCGGGGATACCGAGTTGGGTAGCGGTCTCGGCATCGACATAACGGCCGTCCACGAGATCAGAGAGAATCTGGCCGTAACGGTCCTGAGAGAATGCCCAGACGGTCTTGCCGTTGATCATCACGGTTGATTTGCCGCTGCCCTGAAAGTGGAGGTTGAAATCGAAATCACGCCACTGTACCGAAGCACCGATACCGTAGGTGAGGTTAGGTGTGGCGGTGGCACCGATGGCAACTTCGTCGTTACCGTCAACGATACCGTCGCCGTTCACGTCCTTGTACTTGATATCGCCGGGCTGCACCTCGCCGAACATCTGCTTGGGAGAGTTGCGGATGTCATCATAATCGGCGAAAAGGCCTTCGGCAATGAGACCGCGCACCTGATTGATGCGGTAGCCTGTCTGATACTGATAGGGATAGACGTTGTTTTCCACGTCATAGTCAAGAATGGTGTTCTTGCTGTAGGTCATGTTACCGCGCAGGGTCACGTTGAACTCGCCGAAACGGTTTATGTAGGCGAAGTGACCGTCAACACCCGTCTGCTTGACGGAACCCACGTTGGCCCAGGGAGCCTGTTCCAGTCCGAGCGAACCGGGAAGGAAGTTACGCAGCATGTAGATACCCGTACGTTTCTCGTGGAAATAGTCGGCGGTGAGGGTGAAAGTGTTGTTGAACAGACCCAGGTCAATACCTACGTCCTGTTTCTTGGCTACCTCCCAGGTCACGTTGCGCGAAGCGAGGCTGGTGTAGTGCATACCGTGCTGGTATTCGCCGCGGGTGGGCTCGTTGAGGGTACCGAAGTTGTAGACGTTGTCGTCCGAATAGTCAAGGGTGTAGAGATAGGGGAAACGGGTGTTCATCCTGTCGTTACCCACCTTACCCCATGAGTAGCGTATCTTGAGCTGGTCAAGGATTCCGCGTGTGTTCTCCATGAATTTCTCGCCGGCAATGTTCCATGCCACTGAGAATGCGGGGAAGAAACCGAAGCGGTGTCCCTTGGCGAAGTTTTCGGAACCGTTGTAACCGAAGTTCCAGTCAAGGAAGTAACGGTACTTGTAGTTATAGGTGACCTGACCGGCCAGAGCCACGTTCTTGCGGGCTATGGAGTTCTTGATGTCGGTACCGATGTTCTGGGTGGCAATGCTGGAGTCGTAGGTGTACTTGACGGTGGCGCCGGCATTGTGACCGCCCTTGAATTCGCGGTTCCAGCTCATGAGCAGGTCAAGGAACGTGCGGCGCGAACCGTCGTTGCCTGATTCCTGGTGCATGTCAATCTTGTCCCTGATTTTGTCGAAGATGAGCTCGCCTGTATCGTTGTTACGGCCGTTGCAGTACCAGCGGTCGGGGCTCTGGATATGGTTGATGTAGTTGTAGTTGTAGGTGTCATATCCGAAACGGCCCACGAAGCGGAGACCGGGAGTGATGAAACCGAGGTCCTGTTCGAGCGAAACGTTGTTCTGCAGGTTGTTGTTCCATTCCTGCTTGTAACCGGTCTGGGTTGTCATGACCCAGGGGTTGGTACGGAGTTCGTCACGGTTCATGTTGACCATGGGCACGTAACCGTTGCTGTAGAGGATAGGAGTCAGGATGGCGTTGTAGCCGAACAGAGAGTTCCAGGTGTCGTTGTCGCCCTGGCCGGGAGCGTTGCGCAGAGAGAGGTCGCCGGCGGTACCGATGCGGAGAAGAGTGGTCTTGGTGATGTCGATGTCGAGGTTCACGCGGTAGTTCCAGCGGTGATAGTTGGCGTTGGTGTTGTAGCGGTCGCGCAGAGTCTTGTCGGTCTTGTACATACCGCCGTCGTCAACGTAGGAGATAGATGCGTAGTAGCGCGCTGTGGAGCCGCCGCCGCTGAGATTGAGGTTGGCGCGGTAGCTCATGGCGCCGTCCTTCAGGATGAGGTCTTTCCAGTCCACATTGGGATAGAGGTCGGGGTCAAGACCGTTGCCGAAGAGTTCGAGTTCGGTGGGAGTGAAGTACACGCCGCGGCTGCGGGTCACGTTGGCCTCGTTGAGAAGCGACGCGTAGGTCAGACCGTCCACGAATTCGGGAGTCTTGGTGCGGGAGTTGTAGGAAGCCTCGAATTTGGCGTTGATTTTGATTTTACCCTGCTGACCGTGTTTGGTGGTGATGAGGATAACGCCGTTGGCGCCCTTCGAACCGTAGATGGCGGTTGCGGAGGCATCCTTGAGCACAGTGAATGTGGCGATGTCCTCAATGTTGAGGTCGTCGATGCTTTCGCGTTCAAAACCGTCGACAAGGATATAGGCCGATGCGCCGGCACCGAATGTGGAGATACCGCGGATCCAGAATTCCGAACGGTTCTTACCGGGCTGGCCGGAGGTCTGCATGGCAATCACACCGGGCACGTTACCTGCAAGAGCGTTGGAGAGGTTGGAGGTACTGTAGTGTTTCAGGTCGCCCATATCCACGTTGGTCACGGCACCCGTAAGGGTTATTTTCTTTCTGGCACCCATACCGGTCACCACAATTTCTTCAAGATTGGCGTTGGAGGTGAGTTTCACGGTCAGTTCGCCGTCCTTGATGGAGCTGACGGACACTTCCTGGGTTTTCATACCCACGTAGGATATCACGAGAGTCTTGGCGTTGGCCGGAACTTCGATGGTGAACTTACCGTCAAGGTCGGTGGTCACGCCTGTCTTGCTGTTCTTGATCATTACGGACGCGCCGATCAGGGGCTCGTCGTCGCTTGCATCAAGCACAAGACCATGTATTGTTTTTGCCATTGCAAGCCCGGAGACGAACAGCAGGGCCGCAAAAAGCATGAATAATCGTTGTTTCATGTGAGTTTAATGGTTTATTAAGCTTTGAGGCTCGGATTAATACTCTTGATCTCTGTTATTCTTCCGGCGCTTCGGGTTCTTCGGGATCCACGGGTACCGACGGACCTGTCTGTTCCGATTCCTTACCGATGGTGCGCACGCGGCGGTTGTTGTGGTCAAGGACATAGAACATGTTGGTCTTCTCGTCGTAGGCAATACCGGTTACGTCGCGGAAGCGGGCAGCGGTGCGCAGACCGCCGTCCTCTGTACCCCAGATGTTACCGTTGGTTGAGGGGGCGCGGCCGGCGTAGGTGCGGACCAGACCTTCGGGCGTGATGTAACGCACGCAGAAGTTGAGGCAGTCGGAGAAGTAATAATCATAGACGTCATCGCGACCTTCGGCCACATACTGAGGGTTCTTCACGAACACACCCTGATACGGACGGTGAACGCGGGCGTTGGTGCCCACTGCGTCAACCCAGCCGGGAGAGCCGTTGGAGCCTACCACCACGTAAGGTGTGGTGAATTCTTTCTTGCTCCAGTTATAGTCTGTGCGGAGGATATAGTCGCGGTTGATAACCGTGATATAGGCATAGTTTCCTGAGGGATGGATGGTGAGCTGGAATTCGTAGGAGGGGTCCTGAATCTTGAAGATTTCAGAGAAAGCTCCGTCATCGAGATAACCTGTCCAGCCTTTGGCCTCGCCGGTCTCGGGGTCGGGAACGAGGGCGTTGAAGTAGTCTTCGAGCTCCATGCGGAAGAGCTGGCCGTTCTCATAGCTGTTGAAGTAGACCTCGCCGTTGACGGGATGCACGGCAACACCGTTGCACTGCTTGTAGGCCACGAGAGGCTGTGTCGACGAACGGTCGCTGAAAGTGCCGTCGGAGCTGCGGGTAACGATCCACACGCTGGTCGATTTCTGGCCGTTGTCATCGCGGTCGGTCGACACGAGCATGTACTTGCCGTTTTCGGCGAAATCGATGTTACGCAGACGGCGGTTACCGAACTTGTTGGCCGACATGAGCAGCGTGCTTTCACGTTTTTCAAGGTCAAGCATTGCTATCTTCTGGGCGCCGTCGTAGCAGATGTAGAGACGGTTGGGATAGAGGGGGTCGAACGCCATGCAGCCTTCGCTGTTGAAGCCGCTGCAAATATCGAACGAGCCCCAGCGTTCGCCCTGGCTGTCGTTGTCGTTCTGATAACCGCAGAGGGTTCCGACCACGGTCTGGGCCTCATAGCCGAATTTCTTTTCGGCTGTGGCTGTGTATTCACGGCCATTGTCATCGGTTATCGTTATGCACACCTCGCCGGAGAATGCCTGTGCGGGCACAATACCGTAGAGTTTGTCGGAATGCACATTGACCAGAACGGCCTTCTTGCCGCCGATGGTGAGGGTCACGCGTGATTTGTCATTACCGAAGTTCTGACCTTTCACTATGATCTGTTCCTGATAACCGCCGCTTTCAGGGGTGAAGCCGGAGATTACCACTGGCTTTGACGGATCAAACGGCACGCTGGCGCTGCTGTCGGTCTCGTCGTCACTGCATGACACGGCGAATCCGCAGAGAAGAGTCATCATGACTCCAAGCCACATTTTCCCGATTCTTTTGTTAAGGTTAAGCAGTTTCATTGAGAGTTGTGATAATGGTTATTATTAGATTGGTAAGATTGTTGATATTTTTACCGTTTTGAGCGGAGGAAGGCCCGGCGGCCCTCCCCCGCGGGGATTTGATGATTTCTGTTATTTGAGTCCGTTCATACGGTCAACGAGCACACCCATCCAGTGGCCGCCGATAACCGAGCGGGCCATGAAGCCGGTCTTGCGGCCGGTGACGGTGTCATACCAGTCACTGATGGGCACGCGGGTCTCGGTGCGGTGGATGTAGTCATACAGCGGATCCACGAACTTGGCGAATGTCTTCTTGTCGGGAGCCATACCGGCGGTCCACATCACCCAGTCACTCTTGGTGTAGTCCTTGCGGCTGTCAAGGGGAAGGCCGAATTCGTTCTGTTTCTTCAGGTAGTAGCTGATTTCACGCTGCATGGCGTTGTTGGGGAAGATATTGATGTCCCAGAGTTTGTCCCAGATCATGTTGTACTTCTGGCTCCAGGTGTTCTCGCGGTCGAATGCCAGACGGTAGTGGATATCGTTCTTGTTGCCTTCGCGGGCTGTCTCTTCCCAGACAACGGCCATTTCCTTGGCCTTGCCCATGTACTTGTCATAGTCAGCCACGTCGCCTTTCATCTTTGCCATTTCGGCGAATCCGGCAACGCCCATGATAGCCTTGATGGAGAGGTTGGCGTTGTGGGCCCAGTGACCGGCGAAGTCATCGGTGCAGAGCTGGTTGGCGGGGTCCTGACCGTTCTCAACGAGATAATCGGTCCAGGTCTTCAGGATGTCCCAGTAAGGAAGGGCATAGTTCACGTTGCCGTCGATCTTGCAGCACATGGCTATAAGCGTCAGCATGTTTCCGGCCTCTTCGAGAGGCATGTCACCGCCGTAGACCTGACCGTTGGCGCGGGGATACTGGCCGAGGTCATGGGCTGCGAACGGTTTTGTCCAGCGGCCTGTCTTGCTGTAGTCGAGGATTGAGGTCATCATGGCCTTCTGAAGCTCGGGGTTGTAGATGAGGAAGAGGGGAGCTTCGGGATAGGTGAGGTCAACGGTGTTGACGCAGCCGTTGGAGTCGTTTTCCTTGGAGAAGAACAGCAGGGTGCCGTTCTCGTCGCGGAAGAGCTTGTGGGCGGCAATCACGTGACGGTAGCTGCCTGAGAGGATTTCGGCATATTTCTTGCCTCCGGCGTTGAAACCGTCGTCGTAGATGCGCTTGTCAAGCTCGCGGCAGCGGTTCATGATGGAGGTATAGGAGTTGGCCATGGTGTTGAACATGTCGAAGATCGACACGTTTCCGTTGTGGGCCCAGTAGCCTTTGTAGTTCTTGTGCATGTACTGCATGTCGTAGATTTCGTCGTAGCCTATCAGCGCGAAGCTTGCGCCCTGAGCGGTTTTGCCGAAATCATGCACGTAGGCCAGGATGGGGCGGTCATTGGCGGCATAGGCCATTACCTCCTGCTTGCTCTCGGGGAGCTTGCCGGTCTTGAGGAACGCGGTCTTTATGGCCTCGTCGCTGTTGAGGCTCACCTGGCCGTTGATGGCCGGCAGGTAGAGATAGCCCCAGTCAATGCAGATGTGGTCACCAGTCTTGGCGAGGATGGGCTGCTCGATGGTACCGGTCTTGAGATATTTCACGCCGCCGTGGTTTTCCACTGTGGAGCGGGTGGGCTGGCTGGTCTTGTTCTGGGCTATCTGGGGCGAAGCGGTGAGCAGGAGCTGAACGTCATGCTCGCGGCCGTCGGTAGAGCGCACCTGATAGGAGATGTAGTTGACCGGCGAAGAGAGCAGGTCATAGTTGTCTATGAGCGCGGGAGCGGTGAACACCACGTCGAGTTCCACCGGACCGGCCTCGAAAGTATAATATGTGGAAGTGGGCATCACGGTGACGCTCTTCTGCGAGGCGGTCATTGTGGTGCCGTCGTCCACGCTTGTGTTGCGGTAGATACCGAAGTCGGTGTAGGCGCCGCCGGTTGTGTTGTGGCAGTGTGCGGCTATCACGTTCTTGCCCGGACGGAGAAGCTTCTTCATGTCGTCGGTGAACTGGAGCTTCACGCCTTCCTTCCATGTCTCGGGAGTCTTGGCCACGATGGCGCCGTTGACGAAGAGGGTGAACACATCGTCATGCGAGTAGACCATGAACAGGTCGCCGGCAATATCTTCCGGTGTCAGGTCAACGGTGCGGCGCACATAGAGGTCGCTGTGCTGCTGGTCCCACGGAGTGCGCACGTTGCTCAGGTTGGGCGAGCCGAAGGCGGCTTTGGCGCGTTTCCATTTCGAATCGTCGAAACCGGGTTTCTCCCAGCCCTTGGCGGGAGTCTCGCGGGTCATGGCTGCTTCCCAGGCGCATTCGTCGGCCATGGGCACCACGGTCTCGAACACGGTGTTCTTCACACCCATGAAACGGTAGTTCTTTCCGTCGACGCGGACTATGCCTTCCAGCGGCTTTTCCTCATCGGTCCAGTGGCGGGGCGAGCCGTCGGTCAGACGGTCGAACGGCGACCAGATCGAGAAATAGGGGTCGGAGGTGATCAGCGGAACCGACGGCAATCTCAGATCGGTTGTCTTGTAAGGATTGAATAGGTCCGGAGTCTGAGCGACACCAGTCAGGGTCGATGCCGCGCAAAGAATCAGGGCTGTCTGCAATGCTTTTTTCATTTGTTACTTTGATGTATTGTAAGGTTAGATTTTTACGGTTACGGACCACAGTCCCTCTGAAACCGGACTGAAATCCGAAGCAAAGGAATTAAAAATAAAGTTAATCCAACAACAATATTCGTTCAAATATGTGAAATATCTATTCAGCATCAAAAAATTAGTGAATTACGGTCGTGAATTGGCCTTTCGGAGCGTCCGGGAGCGGTCCTGACCGGCGGGGGAACATCACGTGCCGTTTTTTTGTGACTCACTATTTTATTTCATATAATGGAATTTCTCAATGATATTTACTAACTTTGCAGCTCATCAACACCACGAAAAACCATCCTATGAGACATTCATCACTCCTGGTGCTTACAGCCATTATCACCATCTTCTCCGCCTGCGGCCGCCCGGGTTCCGCATCCGATACCGACGAACAGCCGCTCACTCTGTTCCCCAAAGGAGCTTACCCAAGCGTGGCGAGCCACAATGGCACCTATTATTATACCATGCAGCTCGACGAGCCCGGAATTGTGGTGCTCTACAGCGCCCCTACCCTGCCTGACATCGCCAAGGCCGAGCGCAAGATCATCTGGCGCACGGACAGCATGCATAATTTCTGGTCGCCTGAAATCCACAGAATCAATGACCGCTGGTTCATATATTTCGAGGCCGACAACGGCAAGAACACCGACAACCACCAGATCTACGTGCTCGAGAACGATTCGGAGAACCCGATGGAGGGCCAGTGGAAGCTCCGCGGACCCGTTCTGACCAACAGTGACTGGAATTTCGGCATACATCCGTCAGTCATAACGGTCAACGGACGCCAGTACATGCTCTGGTCAGGCTGGCAGCGCCGCCGCACGGAAACCGAGACCCAGTGCATATTCATAGCCGAGATGGAAAATCCCTGGACTCTCAAGTCACAGAGGGTGCTGCTCTCCACTCCCGAATACGAATGGGAACGCCAGTGGATAAACCCCGACGGCTCCCGCTCGGCCTATCCCATCTTTGTCAACGAGAATCCCGAGGCATTCCTCTCGCCCGATGGCAAATACGTCATTGTCACCTACTCCGCGAGCGGTATCTGGACCACCTATAACTCCCTCGGAATGCTCTATGCGAGCACATCGTCCGATCTTCTCGACCCCAGGTCATGGACCAAGGTCAGCGAGCCACAGTTCCTCGCCGCCGCCGACAGCGAACTGTTCGGAGCATCGAACATTTCCGTTATCCACACCGACAATCCCGCCGAGTCCTACATGCTCTATCAGGTCAAGACCATGCGTGACAGAATGCAGTATTCACAGGTCAGAATGAAGAAAATCACCTGGGACGAGAATTCACTGCCCGTTTTCGGCGCTCCTTGAAGCCACATACTCGCTGGGCAGCATCCCGAACTTGTCACGGAAACATTTGGCAAAATAGCTTGACGAGGTGAATCCCACGTTGGAGGCCACTTCCGTAACCCTGCATCCGTCAATCAGCAGCTCGGCGGCATAATTCAGGCGGAATGTCTTCAGATAATCGCCCGGAGGCATGCCAACCACGGCCGTAATCTTGCGGTAGAAGCTCGAACGGCTCATGTTGAGGTTCTCGGCGAGCACGTCGATGGAGAATTCCTCGTCGCCTATGTTTTCCTTGATAATGCTGTTCATCTTCTCGAGGAACTCGGCCTCGTAGCGGTTCAGGGCCGGAATCCTGTCACCGTCGTCCTTTGACTTGAGGTCCACGAGCGGGTTGGCCGTACGGATGCGCTTGTAGAAGAGGTGACGGGTGCGCAGGATATTGGCTATCTGATTACGCAGACGCCCTATTGGGAACGGTTTCACCAGGAACACATCGGCGCCGCATTCCATGGCCTGATTGTGGGCGTCCTCTCCGGTCTTGGCGGTCAGTATGATGAACGGTATGTGGGAATAGTTCACATCGGCCTTCACTCTGCGGCAGAGCTCCATGCCGTCCATTCCGGGCATCATCACGTCGCTGACAATGATGTCGACGTTCTTCGAGTCAAGCACCTTGAGCGCCTCTTCGCCGTCAGAAGCCGTCAGAATAGTATAGTAGCGGCCGAGCGATTCGGTGACCATGTCGCGGAGTTCGCGGTTGTCCTCCACCACCATCACCGTCACATCCTGTTTCACAGCCTCGCCGGTCTCGGCGGCTTCCTCTTCCACCACCTCGGGAACGGCCTCGTCGGCCACTTCGATGTCAAGGCCCAGAGGGAAGGTGATGGTGAAGAGCGCACCGCCGCGCGGGCTTTCGGCAACCGTGATGTCGCCCTTGTGTGACACCGCTACAAGCTTGGCGTAGGCCAGACCGAGACCGGTTCCCAGAGAGGCGGCCACATTGTCGTTACCGATCTGGTAGTAGGTGTCGAAAATGCGCTCTCTTTCCTTTTCAGGCACGCCCGGACCGTCGTCGGCCACGGAAACGGTCACTTCGCCGTCGCCTTTCGCGGCAAGGACCACATCGACATGCGTCCTGGAATACTTCAGGGCGTTGCCGAGCAGATTCATCAGCATGCGCTCGGTCTTTTCGGCGTCGAGGGTGGCAGTGATTTCCTGCTCCGGAAGCTTCAGGGTCAGCTCCTTTCCGTCGGCCTTCAGAGGCTCGTCGAAACGGTGGCATATCGTCGACAGCATTTCGTTGAGGTTCACGCGCGAGAATTTCAGATTTATCTCGTTGGTGTTCTCCACCTTGCGGAAATCGAGAAGCTGATTGGTTATTCCGAGAAGATAGTTGAGATTGCGCTGCATAGAGCGCACATATTTGGTCATGCGGCCCGATGCCGGGGCGTCCTTGCCCACCACGCCCTCGGCTATATGCTCCAGCGGCAGGCTTATGAGCATCAGCGGCGTGCGTATCTCATGCACGAGGTCAACGAAATAGCGGGTCTTTGACTGGAACATCTCGCGCTCCTTCTGGATGCTCATCTGCTCCATGCGGCGGCGGTAGTGGCGGCGGATACGGCGACGCGAGAGAATGAATATGCACCACGCCATCAGCAGCCCGAGCAACACGTAGACCACGTAGGCTATCGTGGTCCTGTACCACGGCGGCAACACCTTTATCATCAGCCGCTTAGCCGCATTATCGGCCATTCCGCTCGGGCGAACCAGAAACTCGTAGGTGCCCGGCTCGAGATTGTTGTAGGTGACTCCGTCGGAACCAACGCCTACCACCCAGCCCTGGTCAACGCCGGAAAGCATGTAGTCATATCTCACCTGCGGCATGTCAACCGGATGGGTCGATGACAGGTTGATGGTGAAGCTGTTGTGGTCGTATGGAATCTCAACCCCGTCACAGGTGTAGAGAAGCTTGTCGAGGCCCAGACGGCGGAGTTCCTCCGTGTCATCGGCCATGTAGGGGAAGCTGATGGAACGGGGAAACACCTTTATCTTGTTTTCGTCCGTGGTCATCATTCCCGGCATGAACGTGATGAAGCCGTTGCGGCTTCCGAGTGCTATCTCGCCCGAGGGCAGACGGCAGCCCGAACGGGCCACCGGAATGCGTCCGGCATAGCGGCTGAAATTGAAATAGTGGACATTGCGGTTGCCGTCAATGCGCACCAGTATATTGTCGGAGCCTATCCAGATGCGTCCGTCCTTGTCTTCCTCAAGCAGAGTTATCGGGCCTAATTTCAGCACAGGCACGTCAAGCGGCACAAAATCGCCGGCCTCTTCGTCGAAATAATACACGCCGTCGCTCTCCGTGGCCATCCACAGGGTTCCGCGGCTGTCACACAGCATGGAGGTTACCGGCGCGGCCCCCAGAATCTTACTGTCGAACGCCACGAAACGCGTCTCTCCCTTGCGGAGGAAATGCACGCCCTCTTTCTGCGTGGCCGCCCAGAGCCGGCCCTGGCGGTCCTCGGCCATGGTGACCATGCGCATGTTCTGGCCTATTTCGGTGCGCTGCTTGAAATTGTCAGTCTCAGGCAAGAACACGTTAAGTCCTCCGTCGGTCAGCACGAAATGCTCGCCGCGGTCGGTTATGAACACTTCGTTGACCTCGTTGCTGCCTATGGTATAAGGGATATTGGCGTCATACGTGTAGTGGCGCGAGGTGCCCGTCAGCGTATCGAAGAGAATCAGGCCGGAATGCCGGGTGGCGAGCCACAGGTTTGTCCCGTCGGGGGTTATGGCTGTCACGGCGCCGGAGCCGAGTCCCGGGACACTGACCGGAACGTAGGCATGGCTTTCGAGATTATAGAATCCCAGACCGAGATCGGAGCCTACCCAAAGGCCCTGAGAGCCGGCGCGCGGGCAAAGAGCGTAGACAATGTTGTAGCTTCCGGTATCGTCCGTGATGGGCCTGAAACTGAAAGCCGGCTGGCGTGTGAGCAGTTCGAGGATTCCGCCCATAGGGGTGACCAGCAGCACATTGCCGTCGGTATCGGCGGCGAGCGAGGTCACGCGCGGGTCTCTGACGGCCGCTCCGTTGGAAGTTGACGTGCGCACTTTCTCGATCTGTCCGGTAACCGGGCTGTAGTCCCACAGGCCGGTGTCGGAAGCGAGGAAAATGTTTCCGTCGCGGCCGGTGAGCAGCATGTTGATCAGTCCTGCGGCCGAGTTGTGGAGCACCCTTGTCACCTGCCCGGTCACGGTGTCGAGCCGGTAAAGGTCCGAGCCTGACGAGAGCCAGATGTCATTTCCGCTGGCTGCCATGGAGATACGCGATTTGTTCATCACGTATTCCGGCAGATTGACCGTGCCGGAGAATTTGCCGTCGGGCCTGAATGACTGTATCTGGCCGTTGAGCGATGCGAGATACACCAGACCGTTGCTGCCCACGGCCATGTCCGAATAGAAGGAGCCGTGGCGGCTGTCCTGCGTCAGGGTGCTGTCGGCGGTGTTGAATATGAAAAATCCCTGTCCCTGGGTGCATATCCAGATGCGGTTGTCAGGGGTGGCGAGAATCTTATCCACCTGCGAGCTAATCTGCACCCCGTAGCGTGTGCGGAAGGGGAAATGGCTCGAGGTATTGTTCTTTCGGTCAAACACATAGAGGCCTCTTGTTCCGCCGAACCACACGTTGTCGCCATACTCGAACAGCGTGCTTATGGAGATATTGGCCGTGGAGCGCAGACGCCCCGAATGGTTGAAATAGACCGGGGTCCCGTTGCCGTCGTAGCAACTGAGGCCGGTGGTGGTGCCCACCCACAGAAATCCGTAGCGGTCACGCAGGGCACATATATTGTTGGTATTACGGGCTATGTCGGTGTTGACAAGCTGCAACGGCGCGGGCACGGGGTCGGCCGACGCCGTCGGATTCAGAATGAAAAGCAACGTCAGCAAGAGCATTCCCTTAATAAGTCTCCACAGATTCATATCAGATTCAAGGTTGATGTGATGAGTGATTGGCTCCAGTTTGTTTATATTGCAAAATTAGCAATAAAGGCACGTCCGCCCCCTGCCACAATGTTAAATAAATTTAACACGAAGGTTAATTGTCGGTCCCCGCGCCTCCCGTATTCCAAAAAACTGGCAAAACTGCCACTTTTTTTTTGGAATATGATTTGTTTCGGGACGGGACGGGACAAAATATGGCCCCACATCGTGCCGGCTGAATGCCTTGGCTGATGCGGGGCCTTAAAACCTATTTGGAAACTCTTATAAGTAAGAAGCGTGTGTTATTTCACGATGAACTTCTGACCGTTCTGGATATAGATGCCGGGAGCTGTGGGGTTCTCGACGGGTATACCGAGAAGGTTGTAGATGCGGTTGTCGGCGGGACGCTGGCCGTCGATGTTCTCGTCGGTCACAATGTCGTCGATACCGGCCAGGATAGCTTCCTTGACGGCTTCCTTGGTGGTGTCCTTACCGTAGTAGACGATGCGGAAGTTGTCGAACACAACCCAGTCCTGAGGATTGGCCTGTTCGCTCTTGCTGGCTCCGATGTAATATTCATCACCGTCACCGAGTTCCGACACTGCGTAGGTCTTGTAGAGACCGCTCTTGAAGTAATTGGAAGCCTGTACGCAGTCGTAAGGTATCTCGTAGGTCACAGTGCCGTCCTCAGAAGTGGTCTTGCTACCTTCGCCGGGGGCATTGCCGCTTTCAGCTGTGATGCTGGGGAAGGGAACATCGTCTTCTTCGAGATTGCCGGACAGATATGCATTCTGTAGCGGTTCGAGGTCGGCCTGACCATAGATGGTGTTTTCGTTCTCAACGATGGTGTTGTGACGGCCGTTGCGATAGAAGCCCTGAGCGCTTGTGGCATAGATACCGGCAGGAAGGCCCTGAATCATCTGGGATATATCGAATTTGCCGGTATTCCATGACTCGCCGCAGAAGTCATAGTGGTTTGCACCACGTTCCCAGATTGCGAAATCGTTACCTGTCCATCCCGAAACATCCTCGCGCTGGCTGAAGTTGGGCGACTGGATATAGTAGCTGACATCAACGGGGTTCTCGAGCGAGGCTTTCTCCATGAGAGCGTCACGGTCGGCCTTGGTCACGAGCATCCATTGTGCGTTCTCGTCAGAGAGATCAACACCGCGTCTTTCGGTGCAGACGGTGGTCTCGTCAGAGTGACCGTCGTCAACGGATGTATAGGGATCCCAGATCCAGAAAGCGTCGGGATAATCGGTCTGAGCGATGTTGTAGACATTTTCCTTGCCTTCAACGGGCACGAAGCGCCATGCGCCGGCCTTGGGGCAATCCATGTAACCGCGATAGTTCAGATAGTGTTTGTCATCACCGTTGTAGAGTCCGGTCTCGATATGGAAGTCAAGCATGTCGGGATTCGCGTCCTCGAGAGTCAAAAGCAAACCGGGCATGCCGAGGGCTGCGTGTGCGCCCCAGTCAGAACCACCGCAGAGGAACTGCTTCTGGCCCACATTATAGAGATAGAACTCACCGGCTGCGGGTACATTTCCTTTGAACACATTTTCATGTATTTCGCGGGCCTCGCGGCGACGCAGATAGCGGAGTTCCTTGAGAGCGTCCTCGAAGCCGCCTTTTGAATCGGCTTTGTTGAATCTTTCTTCAGCGGAGGCGATGCTGCCCTTGACGTACTTTTTGGTGGCGTTATAGGTAGCGATCACATCTTTTGCCGACGATACGGCTCTCGTGATTTTCTTCATTTTGTTGATGTTGCTCAGAAGAGCTGTGGATGAAGAAGAGGTACCGAGAGAAGCTTTGGCTTCCTCAATGGCGGCAGTCAGCGAAGGCACTTCGGGAAGGCTTTCGCCCAGAGTGATCAGGTCGCTGAGTTCTTTTTGCAGGCCTGAGAGGTCTTCGGGCTGGGTCTCCTGACCAACATACTGGAGATACATACGTTTTGTGATCAGCCAGTCACGGAATTCGCCTTCCGGTTTGTCGATACCGATGGCAAGCTGTCCGTCGTTCACGGGAACGGTGAGGTACTCGTTGATGTAGTGACCGTTGAACATGGCGGTAGCGGCCTCGGGGAGGGAGTTGGGCACATATTTGTGGTCAGTCCATGTTCCGTCGAGGTCGGTGGTCCATGAGAAACCGTCGGTGGCCTGGTCCTGAGCGTCGTCCCAGATTGACATCACGGCCTTCTTCTGTGCGCCGGCATAGTAGAACGCGCGGGGCACGTAGGCATTGTCAACGTAACGCTGGGCGCATGCATTGTCAATCTCACCGTCGCGGTAGTAAGCCTGAACAGAGAATTTGTAGGTTCCATTGGGCAGGTCGGTGAGGGTGATGCTGCGGGTCATGGTTATATAGTGCCAGTACTCGAATACCGGATAACCGTTTGAGCCGCCATTGCCCCAGTTACCGCCCTGATTGTTGTTGACCTCGTGGGTCCACTGACGGTCACGTTTGTCATTGCGGCCACCGTCATACCAGGGGATAAGCCATGAAGCGTCCTGAGGACCGTTGGCTGAAGCGGCGATCATTTTTTCCTCGCGCTCCTTCTTGCTGACGAGCTGCCAGGTGAAATCCTCGGGATTGTCGGAGAGAAGACCGTCCTTTGCACCGATATAGGTGTCGTTGGCAATTTTGTCACGGTCACGTGAATCGGGGTCGTTGGCCTTGATCATGATTTTGTAGGCATGGCCGCCGCCTTCGAGTTCAACCGGTTCGAAAATCCAGTCACAGAGAGCACGGTCATTCTGGTCAAAGAAGAAACGGTCCTGGTCGGAGCCGTTGAGTTCACCGTTGCCGGTGAAGTTCACGTTGATCTGCCAGCCTTCGAAGTTCTTGCCTTCCGGCTTGAGAAGCTGGACATCAATACCGACGCTGCCAAGCGTACCGTAAGTGGTCCACTGGCCCATGTCCCGCATGTTGGGCTGAAGCCACTGGTTTGTCTCCACCTGGTAGAGATAGTAGGTGCCTTCAGCTGCCTCGGAACCCGTGTAGGGGGAAGTTACCGCCTGTGCGGCAAACCCTGCGAAAAGCGCAAATCCCAAAAGTAGATTTCTTTTCATAATGATTGGGGGTATTAAATTTAACAGTTGAAAAAATTTAAACAGTTAGAAATTTGGTTTATAATCTCAAAATCGTCTTATAGGCGACGATGCAAAATTATGTATTGCCGCACCAAACCTCCCTGAAAAGCTATTCAATTAAGGAAATAATCAGTTCAAAATGCCATGACACATTCCGTTCACCACGTCCAACCGCTTGTTTTTCATGCAATCGGACCTTTTTTACCCGATTTTTTCATTCCGCCACACGCACAAAAAAATTGCCGCCCGACGGGAAAATCATCTGACAGCAACGTATATTTTTATTCGGAAACCGCGGACGGTTCTGGTCAGAGTTCGTCGGGGAACTTCCGGTAATGCTCCTGAAGCATGGGCTGGAGGTTGAAGTAGAAACCGCCTTTTTTACCGGCGTTGAGGTCCACCACGGTGAGGTATTCGTAGAACGGGTCGTAGAACAGATGGTTTGTCACCTGATAGCCCATCATGTTCAGCAGCACATACTCGTGCTGCGGCTCAATGACGAACCAGGCATGTTCCTCGTCCTCGCCGGTGCCGGTGGAGACTATGGTCATCAGCAGATGGTTCAACTTGTACTGCCATCGGGCGGCCTGGTCCTTCTTTCCCAGAATGTTCAGGGCCGCAATCATGGCGCTCATCTGCCGCAGGTCAAACGGGTTGCCGGCAAGCGCGGTCTTGGCGTTGGCTATTATCTGCTCGCACTGGGCCGACGTGGGCAGCGTGGAGTGATAGAGAGGTCCGGTCATGTCCGGAGCGGCCGACGGACGGTAAGGGTCATAGTCCTCCTGAAACATGTAGCCCAGATAGAGGCGGCGGTATTTGTCGAGTTTCATCACCGTGTCCTCGCTGAGATACTCTTTCATGAGCACCGGATAGTAGTATTTTGAGCCGCGGTCCGTTATTTCCGCGCGAATCTTCGCGAGGTCGGGCTTGGTGCGGGTGAGCCGCTCGAAAGGGAGCTGGGCGGAGGTGACCGCCGAGAGAGCCGAGACTAACGCTATTATAAAGAACAATCGCTTCATAGGGTCAATTCATAGTGAAAAACTGGTAACAGGCCATTATCACAAGACCGGCCGATGACATGATAACCACCAGCGGAAGTCCTTTGGCCATGAGGTAATTGAAAAATTTCTTCGACGGGAACTCCATCATGACGCCGCGTCGGGTGCGGCTGAACGCTATGGCGCCGAGAAGCACTCCGGCAGCGGAACCGCATATAGTCCCGGCATTGGACGAGGCTATCAGACCCACCATCATGCCGCAGAGGGCGCCTCCGGTCATGAATCCCATGCCGAGTCTCGCCGTGGCCACCTCGAAGGGGAGCATATAGTTGATGCCTAGGGCTATCAGCGCCGCTATGCCCCAGAATATCAGCAGCGATTCCGGTATCTCCATGCCGGGGATATAGCAGAGGGGCCACAGGGCCGCATAAGCGGTGGCGGCGGCCCAGCGCCACGAAACGAACGCCGAGGCCACGCTCCAGAGCGTGAGCAGCGACGAAATCACTATGAGAACAACGGCTAAGGTGGACATGACTTGAATATTTTCGGTAGATTATAGACTTATAACGCGTATGGCCCGGGAAATGACGGCCGCGTGACCTATTTTTCACGCCTGAGGCGATTTTCCGTCAGGAGTGTCGGTCTTTTCGGACTTGTCGATGGCCTCGGGATAGGAGATGCGGGAGTGATACATGGTGCGCAGCCTCGATGCGAAGACCTGTTTCACGGTCTCCACGTCGCGGAACGAGATGGGAGAGTCGTTGTGGAGCCCTTCGGCTATCTGGCTGTCGATAATCTTGTTGACCAGAGCCGAAATGGCTTCGGGGGTGTGCTGCTGCAGCGAACGCGACGCAGCCTCCACGGCATCGGCCATCATCACCAGCGAGGCCTCGCGCGTCTGCGGATTGGGGCCGGGATAGGTGAACGGCGCGGCGTCAACGTCTTCGCCGGGGTGCTGGTTGCAGTAGGTGGTGTAGAAATAGCGGGCCTTGCCGCGGCCGTGATGCTGGTTGATGAAGTCACGGATTGTCGACGGCAGTTTTGCCTTCTCGGCCTTGCGCAGACCGTCGGTCACATGGCCTATGACTATGCGGGCGCTCTGCAGCGGGGTCAGCGCGTCGTGGGGATTGACGCCATGCTGGTTCTCGGTGAAGAAGGCCGGATTATTGACCTTGCCAATGTCATGATAGAGCGCTCCGGTCCTGACGAGCTGCACATTGGCTCCTATTCTCGACGCCGCCGCCGAAGCGAGGTTGCTCACAGCCATGGAATGGTTGAAGGTGCCGGGGCATTCCTCCGAAAGCTCGCGCAGAAGCGGGTGGTTGATGTCGGCAAGCTCCACGAGCGTCACCCTCGAGGTGAAACCGAAAATCTTCTCCACCATAAATATAAGGAAGTAGGCGAACGAGATGAGCACCGCATTGATGGCAAGCACGGCCAGCATGCGCGGCACCATGGAGTTGAACGTGCCCATTGTCATCAGCTCTATGGACGCATACATGACCACGTAGGCCACGAAAGCGAATATGGAGGTGCGGATGAGCTGCGAGCGTTTCGACAGCTCCTTGATGGAAACCACGGCGGCCAGACTGGCCGAGAACTGCAGCAGGATGAACTCCCAGTGGTTCTGGGCCACGGTGGAGCAGAGGAACACCGTTATTATACCGGTGAAGAAAGCTGTGCGCGAATCGAGAAACACCAGTACCACAACCGGCACAATGGCCAGCGGCACCACATAGATGCCGAACCGGATGAACAGGTCCATGCCGTAGGTGAGCAGAGTGAAGAGCGTCACTATCGACAGCAGGAACAGCATCACCGGCAGGCGCTCGAAATAGTCACGGCGGAAGAAATAGATGAACAGCATCAGCGCTCCCATCAGCACCAGCATGTAGGCCAGCGCTCCGAGGGCGGGATAGAGATTGCCGTTGGTGACGGTTCCGCCGCGTTCGGCCATCATGCTCTCGTAGGTATGGAGCACGGTGTAGAGCTGCGGGGTCACTATGTCGCCGCGGTTGAGAATGCGCTCGCCGTGCTGTATGACTCCTATAGGCGCGAGGGCCGTGGCGTAGGCTTCCTCGCGGAACCGGCGGGTGGTGATGCTGTCAAGCACAATGTTGGGCTCAAGCAGCTCGGATATGCGCGCCGACACCACCGCATCGTGGAGAGTCTTGTCGGGAAGGAGGGAGTCAAGGCGTCCGTAGGCCTGACGCGGAGTGAGGAAACTTCTGACGGCCTTGGATTCTGCCTGGTCGTCGCGGACAAGGCGCACGTTGGCCACCACGGTGCTGTCAGGATGCTTAGGCAGGTCAGAGAGCTCAATCACGCCTGTCTGATAGACATCGCGCAACTTTGCAAGCACCTGCGAACGCTGCGCGGCATTGAGCGACACCGAGGTGTTCTGCAGCAGTCTTGTAGCTGTCTTGGCCAGAATCTGGCTTTCCTTGGCGGCATCACGCATGTAGACCGGTTCGAACGAGGCTTCCAGAGAGTCACGGATAGCCTGCGCCGAGATGGTGTCGTGATGCACCGGAATGTCAAATGGCGCCGTCAGCAGATTGTAGTTCCACGGACGGTTGATTTCATATATGTATCGGTTCTCGTCGACGGTCGGGCGCAGATAGAACATCAGCAGGACCGCACAGGCGAACGCGCCCCAGAGAATCAGATTGGAGTTTATGTTGCTGAGCTTGCTCATGGTCAGGATTTGGCTTGTGATACATTATCGGGTGTTTCGGCTGAATCCGCTCGGCGCACACGCTTGACGCCGTTGATTTTGCCCACGGCGTCGCAGAGCGACCGGATTGCCGACGCATTGCGGACAAGGACACCGAGCCGGCAGTGGAAAACCTCCTTGTCAGTGTCGATGTGGAGCGAGCGTATATCAATGTTCAGCTGATTGGAAATCAGCTGCGTGAGTTCCTGAAGGATTCCGTGGCGGTCTATGCCGTCGATTGAAATCAGGGCCGGAAGCGGACGCTCCACGCGGTTCCACCGCGTGGCCACACCGCGAGGTCCGTAGGTGGCTTTGAGCACCTGGGCGCGCGGACATGTCAGGTCATGGATTTCCACGGCCCCGTCATCGTTTATGAAGCCCATGACATCGTCGCCCGGTATGGGATGGCAGCACGGCGAGAAAACGAAGTTCTGCCTGTCGTCCTCCAGCTCGAGTTCATAGACCTCCTTGGGGTTTATCTTGTCAGGGATTACTATATCGGGCGTCTGCTCCGACGGTTTCGGCGTCGATGTCCGCCCTATGCCTATACGGAATATCTTTTTCAGCAGGCCGGGAGAGGTTTTGGGAGAATCCTTGAGGATATAGCCGTCGAGCGTTATTTCCTCGGAGCCAAGCTTGTAGTAGAGTTTCTCGCGCGTGGTTATGTGGAAATAGCGCATTATCTTTGTCACCACCTCGTTGGATTCCTTCACCTGCCCGTCGGCAAGGAAATCGGCAAGTATCTGTCGGCCCTTCTCCACAATCGGGGCCTGCTCGCGCCGCAGAGCCGAACGCAGCCGGGTGCGCGCCTTGGCCGTGGCGAGAAATTCGGCCCATTCGGCCTTGGGTCTCTGGCTGTTGGATGTCAGCACCTCCACCTGGTCGCCGCTCTGCAGCCGGTGGGACAGCGGCACGAGTTTGTGGTTCACCTTTCCGGCTATGCAGTGGTTGCCGAGCTCGGAGTGAAGGTGATAGGCCAGGTCGAGCACCGTGGCATGCTGCGGGAGCGTCACGAGCTCGCCTTTGGGGGTGAACACCACTATCTCGGCCGAGAAGAGATTCAGTTTGAGGGTGTCGAGGAAATCCACCGCGTTGGGGTTGGGGTCCTCGAGAATATCCTTTATGGTACGCAGCCACACGGTCAGCTCCGATTCTTCCTCGCCGTTGCCTATCTTGTATTTCCAATGGGCCGCGAAGCCTTTTTCGGCTATCTCGTCCATGCGCTTGGAACGGATCTGCACCTCCACCCAGTTGCCGTCGGGGCCCATCACCGTCAGGTGCAGGGCCTGATAGCCGTTGGCCTTGGGGTTGCTTATCCAGTCACGGGTGCGCTCCGGATGCAGACGGTAAATGTCGGTTATGGCCGAATAGATCTGCCAGCAGATGGCCTTCTCTTTCGTCTGGTCGTCACATTCGAAGATTATGCGCATGGCATAGAGATCATAGACTTCCTCGAACGGTATGTGCTTGGTCTCCATCTTGCGCCATATCGAGTAGACCGATTTCACGCGGGCCTTGGCCTCGTACTGGAGGCCCATGCCTTCGAGGCGCTTCTTGATAGGCGCGGAAAAATCGGAATAAACGGCCAGACGCCGCGCCTCGGACTCCTTTATCTGTTCCGAGATGCGCTGATAGACCGCCGGATGCTCGTATTTGAAACTGAGGTCCTCAAGCTCGGTCTTTATGGGGAAAAGTCCCAGACGATGGGCCAGCGGGGCGTAGATGTAGAGGGTCTCGCCCGCAATCTTGTACTGCTTGCCCGGGGGCATGGAGCTGAGGGTGCGCATGTTGTGCAGGCGGTCGGCCATCTTGATGAGCACCACCCTTATATCCTCGCTCATGGTCAGCAGGAGTTTGCGGAAGTTCTCGGCCTGCGCCGAAGCCTTGTCGCCGAAGATACCGCCCGAAATCTTGGTGAGCCCACTGACAAGTTCGGCTATCTTGCGGCCGAACTGCTGGCGGATGTCGTCGACTGTGTAGTCCGTGTCCTCCACCACGTCATGGAGCAGGGCGGCGCATATCGAAGTGGACCCCAGTCCTATTTCCTGCGATGTTATCTTGGCCACGGCAATGGGATGGAGAATGTAGGGTTCTCCCGAGCGGCGTCGGATACCTTTATGGGCCATTCTGGCAAACCTGAAGGCCTGCTCTATGATCTCCACCTTTTTCCGGTGGGGACTGGCGAGATATCCGCGGAGCAAATCGGCGAATTCTTCTTCAATCAGGCGGTCCTCCTGCTCGGGTGTGAGGTTGCTGGGTGTCTGGCTCATCGAGGTTTCTTTTAAGAATACAAACTTAATAAAAATCCATGAATATCACGAAAAAAACCTCTAATTTTGTGGAAAAATCCAATCGATATGGCCAAATATGACTTTGACTCCGCCGTGGAACGGCGCGGAACCGACTGCGTGAAACACGATACGCTGCCGCAGCATTTCGGCTGCGACGGACTTGTCCCGCTCTGGGTGGCCGACATGGATTTCCGTGTCTGCCCGGAGATAGCCGAAGCGCTCTCCCGCCGCATGGGCCACCCGGTCTACGGCTACACCGCCCCGCCTGAATCCTACTGGCAGTCAATCCTGCGGTGGAACAGGGAGCGCCACGGTCTGGAACTGGACCGCTCGGAAATAGCGTTCGTGCCCGGAGTGGTGCGCGGCATAGCCTACGCCGTCAATTTCTTCACCCGTCCCGGCGACAGCATTGTGATTCAGCCGCCCGTCTACCATCCGTTCCGCATAGTCCCCGAGGGCAACGGACGCAAAATCATAGAGAATCCCCTCATTGAGCGGTCAGATGACGGAGGTCCGTTCTACCGGATGGACCTCGAAGGGCTGGAGCGCATCTTCGCCACGCGAAGTCCGCGCATGATGATTCTGTGCAACCCGCACAATCCGTGCGGCATACAGTGGGACGCGGAGACACTCGCTTCGGTGGCCCGTCTGGCGGCCAGATACGGGGTGATTGTGATTTCCGATGAAATCCACGGCGACCTGATGCTTGGCGGCAAACGGCACATACCATTTCTCACGGTGTGCCCGGAGGCGGCGGAGACCTGCATCACTTTCGGCGCTCCGTCAAAGACATTCAACATAGCCGGACTCGAAAGCTCGTGGGTGGCGGTGAGGAACCCGGCTCTCCGCGAACCGTTCTTCCGGTGGCTGGAGGTCAACGAGTTCTCTTCGCCGTCGTTCACCTCATGGATTGGAGCGGAAGCGGCCTACACCCACGGCGCGCAGTGGCTCGACGAGCTGACGGAGTATCTTCAGGGCAACGCGCTGGCCGTGAAGCGTTTCTGCGAGGAACATCTTCCAGGCATAAAGGCCGTGATGCCTGACGCCTCGTTTCTCGTGTGGCTTGACTGCCGTGGTCTGGGGCTGAGTCAGAGCGGGCTCGTGGACCTGTTTGTCCGTGACGCCGGACTGGCCCTAAACGACGGAAGCATGTTCGGCACCGGAGGCGAAGGATTCATGCGCCTCAACATTGGGATGCCGCGCGCCGGCCTCATGAAGGCCATGGAACAGCTGCGTCAGGCTCTCGCCTGATTCTGAGCCGCGCAGCGGCGGCGGGTAACGGAGATGTAGATGGCGGTGCCCACGCCGAGTATCACCAGCATGAGTGACTGGGCGCACCACACCACGAGACTGAAGGCCGTTCCCTCGGCATTGGAGATTCCGAACAGCGACAGCCCGAAGATGATGGCGAGATTCCAGGGACCCAGACCGCCGTTCGACGGAATGGCCATGGACAGCGTGCTGAACACGAAAGCCACGAGCGCGGCGGTGAGACCGTAGTCCGACCCGGCGCGGTCAACGAGCGCCCGCGTGAAATCGAACGAGAAGAAGCACACATAGACCTGCATGAAATAGCAAATCCAGATTCCGAGCGTCAGCAGCAGGAACAGCCCTTTGCCACGGACGGCGGCAAGGACCTTTATGCCGTGCCACATTTTTGCCATCCAGCCGTCAATGTCGGCCACGGCACGGCTCTTGTGGCCCAGACGCGCCAGCAGATATGCCGCCACGGCTATCGAGAACACCACGCACCACGTCACCGGGTCGGCGACAAGGTCAAGCACATCGGTCCGGATATGGTAATGGCGAATGAATTCATGAATGGGTCCGCGGGTGAGAATCAGCGTGAGCGCTATGAGCACCGTGACGGTGGCTCCGTCCACAAGACGGTCGCCCAGCACAGTGCCGAACACGGTGGAAAAGGGGGCCTTTTTTCTACGCGAGATAAATGCGCTCCGCCACACCTCGCCTATGCGCGGCACCACGAGGTTCAGGGCATAGTTGCCGAACACCGCGGCACAAAGGTCGGGCAAACCGCAGTCCACTCCGGCAGCCCGGAGCTGCATACCCCACCGGTAGCCGCGGATTATGTGGCTGAGGACGGTGAACAGCATCATCAGCAGAATCCAGCTGTAGTCCACGCCGTGGCTCATCAGAGCCTTGACCGATTTGAAATCCACTTTGTGGAAAAGCCACACCACCAGCAGGGCCGAGAACGCCGCCGGCACGAGGAAACGGATGGCGTAACCGCACCATCGGCGCAGTCCTGAAGTCCCGGAATTAGTTTTTGTTGATTCGGCTGCCATGGCTGTCTCTTTCCTTTCAATGGATTATAACGCCACAGCCGGCCGGAGTGTTCTATAGTTCGGGCGCGAACATCGGGTCCCAGGCCGGAAGCATGACCGGCTTCTGTTTCAGGATGTCGAGCACCTTGGCCGGGACATATTTCCGGTTGACAACCAGACGGAACATGTATTCGTCCATCCAGGGGTCGGTGATGACGAGATGGCCGCCGTTGGCTCCCGGTCCCCAGCTGTTTTCCACAAGCCAGCGCCGGGGCTTGCCGGCTTCGTCGAGGTCCACGCCCACGAGGGTCATGGCGTGGGACGAGGCTGAGGCGTAGGTGCGGATGCGGTCGGCCTTGTTCATGCCGAATTCCGTGCCCATGAGCGATGCGTAGTCAAAGTTGTCGAGGTCAAGCACTCCGCGCTCGCGGTCAAAAAATTTGCCCACGTCACATGAGAAATACATCATCGCGCTGTCCTTTATCGATTCTATCGCCATGGCCTTGATTTCCTCCATGGGCAGATTGATGTAGGTCCAGTTCTCCCCGTCATAGCTGTGGCGGTCAAGGTCAATCTCGTAGAGGGCATGATAAGGCCGGGTGGGGTCGTTCATCAGCATTACATAATCGCCCTTGAGGTCGTTTCCGGCATATTCCCGGTAGAACTGCTGCGGAGTGTAGGTGCGCGTGTCAACGGCCTTGCCCGAGGCATCGCGTCGGGTCCAGGTGAATTCCGTGGGCGGCACTCCGAGGGCGAGGGCCAGCATGCGGTACACCTCCGTCAGCATCTCTTCGCGGGTGCTTTCGAGCTGTTTTTTCGATGCGCCGCCGGCGGCCATGGAGCGCAGTTTCAGGCCGTCCTCGCGGAGTTTGAGGCTTATGAGCGACCGCAGGCGCGAGGTGTTGTTGGCGCTGAATGATTCACCCATCACTTCGGCGGGGACCACACCGTATTTCATTATATTGTCGCTCAGACCGGTGTACTGGCCGCCGTCGCTCAGCGGATTCTGGAACAGCCACTGCACGCGGCGGTCGTCCATCGGATCGGAAGCCGTGGCTATGATGGACTGCAGGAACAGATTGGATTTCTCCAGCTGGTCATAGAAAAAGTTATAGTTCTGCGAGAGTTTCAGCTCCGGCAGATGGTGCTTTGCCATCATCTGCGAGCGCAGCACGTTGAGGCCGGTGAAAAGCCAGCACCGTCCCGACGATTTCTGGTCGGTTATGCCGCTGCTCTTGACCCTGTGGCTCATTTTGGCGTCGGCCGGACGGGAGCTGACGTCGGCATTGGCCGCGAGTTTGTCAATCGAAGTGGCACCCATCGCATTACGGATGGCGCGGTCCGACGGGGTGTTTTTGTACGACGAGCGCAGCCGCTCCATCATTTCGGCACTGATTCCGCCCTTATCGGCGGCAAAACTGCCGGCGGCTACAGCCATACCGGCAAGGACTATAAGGATTCTTTTGAAAATCATAATGCATTGACAGCGATTGGTTTCTGCAAATATAGCAAATCATTCCATTACAGCCAAATCTTCCGGCGCCCGATGCGCCGTTTGTCGCCGTTTTGACAACAGAACGGTTTTAGGCAAAATGAATGGCATTTTGTCAGAAAAACACCATCCCCTCGATGAACATCTACAACTATCAGGTTGTGGCCACCGACGGTGTTGTCTACAGCGAACCCGCAACCAGCGACAACATTCTCCTTGGCCGCAGCCTCGGAGTACAGCCGTTTACTCCATAGCCGGAATATGCCTCTATCATGGCAGCCTCAATGCCTCGGCCGAGGTTTCAGTTGAGCTTGCCGGCGGCATTTACATAGTCAAAGCCGGAACGGCAGTAAAAAAGGTAGCGCTCTGAAGCACCACCTTTAATCATATTTTTCCGACGGTCCGGGCGGCATTGCTGTCCGGACCGTTTATTTCAGTGAATTCAGTTCCGATTCATACTGGCGGATCATGTTGGCACACTCGTCAATGGTGTTTTGCTTCGATTCAAGGACTTTCTTCTTCTGCCATGAATCATCGCCCGACGACATGGCCTGCTCGTAGGAGCGCTCGGCTTTCTTCAGCTTGTTCTTCCAGTCCGCTATCTGTCCTTTCAGGAAAGCCTTCCGGTCAGAGTTGTCGGCTGAGGCCGATGACGGCGAGGATTTGGAGAACGAGGCCGGAGCGGAACTTGCGGCAGCTCCCGAAGAGCGACCCGATGACCCCGAAACCGCTGACGACAGGCATTGTGAGAAAATTCCGAGAAGGGCATTCATGTACTGCGCCTGCTGCATCTCGGCCTGAGAGGTGACCTGCGCCGCATGATCGCGCACCTTGTTGTACCTGGCCGTCTGTTTGTCGAGTTCTCCGAGCCTGTAGTCCACCTGTTCCTTGTTTTCCCGGGCCGTGTTCAGGAATTCCTGATCGCCTGACTGAATGTATCTGTCAAAAAGATTCCCGGACATGGTCAGCATCTGACGGAGAGTGTTGACGTCGCTTATCACACCGGCTTCGTTTCTGGGAAGTCCCGAACCGTTTTCCATCGCAGTCACAATGTTGTTGAACCGGAACTGCGAGTCGATACTCTTCTCATACAGGACCATTGCGGAATAAAACGATGCCCACGGAGCATCAAGGCCTTCATCGGAATAGTAGGCAAGCACGTCGTCATACTTCCTCGACGCATAAAAAGCCTCGCCCGGGTCACGGATCACAGCCGCCTTAGATTCGGACGGAACGTATGTCGTTTCAAGCAAGTCGGTAGGACGCAATTTGACGGCCCACTCTCCCCCGTAACATCTCAATCCATAGTATTCGGCCGGTATCTCGGATATGAACCGGACCTTATCGCCGATATTGACCCACTTGTTGTCGAAAAAGAGATAATCCTGGGAATTGGGTGCCACGGTTACGGGGCTGTCGGTGATGACCTTCATGCCGAAATTGTCGTTACCGGAGTCATTGACGTATGAATATACCACGTAGGGGTTCTTGTCCACAATCTGGCCGTGGTCAACTTTGGGAATCACCACCGTGCCGTCACTTCTGACAAGTCTGCCCGACGCAAATCCCTGAGACCGGTAAAGCGAGATCAGGCTGACGCTCGCGAAATTAAAGGGATCCTGTATCTTGGCTTCATCCGGATAGACGAAGGTCATGGGCGTACTGGTCAGGTAAAAATAATTGCCGAAATACTGGCCTGAATGTTCGGGGAAAGAGGTTTTCAGATTTCCGTCGATGTCAAAGACTTTCATCCCGTCCTCTTTGAGTCCCCACATATAGGCCGGAGTAGGATTGGTGGGAACCCGCATAGTCTTGTAGCTGTCTGTGACCGGCACGTCTACGTAATCCGCGTCGACAGCCGGAAAATAGACAACCTGCTCATATTCCGCTGGAATGATATAGGAACCGGACTTCCCGCATGCTCCAAATTTGCCGTCCTTGGTCTTGACCAGATAGTACGGCGCTTCAGGAGTTCTTTCAAAAGGCGTCACATCCTTGACATTAAGCTGCTTTTTCAGCGCCTTGCACGTTTCTTTCTGCTCTTTCGAAATCTTCACTCCCGCGTCTGCAGGCTGAACCGCAGCCAGAGCGAATGCAATCAAAAGAGAGGGAATCAAAGTTTTTTTCATAGCTATTGTTTTTTTATGACTGGTGTTATTGACTGCAAATATAGGTTTTTTCATGTAAATCACCCTGTTTCAGACGAAAAAAATATTCATTTGCCATAATGTGCCACGTCACCTGAACAGAAAAACATGAGCGCCAAAACCGGCTGTTTTAGGCGTCGGCGGCCGTTCCGACAAGTTTTTTTAACAGTTTGGGCAACTTGACTGCTCAAACCGTTGCGTATATTTGCAACTGATATGAAAGTAACAGTCACATTTCTCATTCTGGCCCTGTTCTCGATTTTCGGTCTGCAGGCGCAGGTCACGGTGGGCGCGGAGCGCACCGGACTCTATCTCCCCCTGCTGAAAGGCAAGAGGGTCGCCCTCCTGAGCAATCACACCGGTCTGGTGAACAGCGGCAAGGAACACACCCTTGACATGCTCCTGCGCAACGGGGTGAACGTCACCGCCATCTTCTCGCCGGAACACGGTTTCCGCGGCGATGCCGATGCCGGAGCGCACGTAAGCAGCTCCAGAGACTCTAAAACCGGCCTGCCCATATATTCGCTTTACGGCGGCAAGAAAACCGACCCCACATCGCCGGAAATCATGAACTCGTTTGACGTAATAGTGTCCGACATGCAGGACGTAGGCGTGCGGTTCTACACCTATTACATCACCATGATGCGCATGATGAACGCCGCTGCCAAGGCGGGCAAACAGTTCATAGTGCTTGACCGCCCCAACCCCATCGGAATGATTGTCGACGGCCCGGTTCTCGACATGAAACTCAAGTCAGGCGTGGGAGCGCTTCCCATACCCGTGGCCCACGGCATGACTCTCGGAGAGCTTGCCGCGATGATTGTGGGCGAAAAATGGCTCGACAACGCTTCCGGTCTTGACCTGAAGGTAATACCCTGCGACGGCTACACCCATGCGACCCGCTATGAGCTTCCGGTGAACCCTTCGCCGAATCTCAAGTCTATGAAAGCCATCTACCTCTATCCGTCGACCTGTTTCTTCGAGGGCACTTGCATGAGTCTCGGACGCGGCACCGGCGAACCGTTTGAAATCTACGGCCATCCCGGCATGAAAGGACCGTTTCCTTTCACCCCGAAAAGCATGAAAGGCGCCGCCAGGCCTCCGCTGATGGACCGTCTCTGTCACGGACGCGATCTTCGCGGACTCTCTGACGACGAGATTATTGGTGCGGGCGTGGATTTCTCATACGTCATCGATGCCTACCGGAACACCACCCTCGGCCCCGGACAGAAATTCTTCACCTCATTCTTCGACAAACTCGCCGGCGACACCCGCATACGCCGCATGATAGAACAAGGCCGGAGCAATGACGAGATCCGCGCCATCTGGGCCGATGACGTCAGGAAGTTCCGCAAGCAGCGGGCCCCCTATCTGCTCTATCCCGAAAACTGACCCGGCCATAACCGACCCACCCATAGAAAAGACATGACACCTCTAATAGTAATTATCACAATTGCCGCCTACTTCGCCATACTGCTGGGAGTAGGACGTCTGGCATCGCGCCATGCCGACAACTCCACATTTTTCACCGGAGGGCGCCGCATTCCCTGGCCGCTCGTGGCCGTGGCCATGATAGGAGCGTCAATCTCCGGAGTGACCTTCATCTCCGTACCCGGCATGGTTGCCGCCAAAGGCTACGCCTACCTGCAGATGGTTCTGGGATTTATCGTGGGCTATATAGTCATAGCCGCGGTGCTCGTGCCGGTGTTCTACAAACGGAAGCTCGTCAGCATCTACGGCTATCTGCAGCAGCGTTTCGGCCAGGGTTCCTATCGCTCCGGCGCGTGGATGTTCTTCATCTCCAAGATTCTCGGAGCCTCGGTGAGATTCTTCGTGGTGTGTGCGGTGCTCCAGCTGCTTGTGTGCCAGCCTCTGGGCATTCCTTTCGAGCTAAATGTGGCGGTCACCATAGCCCTGATATGGCTCTTCACCGCCTCCGGAGGCGTCAAGACCCTTATATGGACCGATGTCATCAAGAGCGTCTGCCTGATTCTGTCGGTTGCCCTGTGCATTGTCTACATTGCCCGCTACTGCGGCATAGCCTTCGCCGACATTCCGTCAGCTATCATGGACCATCCGTCGGCCAGA
This sequence comes from uncultured Muribaculaceae bacterium, assembly GCA_947627615.1. GTDB lineage: Bacteria > Bacteroidota > Bacteroidia > Bacteroidales > Muribaculaceae > Paramuribaculum. The sequence continues at coordinate 17,793 of CANQWS010000006.1, read as the reverse complement.
ATGTGGAATTTCGACAACCCCATGGAGGGTTCCTACTTCTGGAAACAGTTCATAGCCGGTATCTTCATGGCCATCGCCACCAACGGCCTCGACCAGGACATGATGCAGCGCAACCTTGCGTGCCGCGATTCGGTATCGTCACGCAAGAACATGATTTTGAGCGGAGTGATGCAGTTTTTTGTAATCGGGCTGTTCCTGATGCTCGGTACTCTGCTCATGATTTTCACCGAACGCATCGGCGCCGAAGTCCCTGCAAAAAGCGACGAGCTTTTCGGCATGGTGGCCTCCCACGAGTCAATGCCGGTGATTGTGGGCGTGCTGTTTGTCCTCGGACTTATTTCAGCCGCATATTCCGCCGCCGGCTCCGCGCTGACCTCTCTCACCACCTCATTCACCATTGACATCCTCGATGCCGACAGGCGTCTGGCATCGGAGCCCGACAGGCTCGCCAAAGTGCGCAGGCGCGTTCACGTGGCCATGTCCGCCATCATGGGACTTATAATCATAGTGTTCTACCGTCTGAGCACCGACGACGCCATTTCCGCCGTCTACACACTCGCCTCCTATACCTACGGACCCATTCTCGGACTCTTCGTCTACGGACTTTTCACCCGGCGCAGCGTCAATGACCGTTTTGTGCCGTGGGTCTGCATCGCCGCCCCCGTCATCTCGTGGGCTATTCAATGGACTCTCAACCGATATCTCGCATATCAGACCGGCTTCGAGCTGCTGCTCATAAACGCGCTCGTGACCATAGCCGGCCTTCACGTGCTTTCATACTCAACATCAACGGCCTATGTCAAAGAATCTGTTTAACCGCTATATCTGGATTGTAGACACCATACGGCGTCACGGCACCATCACCCGCCAGGAGCTCAACCGCCTGTGGGTGAGATCATCCGTGGGCGACGGGCAGCCCATACCGAGGCGCACGTTCTACAATTACCGGAATGCCATAGAGGAACTTTTCAAAATCAACATAGAGTGCAATCCGTCGACCTTCGAATACTATATCGACGGCTCCGACCCGCACTCCGAAAGCGTGACGGACTGGATGCTCAACACCGCGTCGCTCTCAAACGTGCTGTCCGATGCCCGCGATGTGTCCGACAAGGTTTTTCTCGAGGACGTGCCTTCCTCGCGTCAGTTCCTCTCCCCTGTCATATCGGCCATGAAGGAGCTGAACGCCATCACCTTCGGCTACAGCCCCTATTCACGCACGGGCGTACCCAAGCCGGTGGTCCTCGAGCCTTACTTCCTGAAAATTTTCAAACTAAGGTGGTATGTGACGGGGCGCAACGTCAAGGAAAACGTGATCAAGACCTACGCCCTGGACCGCATGAGCGACCTCACGGTGACCGACAGCTCGTTCACGATTCCCGCCGATTTCGATGCCGAGGCCTATTTCCGCGATTCGTTCGGCATTGTGTTCTCCCACGGCGACGTCCACAAGGTGACGCTGCGCGTGACGCCGCGGCAGGCCAAATACTTCCGTGCGCTCCCGCTCCACCATTCCCAGTCTGAGATGATTCATGACCAGTACTCCATATTCACCTACAATCTGCGTCTGACCCCCGACTTCGTTCAGGAACTCCTGAGCTACGGCCCCAATGTGACCGTGCTCGCGCCGGCCGAACTGAGGGCCATGATGCTGACCAACCTCCAACAGTCTCTTGAAAACTACCAGCAATGAGAATCGACATCATAACCGTTCTTCCCGAAATGCTCCAGTCACCTCTGGGCTGCTCCATAATCAAAAGGGCCTGTGACAAAGGCCTTGTCGAAATCCACGTGCATAACCTCCGTGACTACACTCTCAACAAGCACCGCAAGGTCGACGACTATCCCTTTGGCGGCGAAGCCGGAATGGTGATGCAGATAGAACCCATTGACCGCGCCATATCGGCGCTGAAAGCCGAGCGCGATTATGACGAGGTGATTTTCACTTCGCCTGACGGAGAACAGTTTGACCAGCCCATGGCCAACAGTCTCTCGCTTCTCAACAACATCATCATTCTTTGCGGACATTACAAAGGCATTGACTACCGCATACGAGAGCATCTTATCACCCGCGAGATTTCCATTGGCGACTATGTGCTCACCGGCGGCGAAATTCCGGCCGTGGTGATTACCGACGCGGTAGTACGGCTGATACCGGGAGTGCTCGGCGACGAACAGAGCGCCCTGTCCGATTCATATCAGGACAATCTTCTTGCGCCCCCGGTGTATTCGCGTCCCGCGTCCTACAAGGGATGGGACGTGCCGCCGATACTGTTGTCGGGCCACGAGGCAAAAATAGCCGAATGGCGCTACGAACAGGCCCTTGAGCGCACCCGCCGTCTGCGCCCCGACCTTCTTGACAGGAAATAGCCATGCGTCCCATGAGGAAATTCATAGTCTCCGCGTTGCTTCTGCTCATGTTTGCGGCGGAAGCCTTAGCCTCCGACACCCTGAGGCTCATGACCTACAATATCCGCAACACCATAGGACTCGATGAGATGAGCGACATTGACCGCACGGCCACCATTATCCGCGAGGCCGCGCCGTCCGTCATAGCCGTGGACCGCAAACACGGCCGTGACGTTTCAGTCCGGGCCACGGAAATAGTCCCCGCTACCATTGCCTCCGACCACCGCCCCGTCATAGTTGACCTGATTCTCCCCGCACAGAACTAAGCCCCTCCCTCATAGGATAGATCGAGTGGTTACGGACCGCTCCAAATACTAAGGGATAAAGACAGCTAAGGAATTATCCAGTCAAGCCGTAGAGCATCTAAAGGCACCTATCTAAGATTATATAATGGTTAATTTTTCACCAATCAATAGATATTTTTGATATTGTGATATCGGGTTGATTTATCGGGTTGACATTACACTATATACAGCAGGATAAGATTTATAACTTGGCGAAATCGCACCATAATCACAACATTTCGCGCAATTATAATCTGAATATATTTTGCCAACTCGCTAATATCTAACATTATGCCCATGTCGGGCAAACTAGAACGAAGGCTGCCCCGGGATTCCGGAGCAGCCTTTGATATAGCAGAGGTGTTATGACTCTTGATTATTCCTTGTTTTCGCGGGGCTCGCGGCGCGGACCGCGGTTGCCGCCTTCGCGACGGGGAGCGCGGTTGCGGTCACCCTCACGACGCTGCGGACGTTCGCCGCGCGGAGCGCGTTCACGCTCAACGTAGCCTTCGGGCTTGGGCTGAAGCGCACGCATTGACAGACGGTACTTGCCGGTCTTCTTGTCAATCTCTATGAGCTTCACATCAACCTCGTCGCCTTCCTTCAGGCCGGCAGCGGCCATGTCGGGCAGACGGTCCCATGAGATTTCCGAGATGTGGAGAAGTCCGTCGCGGTTAGGCATGAACTCTACGAAAGCTCCGAAATCCAGGATGGAACGTACCTTTCCTTTGTAGGTCTTGCCCTCTTCGGGAAGTTCCACAATGGCATTGATCATGGCCAGAGCGCGGTCAATCGAATCCTTGTTGGCAGCGGCTACCTCTATGTATCCGCCTTCCTCGATTTCGTCGATGCTTACAGTAGCGCCGCTCTCTTCCTGAATGCCCTGGATTACCTTTCCGCCCGGGCCTATTACAGCGCCGATAAGCTCTTTGGGTATGAGCATGGTGACGATGCGGGGCACATTGGGCTTGTAGTCCTCGCGGGGTGCGGGTATGGTCTCGTTGATTATGTTGAGGATGTGCATGCGGCCTTCGCGAGCCTGATTAAGGGCGCGCTCGAGAATCTCGTATGAGAGACCGTCACACTTGATGTCCATCTGGGTGGCTGTGATACCGTCCTTGGTTCCGGTCACCTTGAAGTCCATGTCGCCGAGGTGGTCCTCGTCACCGAGGATATCCGAAAGGATGGCATAGTTCTTGCCGTCGGAGATAAGACCCATGGCTATACCGCTCACAGGCTTCTTCATCTTCACGCCGGCATCCAGAAGAGCAAGTGTTCCGGCGCACACGGTTGCCATTGACGACGAGCCGTTGCTTTCCAGAATGTCGCTCACTACGCGGCAAACGTAGGGGAAATCATCGGGGAACATGCGCTTGAGGGCGCGGTGGGCGAGATTGCCGTGGCCGATTTCGCGACGGCCCACGCCGCGGGTCGGACGGGCTTCGCCGGTTGAGAAGGGAGGGAAGTTATAGTGGAGAAGGAAACGCTCGCGGCCCTGGTTGAGAACGTCGTCCACGATTTTCTCGTCGAGCTTGGTTCCGAGGGTCACGGTTGCCAGTGACTGGGTCTCGCCACGGGTGAACACGGCCGATCCGTGAGGGCCGGGAATGTAATCGACCTCAGCCCAGATGGGACGGATTTCGGTGGTCTTGCGGCCGTCGAGACGGATGCCCTCGTCAAGCACACAGCGGCGCATGGCCTCTTTCTCCACGTCGTGGTAGTAACGCTTCACGAGCGGAGCTTTTTCCTCGCGTTCCTCTTCGGGAATGGATTCGATGTATTCGTCGCAGATGGCGGCGAAGGAATCGGCGCGCCAGTGCTTGTCGGCGGAACCGGTCTTGGCTATGGCGTAGGCCTTGTCGTAGCATTTTTCATGCACGTCCTTGCGCAGGTCTTCGTCGTTGACCTCGTGGCAGTATTCGCGTTTCACTGTCTTTCCGGCAGCTTCGGCGAGTTCTATCTGCACGCGACACTGCTCCTTGATGGCCTCATGGGCGGCCTTGAGGGCGTTGAGAAGGTCGGTTTCCGAAACCTCGTTCATCTCGCCTTCCACCATCATGATGTTATCCATGGTGGCGCCTACCATCAGCTCCATGTCGGCGCGTTCGAGCTGTTCGAAGGTGGGATCGATGACAAACTCGCCGTCAATCCGGGCCACACGCACTTCGGAGATGGGACCGTTGAAAGGTATGTCGCTCACTGCGAGAGCGGCCGATGCGGCAAGACCGGCAAGTGCGTCGGGCATATCCTCGCCGTCGGTTGAGTAGAGAGTTATGTTTACGAATGTATCGGCATGATAATTCTCGGGGAAGAGAGGACGCAGCACGCGGTCAACCAGACGTGCTGTAAGAATCTCATAATCGGATGCACGGCCCTCACGTTTGAGGAAACCACCGGGAAAACGTCCGAATGATGAATATTTTTCTTTGTATTCTACTTGAAGAGGCATGAAGTCCACCCCTTCTCCGGCCTCCTGGGCCGAAACGACTGTCGCGAGCAGCATGGTGTTGCCCATGCGCAATTCTACCGCTCCATCGGCTTGCTTGGCCAGTTTGCCTGTCTCCAGGGTAATCTTGCGGCCATCAGGCAGCTCGATGGTTTTCTTGATGGGATTTAACATATACGTATATCTTATTTGCAATAATTTCCTTTTTTTCGGGAAAAATCGCACAAAGTTAGCAATTTATTGCGATACTACCGCCCATAATCCAAATAAATTGCCTATTTTCGCCACGATATGCATCTTTTTGTGTCTTTTTGTGTTTATAGGATGTGATTACGTCCTCCGGATTCCATAATTTCAACCACTCACATATTCTAACGTTTCAATCTGAGTAACAATGTTCGGTTACCGCATAACCAAAGATCCTCTTCGTGAACGACCTTATAAAGTGGGACTTGCCTTGAGCGGAGGCGGGGCCCGCGGCGTTGCCCACGCCGGAGCCATAAAGGCCATGCTCGAGGTGGGGCTGATTCCTGATATAGTGGCCGGCGTCAGCGCCGGTTCCATTGTCGCCACCATGTTCGCCGCGGGCATAGCCCCGGAGGAAATGGTGCGGATATTCGCCGAGGCCAAATTCTCGGACTTCTGCGAGCTGACGGTGCCTAAGGACGGCTTTTTCCGCATGGACGGTTTCAAACGGATGCTGCGCCGCAAGATTCCGTTCGCCAACATCGAGGACCTCCCCATGCCGGTGGTCATAGCCGCCACGGATTTCGACCACGGCAAGCCCGTGGCGTTCGAGACCGGAAAGATAGCCGAACGTGTCTGCGCCTCGTGCGCCATACCGGTGGTTTTCAAACCGGTGAAAATCGACGGCGTGCGTTATGTTGACGGCGGCGTCATCAACAACATGCCCGCCTGGGCCATAAGGTCCCGGTGCCGGTTCCTCGTCGGGGTCAACTGCTCGCCGATGAGTTCCGAGGGAGTGCCCAAGAGCGGCCTGATCTCCATGGCCCTGCGCTCCTACGAACTGATGATGAAAAACAATTCGGCCGCCGACCAGCGCCTCTGCGACATGCTCATAACCACCAACGAGATTGCCAACTACAAGGTGTTCAACCTGCAGGGTCTGACCAAAGTATTCGATACCGGCTACCGTGACACCATGGCCTATTTCCGCGCCCACGGCGTAGAGCCGAAATAACCGCCCGGCAACGTCGGCTCCCGCGCCCCCTTTATTTGTTTTTCTCCGCAAATATTCATAGCTTTGCAGCCATGAAGCAGAGAGTTCTTATAGTCAACAAATTCTATTACCGCCGCGGCGGTGACTGCGTCTGCACCATCAATCTCGACCGTCTGCTGACCGCCGAGGGCCACAATGTGGCCGTGTTCGCCATGAACTATCCCGACAATCTGCCGTCGGCATGGAGCCGGTACTGGCCCGGTGAAGTGGATTTCAGCGGCGGAGCGGGAGCCAAGCTGAAGGCCGTTGGCCGCACTCTGGGACTGGGCGACATAAGAACCCGGTTCGCGGCGATTCTCCGTGATTTCCGCCCCGACATTGTCCACCTCAACAACATCCACTCCTATCTTTCGCCCGTGGTGGCCTCCATGGCAGCCGCGAGAGGCATCCCCGTGGTGTGGACCCTCCATGACTACAAGCTGCTCTGTCCGGCCTACTCCTGCCTGCGTGACGGAAAGGTTTGCGAACTCTGCTTCGCCGACAAGCGTCAGGTGCTCTCCACCCGATGCATGAAAGGCTCTCTGGCCGCAAGCGCCGTGGCCTGGCTCGAAGCCTTGCGCTGGAGCCGCGACAGACTCTCGGCCGCCACCTCCCGCTTCATCTGCCCCAGCGGTTTCATGATGAAAAAAATGGAACAGGGAGGTTTCCCCGCCGAAAAGCTGACAACCCTTTGCAATTTCATAGCACCTGAGATGACAGCCGGAATGGAGCGCCGTGCAGCCTCGGGCCATTCCGATACGCGCGAGCCATATATGTGCTACGTGGGCCGTCTGTCACAGGAAAAGGGCGTGGCCACACTGCTCGCCGCTGCCGCCGAACTCCCCTACGAGCTGCGCATAGCCGGCGACGGTCCCTTAGCCGATGAGCTCAAGGCACGTTACGCCCACTGTCCCAACATCCACTTCCTGGGACATCTGCAGCCTGACGCCATAGAGGAACTGCTTGCCTCGGCCAGATTATCGGTAATGCCGTCGGAATGCTATGAGAACAACCCGCTCGGAGTCATCGAGTCACTCTGCTCCGGCACTCCGGTTGTCGGCGCCGAAATAGGAGGAATTCCGGAACTGATCTCGCCTTCCACGGGAATTACATTCGCCTCCGGCTCAAAGGATGCGCTGAAAGAGGCCATCCGGCAGGCACGGACCACCGGCTATGACTACAACGCCATTGCCCGCGAATCGCTGAAACGCTTTTCTGCGGCCACGCATTATTCCCATCTTATTGACATCTACAACTCCCTCTGACCGTTTCAGGGAGTCTTGAAATGGACGCAAACGGATACCATGTCCGTTTACGGACACATCCCTCCCATAACTTACAGCTGATTATCAGCTACTTGCATTTCTGGCACGCTTTGTGTAATATCTTTGTGGTGTAAATACTTTCTTCAGATATTCACCACAAAGAAATATGGACCGACAACTAAGCAAATCAGAAATCAATGCCGCACGGCGCAAAAAACTGCTGCGGACCGGAGCCATACTGGCCATAGTCCTGGCAATCATCATCACCGCAATCATGATGGCCCGCGAATCCGTAAACCGGCGCGAGCTGAACATGGCCACGGCCGACACCGGCACCATAGAAACCTCCGTAAACGCTACAGGTAAGGTAGTTCCGGCTTTCGAGCAGACAATCACATCGCCTATAACCGCGCGGATCATGGAGGTTTACTGCCGCCCCGGCGACAGCCTGCAGGCCGGTACCCCGCTGATGCTGCTCGACCTCGAGGACACCGAGACGGAAGTTGGCAAGCAGAGAGACCAGCGTCAGAAACAGGTGTACGAAATCGAACAGCAGGGCCTCGACAACGAGACACGCCTGACCAGCCTCGAAATGCAGATACGTGTCAAGGAGATGTCCGTGGACCGGCTTAAGGCCGAGGTGGTCAACGAGCGCCGGCTTGACAGCATAGGCTCCGGCACGGGCGACCGTGTGCGCGAAGCCGAACTCGCCTACCACACTGGGCGCCTTGAGCTCGAACAGCTCCGCAAACAGCTGGCCAACGAACGCCGCGCTCTGGCCGCCACACTCAAAAGCCGCAACCTCGACCTTTCGATTTTCGACAAGAATCTCGCGCTGCAGATGCGCACTCTCGAGGACGCACGCCTCAAATCGCCTCGCGCCGCCGTTCTCACCTACATCAACTCCAACGTTGGCGAGCAGGTGCAGCAGGGCGAGAAAGTGGCGTCCATAGCTGACCTGTCACATTTCAAAATCAATGCCGAAATAGCCGAAAGCCACGGCAAATATCTGACCCCGGGCGGCAAGGCCATGGTCAGAATATCCAAAGAACTCTTCCCCGGCCGGATCATAAATGTAACGCCGGTGTCGAATCAGGGCACGGTGGAATTCTCCGTGATACTCGACGATGATTCCGACGGCAAACTGCGGCCCGGTCTTTCGGTGGAGATTTTTGTCATAAAGGACATCAAGCCCGATGTGGTCCGTCTGCCCATGGGTCCCTATTATTCAAGCGGACCGGGGGCCTACGAACTTTTCGTGGAGGAATCGCCCGGAGAGCTGACAAAGCGCAAGGTCACCCTCGGCGAGGCCAACTATGACTTCGTGGAAGTGGTGTCGGGCATCACACCCGGCGAGAAGGTCGCAATAGGCGACATGGCCTCCAGAAAAAAAGACCGCTACAAAATAAAAGATTAATGTCAAATCACTCCAATACCTCACACAAAAATGTCAATCATCAAAGTCAACGAAGTGGGCAAGCTCTACCGCACAAAGGAGATAGAGACAGTTGCTCTTGAAAATGTGAACTTCAGTGTCTCGGAAGGCGAATTCGTCAGCATTATGGGGCCTTCGGGCTGCGGAAAATCCACTCTTCTCAACATAGTGGGACTTCTCGACAAACCCACTACCGGCTATGTGGAAGTGGCCGGCACCACAACCCGCGGCATGAGCGATTCGCAGCTCGCGGCTTTCCGCAACTCCAACATAGGCTTCATCTTCCAGAGTTTCCATCTGATTCCGTCGCTCAACGTGGCCGACAATGTGGAACTTCCCCTCATCTACCGCAAGGGCGTGGGCTCGCGCGAACGTGCCGAGAAAGTGCGCGAGGTGCTTGAAAACGTGGGACTCAGCCACAGGGCCCGACACTACCCCTCGCAGCTGTCGGGCGGTCAGTGCCAGAGAGTGGCCATAGCCCGCGCGATCATAGGAAATCCCGGAATAATTCTTGCCGACGAGCCTACCGGCAACCTTGACTCGAAGATGAGCGCTGAAATCATGGACATACTCCACCGCCTCAACAGAGAGCAGGGACGCACCATCCTGATGGTGACCCACAACGAGTCTCAGGCATCACAGACCGACAGGGTGCTCCGTTTCTTTGACGGACGCCAGATTACCAACCTCTGATTCCGAAAAAGCTTATGAAGTCCAACATGATACGACAAGTGGTCTACGACCTGCGCCATCAGCCGGTCATAGGCATTGTCTCGATAATAGGAACGGCGCTCTCCATTTTCCTGATCATGATCGTGGTCATGATGAGCCGCATTGAAACCATGCCGTTCTCGCCCGAATCCAACCGTGACCGTCTTCTCTACGGACGCAATCTCCACACGGCCTCGCTCACCACCGACGAATCCGGTTCGGCCCGGCTCGATTTCAGCCTGGCCAAACGCCTCTATCTGGGGCTGAAGGACGCGGAGGCCGCAACGGTGTTCACCCAGGACGTGGAAAGCGTCGATGTCTGCGCCCCGGGCGCTCCGGCATTCGTGGCCTACAGCCAGTCAACCGACCATGGCTTCTGGAAAGTCTTTGACTTCGAGTTCATAGCCGGCAAGCCTTACGACGAGGCCGCCGTTGAAGCCGGCCTGAAGGAGGCCGTGATAAGCGAAAGCGTGGCCCGGCGCCTTTACGGCACCACCGATGCCGTCGGGCGAGAGATTCTGATTCTTCAGCAGCCCTACAGGGTGACCGGAGTGGTCAAGGATGTATCGCCGCTGGCCAAGGCCGCCTTTGCCGAAGTGTTCAAACCGTACACCGTGGACGGAGCGAAGAACTATATCTGGGACAACGAAGACCGGCTTTTCGGACCGTTCCAGGCTGTGATTCTCGCCAGATCGGCCGATGACTTCCCGGCCATAAAAGCCGAAGTGCGCTCCCGGCTGGCGGTTCTGGACAACGAGCTGCACCAGAAGGGCGATTCGCTCGTTTATCACGGACAGCCCTACAATCAGGCCGAATCCAACTACGTGGCCGGCTCCAACAATGACAGCCGCGAGCCGCAGATGCGCAGAATCCGATGGATTCTCTATGCCGTGCTGCTTCTTGTTCCGGCCATAAATCTCAGCAGCATGACCAACAGCCGTCTGCGCCGCCGCATGTCGGAAATAGGCGTGCGCAGGGCCTTCGGATGCCGCCGTTCGTCGCTCATTGCCAACATCATCACCGAGAACTTCCTGATAACCGTCATAGGCGGTCTGACCGGTCTGCTGCTCTGCTTCATATTCGGCCTGTTCTTCTCTGACGCGGTGTTCACGGACCTCGAAGTGTCTCGCTCGGCCGATGTTTCAATGAAGATACTCATTGACTGGCGCATCTACTGTTCCGCCCTGATATTCTGTTTCATCCTCAATCTGCTCAGCAGCGGCATTCCGGCATGGCGAGCCTCGCGCATACCGCCGGTCGATGCCATCAACAGCCGTAACATATAATCTTGAAATCATGAAAAGGAAACTTCTCAAACAGATAACAACCGAGTGGCGCTCGAACCTGTGGCTATGGGTCGAACTCCTGATCATAAGCGTCATACTTCTATTCCTGTTCGACCTGACGGCTTCCTTCGTCAGGATAAAGAACACGCCGGTGGGTGTGGACATAACCGATGTGTACCGTCTCGATTTCGGATACCGCAATTCCCAGAGTCCCGGCTACAAGGCTGCCGAGCCTCGCGACGGTGAAACTCCCGAAGAGGCCTCTTCACGCAAATATAAGGAAGACCTCGCCTCCATCTACGACCGCCTGAAAGCCATGCCCGAGATAAAAGCCGCGGCATGGGGCTCCAAGACACCTTACAGCTACGATTTCTACGGCAGCCAGCTCTATTTCATCGATAATGCTCCGGATACTCTGAAAAAGACCCCGGTCTTCGTGAACCAGTACATTGTCCATCCGGATTACGTGAAGGTGTTCAACATGGGCGGGACCAACGGCGAGACACCCGAACAGCTGGCCCGCGTGCTCGAAGAGGGCAAGTGTCTGGTCACATCCAACCTGCCTGACGCAGTCAACAACACCTTACCGGCTTCGGCACTCATCAATCTCCGCTTCCGTTCAGGATCAGATGAAAACGAAGCTCCGCAGACACATACCATAGGCGGTACAGTCACACCGCTGAGACGTTCGGACTACGAACCAGCCCACATAACCGTGATATATCCTGAAAAAGAGCTGCGGGGACGCACCGTCTACGTACGGCTCAACGAGGGCGCCGACCCCGGATTTCTGAAAAGACTCTCGGCCATGGACTCGCCTGTCAGCGTGGGCAATTTCTATCTGATCGAGGCAAAGCAGTTCATTGACATCCGCAACGATCTCCACCGCAACGACGACGCCCAGCACCGCAACGTCAGGATATGCATGGCGTTCCTTCTGCTGACCGTGTTCCTCGGCCTGCTCGGCACCTTCTGGTTCCGCACCCAGCAGCGCGTGCAGGAAATAGCCATACGCATGACCACCGGCGCCGCCCGTGTCCTCATATTCCGCCGCCTGATGGGCGAGGGACTCATGATTCTCGCCATGGCTACCATACCGGCCATGGGACTGGACGCCCTGCTCGTTCACTATGAACTGCTGGTAACAATGGGATACTTCCCGGGCGACAATATCTGGATCACAGTGCTCATAGAGGCCCTTGCCGTGGCCGCCCTCATGGCCCTCATGATAGTGGCCGGCATATATTTCCCCGCCCGCAAGGCAATGCGCATTGAACCGGCCGACGTGTTGCGCGGCGAATAAAAACCTGACTGAAAATGAAAACAATTCTGACAGCTTCTTTAATACTATCCGCGGCGATGCTCCCGGCACTCCCAGCGAGTGCCGGAGGGCTCACCGCCATAACTCTTGAGGAAGCCATGAACCGGGCCCGCACCCGAAGCGTGAACGCCTCCGTGGCTCTTGACCGGCTGCGCTCGGCCTACTGGGAATACCGCTCCTACCGCGCCGAGCTGCTTCCCGAGGTGAATTTCACAGCCACGGCTCCGGCCTACTACAAACAATACAACCCCTACCAGAACGCCGACGGCAGCTACAGTTTCGTGCGCAACAACTACATGCAGCTCAACGGCGAGCTTTCCGTCACCCAGAACATCTGGCTCACCGGAGGAAAACTCTCGCTGAACTCGTCGCTCGATTATCTTCGGCAGCTTGACGGCGACAAGGACAACCGTTTCATGTCAATCCCCGTGGCCCTGACGCTGAATCAGCCCGTGTTCGGAGTGAACACAATCAAGTGGGACCGCAAGATTGAACCGGTACGCTATTCCGAGGCCAAGGCCGAATTCCTGAGCACCACCGAGGACGTGGCCATAACGGCCATAAACCACTATTTCAATCTGCTGATGGCCAAGGAGAATGTGGCCATAGCGAGCCAGAACCTCGAAAACGCGCGGAAGCTCTACGAAGTGGCGGTGGAGAAACGCAAGATGGGCCGCATCAGCGAAAACGACCTCCTGCAGATGGAGCTCAACCTCCTTGACGCCCAATCGGAACTCACCGCATCGGAAAGCAGCATGAAGGCCAGCATGTTTCAGCTCCGCTCCTTCCTCGATTACAGCGAGGACACCGAGCTCGACCCTGTGGTTCCCGACAATGTGCCTGTGGTGGATGTGGCCTACCATGACGCCCTTGAAAAAGCCCGCGCCAACAACAAGTTCGCCCGCTCGCTGCTCCGCCAGCAGCTTGAGGCGGACTATGCCATTGCCAAAGCCAAGGGCGACCTCCGTCAGATTGAGCTCTTCGCCCAGATCGGCCTCACCGGCACCGGCAACCGTTTCCGGAACGGCTACGACGCGCTGAAAGCCAATCAGGTGGTGGAAGTGGGCATAAAGATACCCATAATTGACTGGGGCAAAAGGCGGGGCAAGGTCAAGGTGGCCGAAAGCAACCGCCGGGTGGTGGAAAACCGTCTGCGTCAGGAAACGCAGGACTTCAATCAGGACCTGTTCATTCTGGTGGAACGTTTCAACAATCAGCGCCGGCAGCTCGAGATTGCCCGTCAGGCCGACGACATTGCCCGCCGGCGTTATGCCACCAACGTGGAGACTTTCCTGATAGGCAAGATTTCAACTCTTGACCTCAACGATTCGCAGGTCAAAAAGGACCAGGCGCGCCAGCAGCTGATCAACGAGCTGTTTCTCTACTGGAACTATTACTATCAGATACGCAGCCTGACTCTGTGGAACTATGCCGAGGGCACAGGCATAGACTCTGACATAGAAGCCATTTTGCGTCAATAGATTTTTTGCTTATTTTTGCATACGGATACATTCCTGCGTAAGATTCATTTCAGCAAAGCGGCTCAAACTTTTTGAATTCCAATATTATTTCAATGTCGGAACATACAATTCTCATAGTCGACGATGACAAATCGGTCCGCATGTCAATGAGCGTGATGCTTCAGCATTGCGGTTACCGGACCGTCACCGCCCCCGGCCCCGCGGAAGCCCTTGACATCGTGCGCCGGCAACCGCCGTCACTGATTCTCATGGACATGAATTTCGGCGGAAGCACAACCGGCGAGGACGGCATAGAACTGCTCCGCAAGGTTTCCGTGCTCTCCCCTTCCACTCCGGTAATTCTGATGACCGCCTGGGGCAGCATTCCTCTTGCGGTGGAGGGTATCAAGTACGGAGCAAAGGATTTTCTGACCAAGCCGTGCACGGGCCACGTCATGTTCCAGCGCATAGAGACCGTGCTCGCCATGGCCGGGCCGCAGCAGTCCGATTCCGCCGCTGAATTCGACCGCTCCGGAATAATAGGAAAGAGCGCCGCCATATCCGACATACTCGACACCGTCAGGCGCATAGCCCCCACCGATGCCTCGGTGCTGATAACCGGAGAAAACGGCACCGGCAAGGAACTTGTGGCGAAGGCCATACACAGCAACAGCCGCCGGCGCAACGCTCCGTTTGTCATGGTCAATCTCGGCGGCATCTCCCAGTCACTCTTCGAGAGCGAGATGTTCGGCCATGCGAGGGGCGCGTTCACCGGAGCCGCCACCGAACGCAAGGGGCGCTTCGAGCTTGCCGACAAGGGCACCATATTCCTCGACGAGATAGGCGATCTGGACCTCAACTGCCAGGTGAAGATGCTCAGGGTTCTCCAGCAGCACACGTTCGAGCCACTCGGTGACAGCCGGACACGCAGCGTTGACATAAGGGTGGTGTGCGCCACCAACGCCGACCTCCCCTCCATGTTGCGCGAGCGCACATTCCGCGAGGACCTTTTCTACCGCATCAATTCCATAACGCTCCACATTCCGCCCCTGCGCGAACGCCGCGAGGACATCCCGCTGCTCATCCGGCATTTCGCCGCCGACACGCCCGTGGACCTCAAGGCCGATTTCTCGTCCGAGGCCATAGGCTATCTCGCCGCGCAGTCATGGCCCGGCAATGTGCGCCAGCTGAAAAACGTGGTGGAGCGCGCCATGCTTCTCGCCGACGGACCGGTAATCACCCGCACGGGAGCTGAAAAAGCCTATTCGGCCGGTCCCGACCTGACTGCCGCCGACACTTCGCCCCGCCTCTCAGGAATGACACTCGAGGAAATGGAACGCAGCGCCGTGACCGCGAGTCTGGAAAAGCATTCCGGCAACATATCGGCCGCAGCAGCCGAACTCGGGATAACACGTCAGGCTCTGTACCGTAAAATGGAAAAATTCGGCATAAGACAATGAAATGGCTCACCTACACCATAATATCGCTGACCGTTGCCCTCGGCATAGCTCTGGCATTCGTCATAGCGCCTCCGGTCATCTTCTATGTGGAGGGAGGCATAGCGATTATCCTGATTTCGCTTTTCGCGCTTGACCGGAGCATAGTACGTCCCCTCAGAGCCATACGCACGGGCATCTCGCTCATAAACGAGCAGGATTTCAGCAGCCGCCTGGCGTCCGTGGGACAACGGGACGCCGACAGCATAGCCGCCACGTTCAACCGCATGATAGGCATCCTCAAAAACGAGCGCCTTAGGGTGATGGAACAGAACCATTTCCTTGACATGCTCATCAACGCCTCCCCCGCCGGCATTCTCATCCTCAACTATGACGGCACCGTGCGCACGGCCAATCCGGCCGCCGTACAGATGCTCGGTTGCCGGGACCTGGTATCGCGCCGTCCCGCCGACATCCCCGGCCGGCTGGCAGCATTCATAGCCGGCATTCCCGCAGGCTCCACAGCCACTGTGCGCCTTGACAACGCCGCCATCTACCGCTGCTCGTCACTCAGCTTCATCGATTCAGGCTTTCAGCGCCCCTTCATCATGATCGAGAGCCTCTCTGACGAAATCATGAAAGCCGAGCGGGCCGCCTTCAGCAAGGTCATCAGGCTGATAAGCCATGAGGTCAACAACACCATGGCCGGCATAGTACCCATACTGGAAACCGTAGAGATGGTCTCGGACAATGCCGAGATTGCCGGCGCCTCGGCAAGCTGCCGCGAACGCTGCGCCTCGCTGAGCCGGTTCATAACCCGCTATTCCGATGTGGTCAAGCTTCCTGCTCCCGTCCTGCGGCCAGTCAGCCTGCCCGCGCTCACCGCGGCGCTGATGCCGTTTCTCGAGAGCATGGCCGCCGGAAAGGACATAACCATGACGCTTGAAACCGAAGGCTCGCCATCGGTGATGGCCGACACTGTACTCATGGAGCAGGTGCTGGTCAACGTGGTCAAGAACTCCATAGAAAGCATAGGCGCGAAAGGCCATATCACGCTGACGGTCAGCGACAGTCCGGCATGCATCACGGTCTCCGACAACGGACAGGGCATAAGCCCCGAAGCGGCGGGAAATCTGTTCTCACCGTTTTACTCGTCAAAGAAAGGGGGTCAGGGCATAGGCCTCACGCTGGTCAGCGAGATACTCCGCGCCCACCGGTGCATGTTCAGCCTGCAGACTTCCGACACCGACGGGCTCACACGCTTCAGCATCTGCTTTCCGGCCTTCAGCGGTCAAGATAACGGCTGAAGAACTGCCATAGTATCTCGCCGGTATCGAGGTCCGACGCATGCCATGAATGCTTCGCGCCGGTGACTTCGTAAAGCTCCACGTCGGCTCCCGAAGGGGAATCCGAGTAGCGGTAACGGATCACCGGATGTTCCTCCGGACGTTTCGAGGGAATGGTATCCACCTCCAGAGTGCAGCATCTGTTGTGGGTGGCAATGGCTTCCACCGCCATAGGCACCGGAATGTATGAGCCCCATCCGCCGGTGTTGTCGTGGTCGCCGCCCCACATCGATGTCATGTCGGCGGTTCCGTGGATTTCAAGGAACGGCACCGGCAGAGTCAGATAATACGGTATGTAGGTACATTCGAAAAGCAGTCCGGCCACCGAGCCGTAGGCCTTGAAAAGACCGGGGCAGGTGTATGCGAACTGATAGCAGAGGTCGCCGCCGTTCGACATTCCCGCCAGAAACACATTGCTGCGGCTCAGGTTGAACCGCCGGCACACCTCGTCGAGCAGATGTCTGAAGAAATCGGCCTCGTCGATATTCATTGAAGCCTGAGGGGGGTATCCCACCTTCCATCCGTCCTTTCCGCGCGAATCAGGAGCGCCGTCGGGGTTGCATACGGCGAATCCGTAACGGTCGGCCGCCGCATTCAGGTCCTTGCGCGAGCGGGTCTTGGAGCCGTAGCCGTGGGCATAGACCACGAGCGGAGCGCCCTGACGCAATCCGTCGGGGATGTGCATGGTGTACGTACGCACCGTATCGCCATATTTAATCTCGTACTTCTCCGGCGCCGAGGCGGTTGCGGCCCATGCACCTGCAACAGACAGCATCATGGAAAACATAAACAGGATACCTCTTCTCATAACAGTGTAATGATAATGTTGATTATTCGTCAATAATGCAAATATACTCCTTATGCGGTTAATAACCCGCAAACACCGCCCCGCCCTTAGGTTAATAATAGTTAATAATTTGACTGCATGACTGTTGCGTGACTATCTTTAACCGAAAATCAATCTGCACCCCAGCTTCCCCCAGAATCCGCAAGGGACATGCCACCCCATAAGTGTATGGCAGCTGAAGCAGCCAGTCCTACCGGCGCGATGGGTATCTTAGCGAGACCTACCGGGAGGGTTTCCAAAATGTCAATGTGCTCTCGCCATGATTCGGGCTTTCACACCGCGCGGCCATGGCGCCGCTTCTTAGAGCAAGGCTCCTGATTCCAGTTGA
>CANQWS010000005.1 GCA_947627615.1 uncultured Muribaculaceae bacterium | reverse complement strand
ATAAAGGGCTGACTCCTGCAATAGGTGCCAGCCCTTATTTCGTACCCGTCTCAAAAAATTTTATCGGACAGCAATATTTTTGAATATGTACCCCACACCAAAGGCGCCGGTAGCGCCTTTGATGTGGGGCTACAATTTTGGTCGCCTCTCCGAGGCGAGGGAATACCTTGAAGGATGGGATGGGATGTGGCGGCGGAAGGCGGCAGTCGGGGGGATAGAACGCAGATAGGCTGCGCGGGGGGCGCAGCCTATCGTTATGAAGGGGGTTCAGGACTTTCTTACGGGAGTTCGTAGAAGCCTAAGCCTTTGGGGAAGGAACCGTAGTTGCCGACACCGGCATACTTGTAGTAGGAGTCACCTGCGGTCCACTTGATGTAGCGAATTTCGCCAGCATCCTTCAGGAAAATATTGTAAGGATTGGTAGAGTTGCTGGCGGAGAATTCAGATACGTCATACTTATCCCACTTGTTACCATCGACGCTGGTCTCGAATGCCTTGATGGAGTACATTCTGTAACCACCCGAGTACCATTTAGCTCTGATACCTTCAAGCTTGTAAGCCTGGCCGAGGTCAATCAGGATAACGTCACCGGTGTTCCAGTAATCGATGAATGCATTGTCAAAGAACAGGTCTGACCAGGGAGTACCATCGGAGTTCTCGTTGCCGTTAACGGTGATTGTCCAGGGCTGTGAACCGTCGTAGGGAAGGAGTGTGCCTGTCATTGCGATACCCAGAGAGGTTGCGTTGAGCACCTTGGGCAGAGTCTTGGTGATAACAACGTAGCAAACGTTCTCGCTTTCCTTGATGGTAGCGCCTGAACCGCTTACTGCAGAAATCTTCACAGGAACAACGTAGCCTTCGCCGCCCATCTCGCTGTAGTCACCGCCTACGATAGAGAATGAAGTCAGATCCTTGCCGACAGCGATGGTCGATGTTGCACTTGCGAGACGCACACCTTCCATTGTCTTATAGTTGGACTTGTGGGAAGCATTGTAACCGTTGACGAGGTTGTTGTCAATTTCGAATGTAACGGTAATCTCGGCGTCAGCGGGCCATGAGGAAACAACTGCGTCACCGACATTGACGGGCTGTGAGAAGAAGTTGTCCCAGTCTGCTTTCTTCTTACCGGCATCCAGAGCCACTTCCTCAACCATGTAAACATTGTTGGCATTGTAGTCGAAGTGGATGAACATGCGGCTGTGGGTAGAAATCTTACCGCCTGTTGTGGCTTTGATCACGATGGGGAGGAGGAGATCCTGCTCCTGACCAACGAGGCCTTCGTGGTTGGCGAAGTTGACCTTGATTGAGTCAGCTGACATGAACTCACCCTTGGGAATGGTGAACGATGTCTTGGTCAGAGAGGTCTTGTCAAGGAACGCACACTCTGTTTTGTTGGCGGCATTGTATTCGTCAACGAGAGTGGGATCGATGGCCACTTCCACCTGAATGTCGGCGGGAGCGGGCTTGGTGCAACGAACATTGGTCAGGGCAAGGGGATTAGCCAGAGACTGGAGGAATTCACCGTTGGCCTTGAAGGTGATGGTTGCATATTGGGAATTGGGCTGGTAGAAATATACCAAGTTTTCGCCGTAGTCCGAGAAATCGTCTGAGCTGCTGTAGTCCTCGTCATCGCAGGCTGTCAGCGGCACGATAGCCGCCGCAGCTGCGAACAGTGTGAGGACCTTCCAAAATTTTTTCATATAATGGGATATGTTTGGAAAGTTAGGGCTTTAATTTTTACTTTATTTGTTAAGTCCATCGGGTGTGAAGGTCCAGTCAGACCAGAGAGCCTGCTTGTTGCCACCTTTGCTACCGATTTCCATGCCGTGATTGTTGCCGGTCACGTCCTGAAGAAGAGAGCCGGAACCTTCGTTCATGGGCATGTACATAACGAGCTGCGGGTCGGTGAAGCGAACCTGACGGTACATGTTGCCCTGAATCTGGGCGTTGGTGCGGGCGCAGTTCCAGAGACGAACCTGAGCCATCCAAACGATGTCAAGGAAGTAAGTTAAACCTGACGACATCATGTTCAGACCGTTGATTGTGATCTGCTGGCCTGCGCTTGTTGTGAGCTGGCCGGCAGGAACACCGTTCTTGTAGAGGGTTGATTTGCCTTCGCTGCAGCTGTAGACGAATGCGAAGTGATACCACTTGCCGGGATCAAGACCGAGGTCCTTGGTGGGGTCACCGGAGTCGAACTGACCGCCGTTGAACTTGATCTGGAGGAAGTTGTTCATGTACTGGCCGCCCTGAGCGTAAACGAGGTCACCGAAGCGGATATAGATTTCGGCGCTTGCCTCGAACGAGAAGATAGCCTGGTTGTTGACGGTGTAACCGGTGTCATCGCCACGGGAGTTGGTCACACGGCTCCACCATTCGAGAGTGAAATCGCCGAGGGTAACGGGTGAATCCCACTTATGATACATGGAGTTGTCGTGCTGGAATCCGGGAACCGGCTGAACCAGAGGCTTGGAGAAAGCGTAGATGAACTTGGAGGAACCGGAGGCGATTTCCATGCCTTTGGCATTGACAAGGGCAAGGGGAGCTGCGTATTCCACACCGGGTTCGCCATCGAAAGAGGTGACTTTCACGGGAACTTCGGCAACGAGTTCACCTGCAGGTATCACAACCTGAGAGGGGAATGAAATCTGCTGGGCGGGGATGAGTTCGTAAGCTGACTCGGTGCGCTCGTTGTAAGCTTTCAGAACAGCGTCATCAAGTTTCAGATCGACGGTAACATCGTGCGACACCTGATGTGCCAGACGAACCGGCATATTGATGGTAGTGACTTCTCCGACAGTGGAACCTATGGTCACAGCCTCGAGTTCACCTGTTGAAGCGGAGCTGATGTAGATACCGTTGTCGATCACTTTGTTTTCGGCATCGTCACAAGAGGCCATCGAGAGGCCAAGGAGACCGATTGCCAGTATATTGAATAATGTCTTTTTCATTTTAAGTGACTGTAAGACGGGGGTGATTAGTTATTGATAGGGGGATTCATTACAGAGATGGCCTCGCGTACGCAAGCATAGTCAGGATTGCCGGCGTAGTCATACTCGATGTGGTAAGCGCCGATACCTGCGTGGGGGAAGAGACCGCCTTTGTACTTCCATGACTGCATTGTGTCATTGAAGATGTGCTTGTCTTTCGCACGCTCGAAAGTAGCGGTGGGGATTGACTTGGCGAGAACCTGCTCGAAGAGGTCGGGCTTGTAGCCTTTCACAGCGTCAAAGAAGCGGTCGACGCTTGAGTGCGAACCGAGTTCGTAGGTCTGCCA
Organism: uncultured Muribaculaceae bacterium; assembly: GCA_947627615.1. Classification (GTDB taxonomy): domain Bacteria; phylum Bacteroidota; class Bacteroidia; order Bacteroidales; family Muribaculaceae; genus Paramuribaculum. Next base: position 92,660 of record CANQWS010000005.1, on the reverse strand, counting down.
GCAGATGTATTTCACGAATTCAACAACATCGTCGTCAAGCATGTCATAGTAGTTGAGCCAGCTTGTTCCACCGGGGATGTCGAGAACCACCCAGCGACCCGCGGGTTCGAAGCGTTTGTGAAGCTGACGGAGGAACTCGTTCATGATTTCGGGATACCGATTGCTGATCAGAGTACCTGTAGCCTCGATGTCCATATCGAAACCGTCAATGTTGTACTTCTCGCAGGTGTCGGCGATAGCGTCGGCATACTTGCGGGCAGCTGCGCACATGGATTCCGAGTCACCGTTGGTGAATCCCCAGAATGCCTCGGCGTCAGCCAACGGGGGAACGCCACCGAAACCGGGAGTGATGTTCTCGCCGATGTTTGTGGCGAGCCAGCAGAGCACGCCTCTTGAGCCGCGTGCCTGGAAGGCCTTGAGGTCAGCCTGCTGGGCCTCGGTCAGAGGACCCCAGCAGAGCCAGAGGCTCACGAAGTCAGTGCTGTCGGGCAGACCGGTCAGCGAGTTGGCGGGGCCGTTACCGGTCCAGTTACCAAACCATCCGAACATCACCTTGTGGGGTGACTGGAAATAGTCCTTGAGGTTGTCATAATATTCCTGAGTGGGAGGAGTGTAGAAGTCCTCTGCTTCAGCTTCAGTCCAGTCGCTGCAGGAAGTCACTGCCACTGAGGCTGTGAAGAGTGCGGCGGCTGCAAATATCGTTGATTTAAATCCTTTCATTTTAATTGATCAGTTTTAATCTGTTGTTGATTAATAATTGCTGCTGGCCCACCAGAGGTTGGTAGCACCGGTGTCCGGGCCACCGAGCATGCCCTGAGCGGCTTTTACATTCTCGGCGTTGGTGTTGAACTCTGACAGCGGGAACGGCAGACGACGCATACCGCCCTTGGTTGTAACGCCATCGGTGTTCTTGTTGGTGACAACCGGGAAGAATTTGGGGAAGTTGACGCGACGGAAGTCAGCCCATGTCTCCCAACCGTTGGGATAGTTGCCGAGCCACTTCTGAACGATGATACGCTCGAGGTTTTCAGCGAACACGCCTGAATCGTTCCACTTGGGGCAGATTGCTGACTGGGCGCTGATGCTGTTTGAAGCGATGAGAGCGTCAACGTGGTCAGCGGGGATAGCGGTGCTGTTGAGATAGTCGCCGAGAGCAACGCCACGCTCTTCAAACGAAACGGTCACACCCTTTTCGTAGAGTTCCTTGGCGGTGCCGCCCATGTTCCATCCGCGGAGAGCACCCTCGGCACGCATGAACCATGATTCGCTGGCAGCGATGCAGAGAAGTTTGTCGTTGGCCGATACATTGGGCAGAGAGTAAGCGGCATTGTAGTCAGCTCCGTAAACATAGCCTGAACGAGCGCCGTGGATCTGGCCGTCGGCGGCCGGTTTGGCATATTTTTCAAGACGGGGGTCGTTGTAGCCCTTGAGGTATGACTCGAGGTCGGCGCTGAAACGGTCCTCACCCCAGAGGTCGGAAACCTTGTGGAAAGAGTTACCGCCGGGGAGGAAGCTTGACCATGCTGCGTCGCTGGCAGCTGCAATAAGACCGCCTTCATCGGCAACGGCTTCTTCAGCCTTGCGCTGAGCCAGAGCGGGTTCAACATTGACGAGACGCATAGCCATGCGGAGTTTCACGGTGTTGCCGAGTTTCACCCAGCGGGCGATGTCGCCACCGTAGATGTAGTCCACATTGCCGAAGAGCTGAGCGGAGGTTGTGCTACCAACGGAGAGCTTCAGACCTGCGATTGCCTTGTCAAGTTCCTCGAACATAGCATTGTAGAGGGTGGGCATGTCATCGTAGGCAACCTGGAAGTCGGAACCGTCACCGATCTTTGAGAAAGGAATGGGACCGTAGCAGTCAGAGATGCGGAGCGAAGCGGCAACGCGGATAAGAGAAGCCCAGAAATAGGTCAGACCGTCGGAATCCGTAAGGTCACGGATCCGGAAGAACGGAGTGTAGATCTGCGGCATGGTGGTGTCGAACATGTTGCCGGTCCATCCCATGGGAGGATTGTAGCAGGCGTAGACAGTTGCGCCGCCGCCCCATGCGTTCTTTGCCGAACCCATACGGCCGAACTCACATCCGATCATCTGGTCAAGCATCTGGAAGTTGTTTTCCTGACCCTGCACTATTGAGGGAATCATGGTTCCGAGAAGAGTCGCTGTGGCGGCAAAGTCGCCCTCCATCTGCTCGGGAGTAGGAGCCTTGGGGTCGGTGTTGAAGTCCTCGAACTTGTCGGTACAGCCAATGGCTCCGAGCATCAGAGAACCTCCAACCAATAAGGTTGCTATTTTATTGAATTTAGTGTTCATAATTTTATATGATGGTAAGAGAAATATTAGAAGGTTACTTTAACATTGAAACCATAGCTGCGCACATTGGGCTGCTGGAAGTAGTCAACACCCTGGTAGAAGTTGTTGGTTGTTGATGAAGTGCTTTCGGGGTCGAAAGGAGCCTTGCAGTAGATCATCCAGAGGTTCTTGCCGGTGAGGCTGAGAGTGAGGTCGGCAATGTTGTTGAGCTTGGTGCGGGGGAGTGTGTAGGAGACGGTGAGGTCAGCCAGACGCACGTTGGTGGCATCGTAGATGTAGTATGTGCCGGGAGCCTGGGAGATTGTCTCGTAGTAGTTCTGAGCGTCAACCATGCCGTTTCCGGGAACTGCAACACCGCCTGCCGCGCGGGCGTCGGCTGTGGCCTGAGAAACGCCGTAGCGGTCAAGAACGGCCTGAGTGTCGGAGATCACGTTACCGCCGAAGCGACCTGTAACGGCCCATGTGAGGTTGATGTCTTTCCAGCCGAGTGAACCGGTCCAGCCCATGTTGAAGTCGGGAAGGAGGTTACCCACCTTGAAGTAATCAACGGTTTCGAGAGCGAGTTTGCCGGTCGAGGGGTCACGCCATACATAACCGTTGGCTGACTGGCGGAGACGCATGTTGGAGTAGAGGTCACCCATTGTGCCGCCTTCATAGAGACGGACAGCGGGGCCACCGCCCATACCGAGGCAGCTTGTAGCGGCGAAGTATTCCATTTCGATGGGACGACCGGTTTCGGGGTCGATAGCGCCGTTGGCAAGCGAGATGACTTTGTTCTTGTTGAGAGTGTAGGTCACGCCGGTGTTGAAACGCCAGTCACCCCACTGGTTCTGATAGCTGAGGGCAGCCTCGACACCGCGGTTGCGGATGTTACCGGTCTGGATGAGGTTGGTTTTGTAACCTGATGAACCGGAAGCGGGGATTTCAAATGTCTGGTTGAAGGTATTGGCGTTGTAGTAGGTCACGTCGAGGTTGACGGTGTTGTTGAAGAAGCGGGCGTTAAGACCGAGTTCGTAAGATTTGGTGTTCTCGGGCTTGAGGTTGGGGTTGTAGTGCTTCGAGGGCCACTCGTACTGGTTGGTCTGGTCGTTGTAGACGTACTGCATACGGGTGAGGTAACGCGAGGGTGAAGAAGCCACTTCGGCCCATGAACCGCGAATCTTCAGGTAAGAGATCCATGAGGGAAGAGAATCCTTGAAAGTCTCGCTGATGAGCCATGAACCACCGATTGAGGGGTAGAAGTAGCTCTGCTTGTCGGTGAACGCGAGCATTGAAGCCCAGTCGTTACGGCCGGTAACAGTCAGGTAGTAGGTGTGGTCCCAGCCGAGTTCGACGCTGGCGAACATTGACTGGATCTGATCGTGCCAGCTTGAGTCGCCGCGTTTGCACTTGGTCATGTCGATGTTACCGTAAGCGAAAAAGTTAGGCACTTTGTCAAGACCGCCTTCATAGTGCTGAGCCTCTGAGAGCATGTCGTTGATAGAGGCACCGAGCTGAGCGTTGACGTTGAAACGGTCCTCGATGAAGCTCTTGTTCATCGATGCCATGACGTCGGCGTAAGTGGTGCGGTCAGAAGTCTGGGTCTTGCCATACATACCCTTGATAGAACCTGCGAGGGTCATGATGGTGGTAGCGTAGTACTTCTCTTCGTAGATGGTGTTGGAGTTATCGACGCGAACACGTCCCATAACGTACAACCAGGGAAGGATGTCATATTTCAGAGAGCCGTTGAAGGTGTAGCGCTGTTTGCGGGCTTCACGGTTCATGCGTTTCTGAGTCCAGTAGGGGTTCTGCATTGTGAATGCGTTGGGATATTTCTGCTCCCAGAACTGGGTCATGATGTTACGTGAGGGGTCGAAGCGCTCGAACATGCGGACTTCGTCGAAGTTCTCGCCACGGGGGAAGAGGTAAAGAGCTGCGAGGGGGTTGAAGTATTCACCTGAGCCCACGAAGTTCTTGTTGTTCTGAATGATATACTGTGCACCGAGGTCCAGGGTCAGTTTATCGTTCAGGAAGTTGGTGGTGTTGCGGATCGAGAAGTTGTAACGGTTGTAGTCAGACTCGGGCATAACGCCGGGGGCGTTGGTGGCGGCCATAGAGGCGAAAGTCTGGCTCTTCTCGGTACCGACGGTAAGAGTAAGAGAGTTGATTTCGGTTACGCCTGTCTGGAAGAAATCCATGGGGTCGTAGGAAGTGGGAGTTGCAAGCTTGGCGCCCCATGAAGAGAACTGGCCGGCAACGTTTCCGTAAACGTTCTGGAAATCATAGAGGTTGGCAACCTTGTGGAAAGTGGTTGAGTTGCTGTAGGAAAGGGTGGCTTTGCCTTCTTTACCTTTCTTGGTTGTGATGAGGATCACACCGGAAGCAGCGTCAGAACCATAAAGAGCGGCAGCCGAAGGACCTGTGAGGACTGACATTGATTCGATGTCGTCAGGGTTGATATCGGCCACGGCGCTTGAACCGGGCTGTTTTGACATTGTACCACCGGATTCAGAACCGGTGTTGGTGTCGAACATGGGGATACCGTCGATAACGTAGAGGGCGTTATCGTTACCGGTAAGAGATTTCGTACCACGCATGATGACACGGGCGGCAGAACCTGCACCGGCAGAACCGGAACTGATGTTCACACCGGCAACCTTACCGTTAAGGGAGTTGATGAAGTTAGCGTCCTTGTTAGCTGTGAAAGCGTCGCCTTTGACGGTCTGAACGTTGTAGGCCAGCGCTTTTTCTTCACGCTTGATACCGAGGGCTGTTACGACAACTTCGTCGAGGACCTGGGTGTCTTCTTCCATCACAAGATTGATAGGATTGCTGTTGCTGACCTTCATCTCTACCGGACGGTAGCCGATGTAGGAAAACTTCAGTGTGCTGCCGATTTCGGCCTTGAGACTGAAATTACCGTCGATATCAGTGGATGTACCCATGGTACTTCCAACTACTATCACGGACACACCTGTCAATGGTTCTCCTGTCACGTCGGTCACATTACCGGTCACGGTTATCGGCGTTGCGCCGAAAGCCGCCATCAGAGGAAAGACCAACAAGAACAATAAAATGCTTGTTACCTTTGACTTCATAATGATGATTAAAATTGGTTGAGTTTAATAAATATTAAGGTTATTTGGATTGATTGTAATTCGGTTAGATATTTTGATTATGAAGAGCCGGAGAATCAGACTGATGCCAATGCCTTGACATCCGGCGGGCTTCGTGTTTAATGGTAATTTTTTAGGTTCTGAGACAATAAAAACGGTTATTTTCAGTTCTTTTCACTAACATAGCATTTATGCGCACATCATGGCATAGATTATTATTAGTGTACAAAAGTAAACAATGTTAGGGTATAAACCGCGCTGCAAAAGTTAAACAGTGTTAACCGAGGGCGATTTCGCATTCTTTGCATCTTTTTATGTTAATTTGTTTTCACTTTTGCCAAAAAGCTATGCTATCCGTGTAAAATGAGGAATCGGCCGCCGGCGGCGCATTTTTGCGGCGCGAAAAATGTGCCGCGTATGTGAAAACTTTTTAACAAGGCTCCACACCATATTAATATATAGAAGAAACAGAATTAATATATAGAAGAAACAGAAAAATGGCACGCGACAACTCCATTTCAATAGTCAAGGCCGTGGCGATAATCCTGATGGTGATAGGCCACACCGAGTATCCGGGTCTGCTGACCTCGTGTCTGTACACGTTTCACATGCCGGTGTTCTTCATCACGGCGGGATATTTTTTCGGGCGCAAGGACGCCGACAATCCCTGGGATTTCTGCCACCGGCGCTTCCGGGGGCTTTACATACCCATGGTGAAGTGGAGCCTCGTTTGGCTGCTTCTCCACAATCTTTTCCACCAGACCGGGCTGCTGAACGAGACTTTCGGCAACTGGACAGGCGGAGTGACCCACCCCTACACTCTCAAGGAGGCCGCCGGGAGGGTGGTGCAGATTTTCACCACCATGTCGGGCTACGACGAGTTCATGGCCGGAGCGTTCTGGTTTTTCAGGGGGCTTCTTGTGGCGAGCATACTGTTTCTGGTGTTCTACCGCCTCATCGAGGGCCGCAACAGGAATCTTGAGCCGTGGCACATTGCCGGGCTGATAGCCCTGGGGGCGGTCACGTTCACTTTCGCGCACATCTATTTCGGGTACCGCATCCATCCGCTGCCCGGCGGCGGATGGCGCGAGGTGTGGGGGCTGTTTTTCTTCGCGCTCGGAGTAATCTACCGGCGCTGGGAGCCTTCGATCGGCCAACGCTGGCCCGTGGCGCTGATATGCCTGGCACTGATATGCGTGGCGGGGTCGCTGCACTGGTCGGGCATGAACAACTCGGGACGTTACCAGGACCTGTGGACGCTGCCGCTGACCGGAGCGGCCGGTTTCCTGATGATGCACTGGACGGCGCGCGTGATAGCGGACCGCGGCGGATGGCTTAAACGGCTGCTGGTGTTCATAGGCGATAACACGCTCTACATTCTGGTGTTTCACATCATCTCGTTCAAGGCCGTTAGCGCTGTGAAGATTCTGTGGTACGGTCTTGACTGGCGCCAGATAGGGTGCCACATGGTGATCCACGATTTCCGCGACGACTGGTTCTGGGTGGCCTACTCCATGGCCGGGACGGCGCTGCCGCTGCTGGGCCTGGTGGCCTACAGGCGCGTTTCGGCGGCGCTGAAGTCAGTATTTGAAGCTCGAGCCTCCCAGGAACTCGCGGAGCAGTGAGGTGGAGGGCACGAATTCCTCTGAAATGGAATTGAAGTAGCCGAGGAAGCGGCGCAGACGCGAGGCCTCGGCATATTCCGGCTCGTCGTGCGGCACCTGACGGAGCAGCCGCTCGGCGCGGTCCTTCATGACGCCGAGCTCGAAGAGCAGGGCCGAGTTGAACATGACGTCGGCGTTTTCCTGGTAGGGGAAAATCCAACGTTCCTCGCCGCGGCGCACGCTCGGCCAGCGGCGTATGGTCTCGGCGGGGGCGACCTTGCGGTATTTGGCGTCGCGGATTATGCGGCGCAGGAGGCGGTTGTCGGTAGTGGGAATCCAGTTGTGGTCATCGATGGATATGGTGGTCAGGGCCGATACGTAGACGCGGTATTTGAAGCGGTCCGGGACATGGGCCGTGAGTTCGGGGTTGAGTCCGTGGATGCCTTCGATGAGCAGGATTGAATCGGGGCCGAGGCTGATTCTGTTGCCCCGGTACTCGCGTGCGCCGGTTGCGAAGTTGTAGTAAGGCAGCTCCACTTCCCTGCCCTCGATGAGGGCGTTTATGTCGCGGTTGAAGGTGTCGAGGTCGAGCGCGTAGAGGGATTCGTAGTCAAATTCACCGTCGGCGTCGCGGGGCGTGTGCTCGCGGTCCACGAAGTAATCGTCGAGCGAAATCATGCGCGGCTGAATCAGGTTGGTCATGAGCTGGATGCCGAGACGTTTGGTGAAGGTGGTCTTGCCCGACGACGAGGGGCCGGCCACGAGCACCACGCGGGCCTCGCCGCGGCGGAAGCGACGGGTGATGTCGTCGGCAATGGCGGCGATGCGGTTGTTGTGGAGGGCTTCGGCCACGTTGATCACCGTGGGGGTCTGCCCTTTGGCCACGGCATCGTTGAGCTCGCCGACGGTGTTGATGCCCACGATTGTGTTGAAGGCCACGTAATCGGTGAAGGCCTGGAACATCTTGGGCTGGGGACTCGGGACGGCGGGACGGGACAGGTCGGCGTGGTCGGGGCCCATGAGCAGGTAGCCCTGCCCGTTGCAGGGCCGGAGCGAGAACACGGGTACCTTGCCGGTGGACGGAGCGAGGGGGCCGTAGTAGGAATCGCTGAGGCCGTCGAGGGTATAATATACGGTGTAGAGTTCGTGGAGCGACGAAAGGAGCCGCACCTTGTCGTCGAGACCCTGCGTGCGGAACAGTTCGATCACCTCGGCCGTGCGGCTTTCGCGGCGCACGAACGGGAGGTCGCGGCCGACGAGCGAACGGATGTGGGCTTCGAGCTGCCCGGCCACCTGCGGCGAAGTCACCGGCTCCCCGCCTATGTCGATGCGGCAGTAGTAGCCGTTGGAGAGCGAGTGCTCGATGCGCAGGCGCGCTCCGGGGAGCATGGTGTTGACGGCATGATAGAGCATCATGCAGAGCGAGCGGATGTAGGTGCGGTTGCCCCATGACGAGGCGGCCGAGAGGAAGCGCACGGTCTTGGGGGAATAGACGGGATAGGTGAGCGCTTCGACCTTGTTGTTGACAAGAGCACAGATGGGCTCGAAGTCCAGCCGGTCGCGGAGCTGACGGCTCACGGCGAGCAGGCAGTCACCGCCGGAGACGCTGACCACTGACGCGGTGTTTTCGCAATATACATTGATGGGGTTGTCCATAACGGTCTATTATTTCTTTTTTAAACGGCGGGCCACACGGTAGGCGTGACGCTCCGCCAGGAAGTTCTGGTGGCTGATGGCGAGCCCTACAGCTCCGTCGAAAATGCCTCCGCGCATCAGATAGGAGCCGAGGAAGACTCTGGCTCCGCGCAGGGATGGTTCCCAGCAGCGGATTGCGCGCTCGGAGGCCGATATGCGCCGGGCTTTTATCTCGGCCTGCTTGAGCTGGCGGGAGAGATATTCGCGGGTGGTGTCGCAGCGGTAATGGAGAATGTCGCCTTCAAGGAGCTGCGGTTTCACATCGTCACGGAATATCACCTGCTCGTTGAGGTCGAGCAGACTCCACGAGGCATAGCGGCGGTCAAAGAGACGGACCTGGAAATCGGGATACCATCCGCAATGTCTTACAGCGAACCCACAGAAAAAGTTCAGACGCGGCATCATGTAGCCGCGGTGGCCGAATCCGTTTTTCTTGAGATTCATCAGCGATTGCCTCAGGGCGGGCGAGAGGGCCTCGTCGGCATCGATGGCGAGCACGTAGGAGTGGGAGGCGAGCGAAGTGGCGTACTGGCGCTGCGCTCCGAATCCGGCGAGCCGGCGCCGGATGACGCGGCAGCCGTAGCGGCGGCAGATTTCGAGGGTGGCGTCGGTGGATCCGGAGTCAACTACTATGATCTCATCGGCAACATCACGCAGTGACTCAAGGCAGGCTTCAATGCGCCAGGCCTCGTTGAAGGTGAGGATGGTTGCTGAAATTTTGTTCATGTGGTATGATTAGGCTTATGCATACAAAAGTAGCCACAAAAAATTTCACTTCAAAGAATTTGAGCAAACAAAAAATCGGGGAGACCGACAATTGCGGCGCGAGGGAGCGGACGGGAGCCAATGAAGGCCTCCGAGAGCGGCAAATTCAGCATGGATTATCGAGCCGGCGGCGAATTTTCGATTCTCAGAGCGCCAAATTTGGATTATCTTATTGTTTATGTGGTATTTATCGTAATTTCAGGCCCTTGCCCGAAAAATGTCAAAAAATTCATATTCGGGCCATAGCGCGATGTCATGCAGCAAAATACCAAAATTTTAATTATCTTTGCAAGTAATATCATTGACAATGGACAAAATGATACAGTGGACCTCGCAGGAGGTCGAATTTCCGGAAATCGACACCGAACGCCTCGGACAATGGCTCGAGGCGGTTGCCGGCAGACATAACCGCATCATAGGACCAATGACCTACATTTTCTGCTCCGACGAGAAAATTCTTGAGGTCAACCGCCGGTTTCTCAACCATGACTATTTCACCGACATAATCACCTTTGACTACACCCACGGCCGGAGAGTGAGCGGCGACATGTTCATTTCGCTTGACACCGTGCGCACCAACGCCGAGTCCGTCGGAGCGGCATATCAGACTGAGTTACACAGAGTTATAGTGCACGGCCTGCTGCACCTGTGCGGCATCGACGACAAAGGCCCCGGAGAGCGCGAGATTATGGAACAGCATGAGGACCAGGCTCTTGAGCTTCTCAAAGAGGAATTCTGACCGGTCAGCGACAGGTCGGACACAAAAAATCAGATCAAATTTCAAGTCTCTTTATATTGACAAAACCAGCTTATGCGATTTGACTATGACGTTATAGTGATTGGCGCCGGACACGCCGGCTGCGAGGCAGCCCACGCGGCAGCCCGCCTCGGCTCACGGACCCTGCTGATCACGATTGACATGAACAAGATAGCCCAGATGAGCTGCAATCCGGCAATAGGAGGAATAGCCAAAGGACAGATTGTCCGAGAAATCGACGCTCTCGGTGGCATGACGGGCATAGTGACCGACCGATCGGCCATTCAGTTCAGAATGCTCAACCGGTCCAAGGGCGCCGCAATGTGGAGCCCGCGCGCCCAGAGCGACCGCATGCGCTTCAGCGCGGAATGGCGACACATTCTTGAAAATACCCCCAGGCTGAATATGTGGCAGGATTCCGTGACGGGACTGACCGTTGAAAACGGCGCCGTCACCGGAGTGACCACGGCGCTCGGCGTCACCTTCTCTGCACGCAGCGTGGTGCTCACCGCCGGGACATTTCTCAACGGCCTGATGCATGTGGGCGAAGTGAAGACTCCGGGCGGAAGAGTGTCCGAGCCGGCGGCCCACGGAATCACCGAACAGCTCCGGGAAATGGGATTCGCAACCGACAGGATGAAAACCGGCACCCCGGTGAGAATCGACGGACGCTCCGTTGACTGGGCAGAGACAACCGTTCAGGAGGGCGACAACGATTTCCACAAATTCTCGTTCCTGCCCACAGTGAGCCGGAAACTGAAGCAACTCCCCTGCCACATACTCTACACCAACCCCGAGACACACCGGATTCTCCGCTCGAGTCTCGACCGGTCGCCGCTCTACAACGGACAGATCCAGAGTATAGGCCCCCGTTACTGCCCGAGCATAGAGACAAAGATTGTGACCTTCGCCGACAAGGACGAGCACCAGCTGTTTCTGGAGCCTGAAGGCGAGGACACGCAGGAATATTATCTCAACGGATTCTCGTCGTCGCTGCCGCTCGACGTACAGATAGAGGCGCTGGAAAGCATTCCGGCACTCAGAAACGTGGCCGTGTACCGCCCGGGATATGCCATAGAATATGATTTCTTCGACCCGACGCAGCTCCGACACACCCTGGAGACAAAACTCGTGAAGGGACTATTCTTCGCGGGACAGGTCAACGGCACCACCGGCTACGAGGAAGCCGCCGGTCAGGGACTGATTGCGGGAATAAACGCCCACCGGACCATCAACAGACTGGAGCCGGTGACACTTGCCCGCGACCAGGCCTACATAGGCGTGCTGATTGACGACCTCGTGACAAAAGGCGTGGACGAGCCTTACCGCATGTTCACCTCGCGCGCCGAGTACCGCATACTGCTTCGTCAGGACGACGCTGACATGCGTCTCACTCCGCTGGGCCATTCCATAGGCCTTGCCGATGACGACCGCTTCAACCTGATGGAGTCAAAAAAACGGCAGATAGAATCGCTGCTTGAATTTGCCGGCCGCTTCACCGTGAAGCCGGCATGGGTCAACGAATGGTTCGAAAGACTGGGCATCTCGTCCCTCAATCACGGAACGAGACTGGACCAGCTCATTCTCCGTCCGCAGCTCACGATTGAAATGCTCGCCAAGGAAATCCACCAGATTACGGAATTCATTGAAAGCAACATTGAGCAGGAGCGGCGCGAGGAAATAATAGAAGCCGCGGAAATCCGTTTGAAATATAAAGGGTATGTTGACCGCGAACGTCAGCAGGCCGACAAAATCCATCGGCTCGAAGACGTGAAGCTCGCCGGAAAGATAGACTACGACACCGTAAGCTCCATATCGACCGAAGCGCGGCAAAAGCTAAAAAAGATTCAGCCCGAAACCATAGCGCAAGCCTCGCGCATACCCGGAATCTCGCCGAGCGACATAAGCATCCTGCTGTTGCTTCTCGGCAGATGAGAAAGAGAAATGTTCCACGTGGAACACAGACAAAAGACTAAAATCCAAAACCATAACCACCATCCTTACAAATCATGGAATACGTAAAATCAAAAGTGCGCAACATCTATGACTTCCCGGTAAAGGGAGTAATATTCAAAGACCTTACTACAGCGCTCAAAGACCAGAAAGCCCTCCACATCATAGGCAAAACTCTCTCGGATCTCTACCGCGACAAGGGAATCACCAAGGTCATAGGCATAGAATCGCGCGGCTTCATCGGAGGCTCCATCATGGCCTACGAACTCGGAGCCGGATTCGTTCCGGCACGCAAGCCGGGCAAGCTCCCCGCCGACACAGTTAGCCGCTCGTTCAAAAAAGAGTACGGCACCGACACCATTGAAATCCACCGCGACGCCATCACGGAAGACGATATTGTGGTGATACATGACGACGTGCTCGCCACCGGCGGAACCATGGCTGCCACCTATGAACTGGTGAAAAGCATGAACCCCAAGAAAATCTACATCAACTTCATCTTTGAGATAACGGCCCTTGACGGACGCAAAGCGCTGCCCGCCGAAGCAGAGGTGACTTCCCTGATTGCCGAGTAGCACATGCCCAAGCACAGAAAATCAGCCGAACTCGAAGAAAAAATCTCAATTCTGCCTACCACTCCGGGCGTGTACATGTACTACGATTCGGAGGGTAATGTCATATATGTAGGCAAGGCGAAGAATCTCAAGCGGAGAGTATCGTCATATTTCAACCGCACCCACGATTCAGTCAGGACCAACCTGCTCGTGCGCGCCATTGCCGACATGAAATACATCGTGGTTCCCACCGAACAGGACGCTCTCAATCTCGAGAACTCCATGATCAAGGAATACCAGCCACGTTACAACGTACTGCTCAAAGATGACAAATCCTACCCTTGGATAGTGGTTACCAAAGAACCGTATCCAAGGGTGTTCATGACAAGAAAACGAATCAAGGACGGCTCCAAATATTACGGACCGTACACTGACACGGCCTCGGCCCGCACGGTACTGGACCTTATCCGCGTACTCTATCAGCTGCGGTCATGCCGCCACGCCATCACTCGGGAATACATCTCAAAAGGGAAGGGACGCCTGTGTCTCGACTATCACCTGAAACGCTGCAGCGGACCGTGCACGGGACTTATCAGCGAGGAAGAATACGGCACGCAGATAGAACGCATCAAACAGATTCTCCGCGGCGACATGAACGAGCTGCTGGAGCATCTGCGCTCCGAGATGGCGCAGCTCTCCGAGGAACTCCGGTTCGAGGAAGCGCATCAGCTGAAACTGAAATACGACATGGTTGAGCGCTACACCGCAAAGAGCGTCATCGTGAGCCAGACCATAGGCGATGTCGACGTGTTCGGCATAGATGACGACGGGGGAGCGGAAGTGTTCATCAACTATATGCACGTGCGCCGCGGCGCCGTGGTGAGATCCGTCACGCTGGAATACAAGCGGCGGCTCGACGAGACCGCGTCGCAGCTGCTCGGATACGCCATGGACGAAATCCGCAGCCAGCTCGGAGTGGAATTCGAGGAAGTTGTGGCGGCTCAGGAACCGGACGTGGAGATGGAGGGCGTGACGTTCATCATCCCCCAGCGCGGCGACAAATTCAAGCTCCTTGAGGTATCCGAAAAGAACGCCCGGCAGTACAAGATTGACGCGCTCAAACATCTGGAGCGCCACAATCCCGAAGAACGCACAAACCGGCTGCTTGAAAGAATGAAGGCCGATTTCCGGCTCTCCGTTCTGCCGCGTCACATAGAGTGCTTCGACAACTCGAATATCCAGGGCACGAATCCGGTGGCCTCGTGCGTGGTGTTCCGCGACGGCAAGCCGTCAAAGAGCGACTACCGCCACTTCAACATAAAGACAGTGGTTGGCCCTGACGATTTCGCGTCGATGAAAGAGGTGCTGACGCGCCGCTACACCCGGCTCATGAACGAAGGCAAAGAACTTCCGCAGCTCATTGTGGTGGACGGCGGCAAAGGACAGCTCTCGGCCGCGGTAGAGGCACTGGAGGGGATGGGACTGCGCGGCACCATAGCCGTGGCGGGCATAGCCAAGAGACTTGAGGAAATATATTTCCCGGGCGATTCCATTCCGCTTTACATAGACAAAAGCAGCGAGACACTGCGGGTGGTCCAGCACATGCGCGACGAGGCCCACAGATTCGGAATCACGCATCACCGAAACCGGCGCAGCAAATCGCAGACAGTGTCGGCGCTTGATTCAATCAAGGGAATCGGCGAAAAAACGCGCACGGCGCTGCTGACAAAATTCCGGTCGGTCAAACGCATAGGCGAAGCCGATCTCGACGAGATAGCGTCAGTGATAGGCCCCGCCAAAGCCTCCATAGTGTATTCGGCGCTGCATCCATCTGATATTCAGATAGATAAAGAATAAAATAACTATCAGACCAGCCCATATCCGTCAGGCCATACCGGCATATAACATTATTTAAGTACCTTATTTTTGAAAAGGAAAGCGGAATAGCTATCTTTGCAGATTAATGCGTCAGGCCTTAAACCTCAGCCTGCCACCCCGAAATGATAGAAGTAAACAACGTAACCAAATCATTTGACCGTCTTCAGGTCCTGAAAGGAATAAACCTCACCGTCAACAACGGCGAGGTAGTCTCCATTGTGGGCCCGAGCGGAGCAGGGAAGACCACATTGCTTCAAATCATGGGCTCGCTTGACAAGCCTGACTCAGGCACTGTCAGATTCGACGGCAAAGACATTTTCAGCCTCAACGAAAAGCAGCAGGCGCGATTCCGCAACACCAACATAGGGTTCGTGTTCCAGTTTCATCAGCTTCTGCCTGAATTTACGCTGGAGGAAAACGTGGCCATGCCCGCATTCATAGGAGGGGATTCACGCACCGCGGGACTTGAAAAGGCACGCAAGCTTCTCAATTACCTCGGACTGTCGGACCGCATCCACCACAAGCCGGCCCAGCTTTCGGGAGGCGAACGCCAGCGCGGCGCCGTGGCCAGAGCGCTTGTCAACTCCCCCAAGGTGGTCCTTGCCGACGAACCCTCAGGAAGCCTTGACTCGCATAACCGCGAAGAGCTCCACCGCCTGTTCTTTGACCTTCGGCGCGACATGGGGCAGACATTCGTGATTGTGACACATGACGAATCACTGGCCGGCATGGCTGACCGCACCATAACCATGCGCGACGGAACCATAACCGAAATAACAACCCGCACAGAGAAACTATGAGACAGCTTCCCGCACTTATAACCATCGCCATCCTGATGCTGGCGACAACGTCATGCCGCGATGACCACGACGGGCCCACCTACGCCATATTCCAGAACATAGTCACTTTCGCGGGCAACAGCGAGACCACGGCCAACTTCGAGTATCAGGAATCGGACGATTCGCCCATGGTGTTCCTCGGAGTGAAAGGGAATCTGACGGACGAAAGAGTCAAGAAGGGCACCCGTCTGCTCCTGACCTATTCCCTGCCCGAGGGATTCGATTATGGCCAAAACTGCAACGACGTGATTCTGCGCGGCATTCAGACAATCTACACCGACACCGTGACTCCACTACCCTCCCCTGACGCCATTGCCTTCAACGCGCCGATAGGGCTGAAAACGATGACCCGCTCGGGGAGCTACATAAACTTCACCGCCACCATGCCTCAGATCGCCGGACGCGACTACAGCCTCGCCGCCGATGAAGCTACGGTAGGCTCATCCACGGTCAGCATGTATCTCACCACTACCGTCAAGGAAGATAAACCCACCTACAACTCAATCCAGACAGGATCAATCGACATCTCTCCGGTGTGGAATCTGCCCACGACGCGCGCCATAGAAATCAACGTCAACAACACATACAATCCAAACTATACAAAATTCACCTTCTCCAAATGAAAAAAACAGCATCATTACTTGCAGTCCTGCTTTCTGCATGCTCGCTAGCTCTCTCATCATGCAGCGATGATGACGACAATTCTTCAATGAGCGGTCCGTACTTTAATTTTGTAACCGTAAAAACAATCAACGACTACACGATAAACTTCATCGGACAGCGCGAGAATTCGGATGAGGACATCAACATCCACTGCAGCCAGAGCTCGCAGGCGGCAGCCAAGGACTACCCTCCCGGCACCCGCACGTTCATATCCTACAATCTCGATTCCAAGCTCGACAACAACCCGGACCCATTCAGCACCACCATCCAGCTATTGACCATAACCAAGGCCATAGTGCCGGAAATAGTGTCCGCGCCCCTCAAGGATTGCCTTACCGGACCCAGCACAGCCAAGATATCCATGGCTCCGTACCGCACCGGCAAATACATCAATATGCTTCTGCGCATGCCCAAGATTGAAGGACGCACATTCAAGTGCTTCGTGTCCGAGGAATCACTGAGCACCTCCACACCCAAACTGTTCCTCTACTCCACGGCCAACTCTGAATCTCCCGACCACTTCAACGCCGACCACCCCATATCGATCGACATCTCCGGCCAGTGGAACCGTCCGTCAGTAACAGGTCTGACACTGACAATAGCCACGGCCGAAGAGGAAACTCCGAAGACCTACACATTCACCAAATAACACCCTACGAGGAAACATACAGATAAAATAACACAAAGAAAACCAGTACAGATATGAAAATGATAAAAACACTCTCCATTCTGGCCATGACCCTCATGGCATTCACAGCAACCTCCTGCCTGAGCGACGATGACAGCAACGGCGGCTCATTTCAGGTCAACGGCGCCGATTTCGTAACCGTCGACGGATTTACCACTGACAACGTAAACTTCTCCGTAGTGACAGCCGCCGGCAAGACCGTGACCATTTACGCAGCCCACGGAGGCAAAATCAGCTCCGACAAATATCCCGTCGGCAGCCGCGCCTACATCACCTACAACATGATGAGCAATCAGGACATTGACCTCCCCGTGAAGGTCAATCTGACCGCAGCCCTCAAAGCCGAGACAATCACACCCCAGTCAGGCACCGACACCGACTGCAAGCTCGACTACCCCTCGTTCACCGTGAGCAACCGCGGCAAATCAGGCAACTACATCAATCTTCTGGTGCAGGTAAGAGAAGCCGGCAGCCGCACATGGCGCTGCTTCATCAACGAGAGCGAGTCAACCGGCGAAATAGTCAACCTGTATCTCGACACCCAGGCCCAGAACGAGAAGACCTCGAGTGTTTCACAGGCACTCTGCATCAACGTGGGTCCGTTCGTGAACAACAGCCAGTACAAGGAAATCCATCTCCATCTCAACAATCAGAGCCAACAGAACAACGTTTATAAATTCCCCGCACCTTACGACAACAATTATGGAAAATAAGAATAACCAGAACGAAATCAAAATCGAACTGACACCCGACGTAGCCAAAGGCACCTACTCCAATCTCGCGTTCATCACCCACGGCCCGGCCGAATTCTTCATTGACTTCATCGCACTCGCGCCCAACATGCCGCAGGCCAAGGTGCAGTCACGCATAATCATGACTCCCGAGAACGCCAAGAACCTTCTCATGGCGCTCAACGAGAACGTGAGAAAATATGAAGCCACCTTCGGCGAAATCAAGCCCAGAATGCCCAAAAACAATCCCACGCAGAACAATCCGGGCGAGCTCCCCAACCCGTTCATCATGGGCGGCAAAGCCTGATACCGGACTGCAGACACTCCAGAAGCGATGAAACCCAACAATCTGACCATCTACAACTCCCTCTCCCGCCAGAAAGAAACCTTCAGGCCGGTACATGAGGGCCGCGTAGGCATGTATGTCTGCGGTCCTACCGTGTATGGCGACGGCCATCTGGGCCACGCCCGCCCGGCCATCACCTTCGACATACTGTTCCGTTATCTGACCCATCTCGGCTACAAGGTGCGCTATGTGAGAAACATCACT
The DNA here is from genome assembly GCA_947627615.1 of uncultured Muribaculaceae bacterium. Lineage (GTDB taxonomy): Bacteria > Bacteroidota > Bacteroidia > Bacteroidales > Muribaculaceae > Paramuribaculum. The sequence continues at coordinate 74,569 of CANQWS010000005.1, read as the reverse complement.
GACGTAGGTCACCTCGAGCATGACGCCGACGAGGGAGAGGACAAGATAGCCAAAAAGGCACGTCTGGAGCAGCTCGAGCCTATGGAAGTGGTGCAGCACTATCTGAACCGATACCATCACGCCATGGAGCGGCTCAACGTGCTGCCGCCCTCGATAGAGCCGCATGCCTCGGGCCATATAATAGAGCAGATAGAATACATCAAGGGGATTCTTGACGCCGGCTATGCCTACGAAAGCAACGGATCGGTCTATTTCGACGTGCCGCGCTATAATGCCGATTTCCATTACGGAAAACTCTCGGGCAGAAACATCGACGAGCTGCTGTCGGCCACCCGTTCGCTCGACGGCCAGCAGGAGAAGCGCAACCCCGCCGATTTCGCCCTCTGGAAAAAAGCCTCGCCGGAACACATAATGCGCTGGCCTTCGCCCTGGAGCGACGGATTCCCCGGCTGGCATCTGGAGTGCTCCACCATGAGCGAGAAATATCTGGGCTCGCCGTTTGACATCCACGGAGGCGGAATGGACCTGAAATTCCCCCACCACGAGTGCGAGATAGCCCAGTCCGTGGCCCACAACCATCATGATTCCGTGCGTTACTGGATGCACAACAACATGATAACCATCAACGGCCAGAAGATGGGTAAATCGCTCGGAAACTTCATCACTCTCGACGAGTTCTTCACCGGTTCGCATCCTCTGCTCGAACAGTCCTATTCGCCGATGACCATCCGCTTCTTCATCCTTCAGGCCCACTACCGCGGCACCGTGGATTTCAGCAACGAAGCTCTTCAGGGCGCCGAAAAAGCGCTGCAGCGCATGCTCGAGGGCTACCGGAGGCTGCAGAACCTCAAGGCCGAATCAGAGACCGACAATGTGGATGTGGCGCAGTTCGAAGCTAAGTGCTACGAGGCGATGGACGACGACATGAATACGCCCGTTCTGCTGGCACATCTCTTCGAGGCCTGCTCGATTGTCAACAAGATCAACGACGGGCAGCTGAAGGCCTCTAAAAACGACATAGAGGGCCTTCGCCGGCTGTTTGACACCTTCCTGATAGAAATTCTCGGAATAAAAGCCGAGAACGCAGGAGCCGACAATGACGGCAAAGCCGCCATGAAACCGTTTGAGGACGCCGTTGACCTGCTCATGGAAATCCGCTCCGAGGCCAAGAAACGCAAGGACTGGGCCACGAGCGACCTGATCCGTGACCGTCTTTCGGCCATAGGATTCGATGTGAAGGACACCAAGAACGGTTTTGAATGGAACGTGAAACAATAACCGGACCCTCCGCAGGGAAAACCGGATTAACCTTACGCGAGAAGCAGAGTCATTTGGCTCTGCTTCTTGCCAATATAGCGTGGGGAGCGCTTGCTCCGGTCTCGAAAAGCATCCTGATTCAGGGACAGATCTCGCCGCTGGCACTTTCGGCCATACGCATAACGGGAGCCGCAGCGGTGTTTTTCCTGCTGGCGCGCATTCTGCCGCAGTCAGTGGCGCCACGCGAGAAAATCAGGCGCGGCGACTGGCTGCATCTGCTGCTTGCGGCAACGCTGCTCATAAGCGCAAATCAGGGGCTGTACATTATGGGAGTAGGCTTTACGAGCCCTATAGACTCAGCCGTGATGTGCTCCACCACGCCGATGATCACCATGATTCTTGCCGCTCTGGTGCTGGGAATTCCGGTCACACGACACAAATTTATCGGTGTAATCATAGGTCTCGGGGGCGTTGTACTCCTTGTAAACGACAGCAATTCAGCAACGATAGCGTCAAATCCCGTGCTGGGCGACATTCTGTGTCTGGCGGCGCAGGTGTGTGCCGCGGTCTACTATGTGACATGCATAGGCCTGACGCGACGTTATTCGCCGTTCACCATGACCAAATGGATGTTCTATCTGTCAGCACTGACCTACGGCCCATGCTGCCTGCCGGAACTCATCCGCGTGCCGTGGACGGCAGTAGGACCGGAAACATGGGGCTCCATAGCGTTCATCATTCTGTTCGCAAGCTGTTTCAGCTTCCTGATGCTCCCTCTTGCCCAGCGCTATCTGCGGCCAACGGTGGTATGCGTCTACAATTATCTGCAGCCGGTAGTGGCGGCCATTATAGCCGTGATTATAGGGGTAGGGGAATTCGGATGGCTGAAGCTCGCGGCCACAGCGCTGATTTTCATCGGAGTGTACTTTGTGAACCGCGATTCGGCACCGGCTGTGGGAAACAGCCGCAGGAAGCCTGAATAACGGCTACAGCGTCAGCGGGAAACGAATTTGTAAGTGATGGTACCCGTCTGTCGGGCCGGAGCGTCGAGTTTCACGGAGAATTTCGATTTTTTGGCGGCCACGATACAGGCATTTCGCACGGCTTCGTTGGCAGCGGCTCCGGTTGAGCTTTTTACACTCGCCTCTATCACCGCGCCCTGCTGATTCACCACCACGCGGACGGTGACAACGCCGTTGGGCGCCGTTTTGGCCGGAAGAACCCAGTGGGCAAGCGTGCGGCCCGTCAGGCTGTAACCCGGCATTCCCGAAAGCGCTCCGGTTGATGAATTGCCGTCAGACGAACCGCTCTTGCCGTCGCCCTTGCCCGTCGATGAATTGGAGCCGAATTTCATGCGCCCGGCTATTTTCTGCTGGGTCTCCTTCTCGGCCTTTTCCTTGGCTGCAAGCGCCTCGCGTTCGGCCTTTGACGGGCCTGTCTTAGGCTCCTGCTTCGGAGGTGTCACCTTCATGGGCGATGGCTGCTCGGAGGTCACCGGAGGCTTGGGTGCGGGCGCAGGCTCGCCTTCGTTCGTCATGTCGAGCCCGTCGGTGGCCGGCTCTTCAATAGCCGCGTCCTGGGCCGGTTCCGTAGCTTCGGCTTCGGGGGTGGCTATATCGCCGGTCATGACATACTCGCCTTCAAAGAGAAGCTCCGACGAATCGACCGGAGGCCACGTCTGCTGCGACATGGGCAGGTAGCTCAACCGCGTCAGGAACACAGCCACACCTATGGCAATGACCACAAGGAGGGTTGCCAGTGCAGCGATGAGACGGGTGCGTTGCTCGGTTGTCAGTCTTTTTTTATCAGTGGATTTCATTGAGGCATAGCGGTTGAAGGCGCAGGCTTGGTGGCGAGCACCATTTTGAGGCCGTTGCGGGCACCTAAATCAAGAATCTCGACAAGAGTGCCGTAGGGCACTTCCTCGTCGGCATAGATTGCTATGAAATCCTCCGAAGTGCCCTTCTGGCGCATAACCTGGATGAACCCTACAAGCTGCTGCATGCTCATGGGCTGAGGCTCACCGGACTCTTCGGCGAAAGAAGCGTAGATCACTTTGTTTTTATCGACATAGACCCTCGTCGACGGCTTGATAGCCGTCTGCTCGGAGCTTTGCGGCAGATTCACTTCAAGGGCTGTGGGGAAAACGAACGTACTCGTCACCATGAAGAAAATCAGCAGCAGGAAAATGACGTCGGTCATCGAAGCCATCGAGAAAAGCGAGGTCATGTCATATTGACGTTTTAGTGCCATGACAGTTCGATAAGTGGATTAGAATGGTTGGACAATCAGGCGGGCTCGTTGAGCAGGTCCATGAATTCCATGGTCTTGGCCTCGAGCGAGTTCATCACACCGTTGATGCGTGCCACCAGATAATTATAGGCGAACAGGGCCACGATACCGACTATAAGACCGGCCACGGTTGTGACAAGGGCCTGATAGATACCGCCGGCAAGCACGTCGATATTGGCGCTCGAACCGGCCTTGGCCAGATTGAAGAAGGCCTGCACCATGCCCCAGACGGTTCCGAGGAATCCGAGCATGGGCGCTCCGGCAGCCGTTGTGGCGAGCCATGGGAGTCTGCGGCCGAGATTGGCCACTTCGATATTACCGGTGTTTTCAATGGCCACAAGCACGTCGTTCATGGGGCGTCCCAGACGGGTTATACCCTTGGATATGAGGCGGGCGTAGGGGGTGGCGGTGCGGTTGCAGAGCGTGAGGGCCGATTCCGGATCACCGTCGAGTATATAGTCCTTGATACGTTTCATGAACGTATCGTCGTCTTTGGCGGCGCGGCGAATGACTATCCAACGTTCGATGAACACATAGATTGAAACAATCAGCAGAAGAGCAAGGGGAATCATGATGAAACCACCCTTGACACACAGCTCCCAGAACGAGAGAGTTTCCTCTGCGGCCACGGGTGTTGCGGGTGTGGCCACAGGAATGGCGGAGGCGGCCACTGCGGCCACTGTGTCGGTTACTTCCATTGTCTGCGTCTGCAGGAATGCTAAAAGTGAGAGCATGGCGGATATGATAGATGAATTGGTAAAAGGATTGAACCTGAATGATTTGAAACGGATTTACTTTGACTTCAGACACTGTTTGTAGCGGCTGATGGTCTCGCCGATGCCCATGTAGAGCGCATCGGATATTATGGAATGGCCTATGGAAACCTCGTTGAGGTAAGGCAGGGATTTATGGAAAAACTCGAGGTTTTCAAGATTGAGGTCGTGTCCGGCATTGACACCGAGACCCACACGGTGGGCTGCACGGCTGGCTTCGACGTACGGAGCCACGGCTGCTTCCGGGTCTTTTGGGAACAGGTCGGCGTAGGGCTTGGTGTAAAGCTCCACACGGTCCGTGCCTGTACGCGCGGCGGCCTTGATGTTTTCAACGTCGGTGCCCACGAAAATCGACGTGCGGATACCGGCGTCACGCAGACGGTCCACTATTCCGGTAAGGAATTCCATGTTGGGAACCACGTCCCACCCCTCGTGGCTCGTAAGGTCACCGGGGGCGTCCGGGACAAGAGTCACCTGCTCGGGCTTGATTTTCAGGACCAGATCCATGAATTCGTCGGAAGGGTAGCCCTCGATGTTGAATTCGGTCTTGACGAGCGGGCGAAGCATGAACACGTCGTCGTGACGTATGTGACGTTCGTCGGGGCGGGGATGCACGGTGATGCCATCGGCTCCGAGGCGCTCGCACTCCATGGCGAAACGCTGCACGTCAGGCATGTTCTCGCCGCGGGCGTTACGCAAAGTGGCAACCTTATTGATATTTACACTTAACTGTGTCATCTAAGAATTTTTAGTGTTAAATAAACTTGCAGGCCTGTCGGGCCGTTGGAATGATAGCATACGTTACAAATATTTTTGCTAATTTTGCAATCCGCATACTTTTCAGACTACAAAATTAGTCAGAATAAATCACAATAAAAAAAGATTGAAATCAAAAGATAACATATCACAGGTTTTTTTTTCAGCCCCGCAGGCAGGAATAGACGCAGCGCTTCACTCGGAGGGAAGACTTTTTCCCGAGCAGCCGGAAAGCAGCGAAATCTCAGTGGCCTGTTATCGTGCTGACTACAGCGCGTCGGTCATAGCACGCGCCGTGGAGGACGCCGACGCCCACCTGCTCAACCTCAACGTCACTTCCGAGGTACTCCCCTCGGGTGAAATAGTCATTGACCTGCGGGTGTCGCACCGCAACGCCGGCGCCGTGAGCCGCTCTCTGGAACGCTACGGCTACACCACCCTGCGCGTCAACTCAGGAACAGACGAGATGAACCGGATGGCCGCCGAACGCGTGGCCGAACTGATGGCCCACATAAGCGTCTGACGGCACAACACCGCGAACCTACAATCAATCAGCAATGTCACGCATAAACATCTACGGCAATCCCACACAGACCGACCATCTCGACGAACTGCGCCGTTTTCTGCATGCGCTCACCGGCCAGGCGCCGGCCTGCCGTCTGGCTGTCGAGCAGGATTATCTCGAGTTCCTCAGGACTGAATTTCCCGACGAGGCCGCACAGATGACGTCCATAGGGGATTCAACGGACGAGCCCCCTACTCTGGCCCTGAGCATAGGCGGCGACGGAACCTTCCTGCACACCGCGAACCTCGTGGCCTCGGCCGGCACACCCATCATGGGAATAAACGCCGGACACCTCGGATATCTGTCGGCGGCCGACATAGCCACAGCCGACACAGCCGCGCAGCAGATAGCGGAAGGGGACTACACCATTGAATCCCGCACAGTCATAGAGGTGTCGTCGTCATCGCCATTGCTTCCGCAACGACCGTTCGCGCTCAACGAAGTGGCCATCCTGAAACAGGACACCGCTTCCATGATAACCATCGACACATATCTCAACGGCCACCTTCTCGCCTCGATAACCGGCGACGGCCTCATAATATCCACTCCCACCGGCTCCACCGGCTACAATCTCTCGGTAGGAGGCCCCATAATCTCGCCGCGCGCATCCAATCTGGTGCTTTCACCCGTGGCGGCACACACGCTGTCGATGCGTCCGCTGGTAATAACCGACGATGTCAGGATTGACATAAGGGCCAAATCGCGCACCCACACCATGCTCATGGCCATTGACGGGCGCTCGACCCCCCTGCCCGTCGACACCCATCTCTCCATAGCCAAAGCCGGATTCAGCGTCAATGTGGCCCATCTGTCCGGACATAATTTCATAGACACCCTGCGCCATAAACTCCACTGGGGCATTGACGGCTGCTGACACTCCACCCACCCATGGCGAAACTCTTTTCATCCGTTACCGTCAGGCTTGACGGGCAGGGCATCGTAACCCTCATTCCTCTGCGCAGGGCCATCAACATAACACTGCGGCGCAACCCCGACGGCAGCCACACCGCCCGCATGCCGGCAGGAATCGACATAGATCTCGCCCTCGGCAGGGTGCGGGAAATGATTACGCGTCTGAGCTCGGGGAAACGGCCGGCATCGGCTGGGTTTTACCATGACGGATGGACGTACACATATCCCGAAGGTACAATCACAGTGAAAGTGACGGACTCCGCCCGCCCCACGGCTAAAGTTAGGCTGACAGGCCATGACATAATCATAGAGGCGGGCAAAGTGCTGGATTTTGAAAGACCGGATGTGAATCTCGCCATAAGCGGCCTCATCAAAAAGGCCTCCGGCTATCTGGCGGCCCCGATTCTGCTGCCGCAGGCCAGGGAAACAGCCGCGAGGCTGAATGCGGGCCCCGATACGTGGGAAGTGGGGAGGGGAGTGCGCACACTCGGCACATGCTACAACCGGGAGCGACGCATACGCCTGTCATCGACGCTGCTGTTTCTGCCGCACGAACTCAGGGAATATGTGATATGCCACGAACTGGCCCATCTGACCCATGCGGACCATTCCGCAGCTTTCCACAGCCTCTGCGACACCTACTGCGGAGGCCGCGAGAAACTTCTGATACGCGCCATGAAGGCGTGGAAATGGCCTATTATTCGTTAAGACCCCGTTCCCCCAATATTCGTCAACGCTGGGGCGAGGCGATGGTAACTTATGCCACGGACAGCTGAGAATATAAATTTGTAGTATATCACAATATAATCCAACAGGTTATAAATTCTTAAAATCATATAACTGAATTGTGGCGCATGAAATTGTGTGTGTGGGCGTATAATCCAACATTCGCATCGCATCTCTCCGGGGCCTTTTGCCTTGTTCTTCAGTCACGTAGCTACGGCTACGCTCCTTCATCACAAAACAAAAATCACTCAGAGATATGCAACCCAAGCATTAACAATTATTGGGGAACGGGGTCTAAATAAAGCAATCTTTGTTTCAAATAACAGCCAAAAGCGCTATCTTTGCGCGTTAAATCCAAACTAAACTGAATTTCTTGCACCATCACGCATGAAAAGATACAACCTTATCAACAACTCCCTGGGATGGCTCTGTTTTGTGATAGCAGCCGTCACTTACCTGCTCACACTGGAGCCAACGGCCAGCTTCTGGGACTGTCCGGAATTCATTCTCCAAGGCTACAAACTTGAAATCGGACACCCGCCGGGCAACCCCATCTTCATGCTCACGGCCCGTTTCTTCACTGACTTCGCTTTCGGTGACGTCACCAAAGTGGCTCTGATGGTCAATATGATGTCGGCCCTGCTGAGCGCGGCCACGATTCTGCTGCTGTTCTGGACCATAACGCATCTCGTAAGGCGCCTGACCGTCAAGGACGACGCCACCTGCGTTTCCCCTCTCAAAATGCTTGTCATATTCGGGTCGGGACTCTGCGGAGCGCTGATGTATGCCTGGAGCGATACCTTCTGGTACTCGGCCGTTGAGGGCGAGGTCTACGCATTCTCGTCGTTCTGTACGGCGCTGGTGTTCTGGCTGATTCTGAAATGGGAAAGCCGTGCCGACCAGCCCCACAGCGACAAATATCTGGTGCTGATAGCCTACATCATAGGTATATCCATCGCGGTTCACCTGCTGAACCTGCTCTGCATACCGGCCATAGTTCTGGTGATGTACTACAGGAAATTCTCCAACCCCACCGGCAAAGGCTCTCTCATAGCCCTGCTGATCTCATTTGTGGTGGTGGCCCTGATTCTCTACGGACTCGTGCCGGGATTCATAAAGATGGCCCAGCGCTTCGAGCTTCTGTTTGTCAACGGCATGGGTCTTTCATTCAACATGGGAGCACTCATCTATGCCTTCACCCTCGTAGGAGTGTTCTGCTGGAGCATCTACGAGCTCTACAGCCAGAAAAGCCGCACGCGCATAATCATCTCGTTCCTTCTCGGAGTCCTTCTGTCAGGAATCTTCTGGATAGGCCACGGACTCCTGATACTCATAGTGCTGTTCGGCGCCCTCTGCGCTTATCTCTTCATCACCAAGAAACTGCCCATACGCATCCTGACGCTCGCATCCATCAGCATACTGGTCATCTTCGTGGGTTACTCGAGCTATGCCCTTCTGCTGATACGCTCGTCGGCCCACACGCCCATGAACCAGAACACACCTGACAACGTGTTCTCGCTCGCCACCTACCTCAACCGCGAGCAGTACGGCGACAGGCCCCTGATTTTCGGCCAGACCTTCGAGTCACAGCCTGTGCGCGACGAGAGCGGCACCATCATCGCCGAACCTGTTGAAAAGCAGTATGCCAAGAAAGTCAAGGAATCCGAAAGCGACCCTGACGAATACCACATGTACGGCGAGAAGAAAGAATATGTCATGAGCCCCGAGCTGGACATGCTTTTCCCGCGTATCTACAGCGGCGAACCCGACCACAAGCAGGCCTATTCGGACTGGATAGGCGGTCTGCAGGGCAATCTGGTCAACGCCACCGTCTATCAGGACGCCAACGGCAACTCGCTTCAGACCGAACCGCGCCTGAAACCCACGTTCGGAGAGAACTTCCGGTTCTTCATGAACTACCAGCTCAACCACATGTACTGGCGTTACTTCATGTGGAACTTCGCCGGACGCCAGAACGACATACAGGGCAACGGCGAGGTCAACCACGGAAACTGGATTTCAGGAATTCCGTTCATTGACAATCCCCGCCTCGGAGACCAGTCACTTCTCCCCTACGAGGAAGGCGAGGGCAATGCCGGACACAACGTGTTCTTCCTTATCCCGCTCATCATGGGCATAATCGGTCTCGGCTGGCAGGCATTCACCTCCCGCCGCGGCATAGAACAGTTCTGGGTGGTGTTCTTCCTCTTCTTCATGACCGGCATAGCCATTGTCATCTATCTGAACCAGACACCCGGTCAGCCGCGTGAACGTGACTACGCCTTCGCCGGATCGTTCTACGCCTACGCCATCTGGGTGGGCATGGGAGTGGCCGGCATCTGGCGCCTGATTTCAGGAGCGTTGCGCGACTCGATGAAGGAACGTGACACCGAAGCCACCGACGAACCCGCCGCCGGCACGCCCGCGGCACGCAAATCGCTCATCGCGGCCGCCATTGCCGCGGTAATCGGTCTGTTTGTCCCGATTCAGGTGGTGTCCCAGACATGGGACGACCATGACCGCTCGGGACGATACACGGCCCGTGACTTCGGAATGAACTACCTCAACAGTCTCGACGACAACGCCATCATATTCACCTACGGCGACAATGACACATTCCCCCTGTGGTATGCCCAGGAAGTGGAGGGCGTCCGCACGGATGTCAAGGTTGTCAACCTGTCATACCTGACCACCGACTGGTACATAAACCAGCTGCGCCGTCCGAGCTATGACGCTCCGGGCATCCCGATTCAGGCCAAGCCCAAGGACTACGCTTACGGAGACCTCGCTTTCGCCTACATAATCCCGCAGATGTCGGCCGGCGATTCCGTTCCGGCAACCCAGGCCGTGGCCGAGATATACAGCGACGAAGCCACCGACAATGATTTCGACGTAAGGCTTATACGCCATCCCAGAATGTACATTCCGGTCAACATGGAGAAGATGCTCAAGGACGGACGCGTCTCGGCCAACGACCTGCGCAACCCGGCGTTCACACCGGTGCCGTCCATACCGCTCGATTTCGCCAACAACCCCAACACGCGCAACGGCCTTTACCTGAACAACATCATGGCGCTTGACATGCTTTCATCGTCGGCAGCCGCCGGATGGAATCGCCCCGTCTACTTCGCCATGACCGTTCCCGAACGCTTCTACATGGGCATGACTCCGTTCATGCGCAACACCGGTCTGGCCTACGAGGTTGGCCCGCTGATGAACAATTCCGACAACGGAGTGGCCGTGAACACCGACAAGATGTACCGCAACGTCACCGAACGCTTCCGCTGGGGCGGCCTCGACAAGATTACCGGACCCGGTCAGGTCTATCTTGACGAGACGGTGCGCCGCATGGTAACCACCAACCGTTCGGCAATGCTTGACCTCGCCATTGGTCTTGTCAACGAGGCCCGTCTGGCCGATTCCATAGCCGGACCCGACCAGAAAGCCATTGATACCTACCGGAAGGACCGCTACGACAAGGCCCGCAACGTTCTGAACCTGATGCTCGAGAAACTGCCGGTAGAGGCAATGCCGTTCGCCGCCCAGGTGGGCGTGCAGGTCGCCGAGGTCTACCATGTGATAGGTCAGGCTACAGGAAACAAGGCCGATTCTCAGCTGGCGCTTGACCTGCTCCGCAACGAGATTGACCGTTTCACCGGCAACATCCTCTATTACCAGAGCCTCAGCCCCAGCCAGTACGAATCGCTTCAGAACACCGACCGCTACATCGACATGATCCATTATCTCGATCTGATCGAGTCATTCGGCGCTCTGGGCGGCGACACTGACAAACTGACCCGAGAACTCTCGGCCCGAGGCGTACGGCTTGACCGTCAGCTCAACTACCGTCAGCGGATGAATGCGGCCCAGCAGCAACAGCAGCAACAGCCCTGAAGCTAACCAACCGATCCGACGATGCTGATAGAGCAACCGCCCCTGGCCTACCGCCTGCTGTTTCCGGAAGCTATCTGGCGCATAAAGCACAAGAACCGCAAGGTGGTCTATCTGACCTTCGACGACGGTCCTGTGCCGCAGGTGACGCCATGGGTGCTTGACATTCTCGACCGCCACAACATAAAGGCCACCTTTTTCATGGTGGGCGACAACGTGCGTCGCTCCCCTGCCCTTTTTGAGGAAATAAAGCGGCGCGGCCACTCGTGGGGCAACCACACCATGCACCATCTTCAGGGCATGAAGGTACGCACCATGCGCACCATGCGCGACACCACCGAGGCCGACCGCATACTCGACACGCCCCTGTTCAGACCGCCCCACGGGCTGCTGCGGTGGAGTCAGGCGGCCGCTCTGAAAAATCACTACACCATAGTGATGTATGACCTTGTGACCCGCGACTATTCCCGCAAACTGACCGGCGAGGAAGTCCTTGACAACGTGCGCCGCTACGTGCGCAACGGGTCGATCATAGTGTTTCATGACTCACTCAAGGCCGAGAAAAACATGCGTTACGCCCTGCCCCGCGCCATTGAGTGGCTAAAGCAGATGGGCTATGAATTCGAGCAGCTCCCTATGCTTTGACAGCCTGATGCGGAAGCATGGCGTGGCCCGCTACGCCATAGTACCGACAGGGCCGGTCGAGCCGTCGGCCATAGCCTCGTTTGACCGGTGGATTCAGGAGGGCCAGCACGGCTCCATGGCCTACATGGAACGTTACGGCGACGTGAGAGCCAATCCGGCATTGCTTCTGGAAGGAGCGTCATCCATGATTTGCTGCGCCATACCCTACCCCTCTCCCCTGCACCTGCCGCCGCGCAAAGCCTCCATCGCCGCCTACGCCCTCGGCTCTGACTACCACGAGGTGGTCAGGGAAAAGCTGACGGCAGTGGCAAAGGAAATCGAAAAAACCATGGGCGGCAAGACAAGGGTGTGCGTCGACACGGCCCCGCTGCGCGAACGCTACTGGGCGCAACGCTCCGGACTGGGATTCACGGGCCTCAACAGCCATCTGATAATTCCCGGCATGGGCTCTTTCTTCTTCCTCGGCGAGATTCTGACCACAGCCCTCCTGCCCCCCACTCCGGCCGCGCCGGAAAGAGACTGCGGACGATGCGGACGATGCGTGAAAGCATGCCCCACAGGAGCCATAGGACCCGACGGTACGTTCGACGCACGACGGTGCCTCTCATATCTGACCATAGAACACCGGGGCGAATTCGAGCCCGGGACATCGCTTCACGGCCGACTGTACGGCTGTGACATCTGCGGGGCGGTGTGTCCCCACAACGCCGGTGCGGGACGGCAGGAAATCCTCCCGGAACTCCAGCCCCGCCCCGCCCTGCTCTCCCTGACCGTCGACGAGGCCGCATCCATGACTCAGGAGCGGTTCTCGGCCCTTTTCACGCACTCAGCCATAAAACGTACGAAACTCGCCGGACTGCGCCGTAACGCAGCCGCAATAATGAAATGAACCCATGAAAAAAGGACTCATACTTGAAGGAGGCGGCATGAGAGGCCTGTTCTCGGCCGGAGTGATAGACGTGATGATGGAGCGGGGAATAATCTTCGACGGCATAATAGGGGTGTCGGCAGGCTCCAATTTCGGATGCAACTACAAGTCAATGCAGCCGGGAAGAGTAATCCGCTACAACACCCGCTTCGCCAAGGATCCACGCTACATGGGCATCAGGGAACTCATGCGCAGCGGCAACTACATAGGGGCGGAATTCGCATACCATACGGTGCCGCTCGAACTGGACGTTTTCGATGTCGAGACCTTCGAGGCCAACCCTACGGAGTTCTATCTCGTGTGCACTGACGTACATACGGCCGAACCGGTCTATTACCGCATGGACCGGTTTGACCATGAGTCACTCGAAAGGCTCAGGGCTTCGGCATCCATGCCGGTGATAACAAAACCGGTCAAAGCCGGAGGGCGCGAACTGCTTGACGGAGGCATCAGCGATTCCATACCGCTGAAATACTTCCGTAGCATAGGCTACGGACGCAACGTGGTGGTGCTCACCCAGCCTCTCGGTTACAGGAAGAAACCTGCACCGGCATGGCTGTTCCGCATGTTGCTGCGCAAATATCCGGCCATAGCCGAGGCCATGGTCCGCAGACACGAAATGTACAATGCCCAGCTGGATTACATAGAGTCAAAGGTCAGCGAAGGCGACACTTACCTCATAGCTCCTGAAAAGCCGCTTCCCATAGGACGCCTGTGTACCGACATTCCAAAGATGGAAAGCATCTATCGCCTCGGCAGGGAGCATTGTGCCGGACTGATCGACGACCTGCGCGCCTTCCTTGACAAAAGCGAGGCCAGACAATAATGAATCAAAATTCAAGGCCTTGAAGTCATTTTCACAGCTTCAGACGCTATATGAATAATTTTTATTTGGATAAAAAGAGTATCTTTGCCGAAAAATAGCCTGAAAATGAAGAGGAACAAAAAAATACTGACAAATCTGGCAGGACTGCTGTTCGTGTTTCTGGTGATGGCGGCCGCCGCGATTATGCGCGACGGACATCTATTAGGCCACGACCTGACCCGCGACAGCGAGAAGGCTTCCGTAAGGACCGTGAATCCTGACGGAAGCATAACCGTCAACACCACCACACTCGCCGATGACGTTTCCGGATATTCCGGACCGGTGCCGGTTGAAATAACCATAGCTCATGACACGGTGACGGCCATACGCCCGCTTGACAACTCCGAGACGCCCGGATTTTTCAGCCGCGTGACTGAATCAGGAATCATGGACCGCTGGACCGGAAAGACCGTCAGGGAAGCGCTTGACGAGGACGTGGACGCCGTGACAGGAGCCACTTACAGCTCGACGGCACTGATAGCCAACGTTAAAGCCGGACTGCAGAGCTACGTTGACGCGCCCGTAACTCATGACACGGCCTCGAAAACCGGAATGGCCGTCTACATTTCGCTTCTGGTAGTGGCCATGGCCGCCATAATCCCCCTTTTCGTCAAAAACAAGAATTACCGCCTGATTCAGGAGATTCTCAATGTGGGAGTGCTCGGATTCTGGACCGGAACATTCGTCGATTACACAGCCATGCTCGGCATCATGAGCTACGGACTCGGCGCGTCGGCCTCCATTACGGTAATAGCCATGCTCGTGGTGGCCTTCATCTGGCCTCTGTTCGGCCATCCGGGACACTATTGCGCCTGGGTGTGCCCTCTCGGCTCGCTCCAGGAACTCGCCTCGCGCTGCAACAGCCGCCGCAAGATAAATCTCAGCCCGAAAGCCGTAAAAATCCTGACACGCTTCCGCTTGATACTCTGGGCCGTGCTGATGATTCTGCTGTGGACCGGAATGTTCGCCTCGTGGATAGATTACGAGCTGTTCACGGCATTCATGGTCCGTGAAGCCGCCACGGCCACTCTGATTGCCGGTGCCGCGTTCCTGCTTCTCTCGTTTTTCATCACCCGTCCCTACTGCCGCTTCGTGTGTCCCACCGGGACGCTGCTGCGCATGTCACAGGACATTGATACAAAATAACAACCCTAAGGACAACAAACTGAAAACACCCAGAATATGAAGACATCACAACTGCTTTGCATAGCTCTCGCAATAGCCCTCTCGATAGTCAGCTGGCGCCTCGTCAAGGCCGGCAGCGAACAGGCCGATACATCCGCAACCACAGAAAACGCCGCCGGAGACAACGCGGCCTACAACTGCATAATGACCCGCGCAAGCTGCCGCTCCTACAGCGCGACCCGCCCGTCAGAAGCTCAGATCGATTCCCTGCTCCGGGCCGCCATGGCCGCTCCCACAGCCCGCGACCAGAGACCGTGGGAAATTATCGTTGTCACCGACCGCGACATCCTTGACAGCATAGCCGCCCACTGTCAGAACATTAAGATGGCAGCCGAGGCTCCGCTGGCATTCATAATCTGCGGCAACACCCGCCTGGAGGAAGGCAAGGACCAGTTCTGGCCGCAGGATCTCTCGGCAGCGACGGAAAACCTGCTGCTCGCGGCCCACTCCATGGGACTCGGCGGAGTGTGGTGCGGAATATATCCCGACCCGGAAAGAGTGAAATTCATCAGCAAGCTGACAGAACTGCCCGATTCGATTGTGCCGCTTAACGTGGTGCCTGTGGGATATCCCAAAGCCAGGCTCACGCCAAAAGACAAATTCAACAGCGAACAGGTACATTACAACACATACTGATTCCTCCGCTTCTTCTATGTGAGAGTTTTTTTGTAATTTTGCACTGAAATGAAACAAAACTCTCACATAGCCACAGCTATTACCGTCTACGGAGCTTCGAGCGAGAACATAGCCGAAACATATAAGGACGCCGCATTCCGGACCGGAGAACTGATAGCGCTGTCAGGTCACCCGCTTGTGTGCGGGGGCGGGCGCCAGGGCCTCATGCGCGCGGCAATCGACGGCGCGCTCAGCGCCGGAGGAACAGCCATAGGCGTGCTTCCGGACTTCATGGTGGCCAACGGATGGCAGCATCCCGGACTCACCGAAATGATAGAGACCCCGTCAATGCACGAACGCAAACAGACCATGGCGTCCATGTCAATGGCCGCCATAGCATGTCCGGGTGGTTGCGGCACATTCGAGGAACTGCTTGAAATCATCACCTGGCGTCAGCTTAACCTTTACCGCGGACAAGTGGTGATTCTCAACATCGACGGCTACTACGACCCGCTCATAGCGATGTTTGACCGCGCCATAGCCCAAGGTTTCATGCATGAGGGACACCGCAGGCTGTTCCACGTGGCCGGTTCGGCCGAAGAGGCCGTCAGAATGGCTCTGGAACCGGTAGATCCGTCCACATTCCCTCAGAAAATCCATTAACGTCATCTCCCAGTCATGCCCGACAGTGTCGCCACACAACAGCCGCCCGTCACGTCAACAGCCGATACCGTGACCGCCATACCCGCCGTAAGCCCCGACTCGGCGGCAGCTGAAACGCGCGTCATTGTCAACGCACTCGAGAAAAAAACATGTCAAGCCGCGGAATCGCCCCGTTATCACGACACTCCGGGACTTTCCACCGCGCGGGTGGCCTACGCCGAAGGCATAGCACCGCAGCCCAGAGCCCAGCTTCCCGGCTACGATTCCGGAGTGATGACCATGCTGATAGTGCTGTTTCTGATCATCACCGCCAACTGCCGCCATTACTCCACGTTCATCAAGACATTCACCCAGAACCTGTTCTCGGTGAGGAAACGCGCCAATGTGTTCGACGACAACCAGACCATGAGCGAGACGCGCGTGCTGCTGTCACTGATAGCTCTTGTCTGTGTCAGCGAGGGCATACTGCTTTTCAGCGCCATAAACTTCCATGACGCGGGGGGACTGTCAATGAACGTGTTCTCCACAATAGGCGCCATGACCCTTCTGGCGGTAGTCTACTACGTTTGGCAGCTGCTGGCCTACCGCACCACAGGCTACATGTTTTCCACCCGGACAGGCACCCGCCAGTGGCTTAAAGGCTTCAACGCCTCCCAGTCACTTCTGGGCCTCGGCCTGACGGTTCCCGCCGTTCTGTCGCTGTTCAATCCGGGCGCCACTCCGCTGCTGCTCTACATAAGCCTCGCCCTTTACGGAGCCGCCCGAATCATATTCATTTGCAAAGGTTTTAGGATTTTTTACTCTAATTATGGTTCTATTCTGTACTTTATTTTGTACCTTTGCACTCTGGAAATTATTCCTCCAGTCTTGTGTTATAGATTAGCATCGCACATTGTAGTACTACACTGATATTCAAATCCACACATTAAATACTTCTGAACGTGAACGTAAAGAAAGTCTTAGTGTCCCAGCCCCGACCAACATCGGAAAAATCACCGTATTTCGATATCGCCGAGAAATACGGCATTGAACTTGTATTCCGGCCGTTCATAAAGGTCGAGGGCCTTTCTGCCAAAGAATTCCGCCAGTTCAAAATAAATATTTCCGATTTCACGGCTATTATCTTCACAGCCCGTACCGCGATTGACCATTTCTTTCGTCTGTGCGAGGAAATGCGCGTTTCCATCCCTGACACAATGAAATATTTCTGCACCACGGAATCAATAGCACTCTATCTGCAGAAATACATAGTGTACCGCAAGCGCAAGATTTTCCACGGCACCACTGGTAAACTCGACGGTCTGCTGGCAGCCTTGCAGAAACACAACAAGGAACGCTATCTTTACGTTGTCAGCGACGTCAACAAGGCCGACACCAACATCCTTGACGCCAACAACATAAACTACACCAAGGCTGTGATGTACCGCACGGTGAGCAACGATTTCGGACCCGACGAGACTTTTGACTACGACATGCTGCTGTTTTTCAGCCCGCAGGGAATCAATTCGCTCATGAAGAATTTCCCGGCATTCAAGCAGGGCGACGTGCGCATAGGCACATTCGGACCCTCGGCCGCCGCAGCCGTCAAGGAAGCCGGCCTGAGACTCGATTTCGAAGCTCCCAGCCCCAAGGCGCCCTCAATGACCGCCGCCCTCGATCTGTTCCTCGCCGAGGAAACAGGTGATAACGCTGAAAACTGACAACCGGCTCCCCTCCAAAACCGAGTGATGACGCTGCGCCTCTACAAAAAAGAAAAACTTTGCAGCCTCACTGCAATTGACTCTCTGTTCATTCCCTCCGCCCACGGAAAGAACGGGAACAACAGCGTCATGGCCTATCCCTGGAGAGCCGTGTGGCGCAAGCGGGATGAGAACGACCGCAGGCCGTCATGCACCCAGTTCCTCATATCAGTCCCCAAACGCCGTCTGCGTCACGCCGTGGACCGCGTCAGGATGCGCCGTGTGATGCGCGAGGCCTACCGCCTGAACCGCCATCTTCTGCCCGAAAACGCCGCGATTGACATAGCTTTTGTCTATGTGGCGTCAGATCTTACGGATTTCAGGACCGCGGAGCGCTCCATAGCCAAGATTTTCGCCCGCATAACCGAGACTCTTGCCCGATGACAGGCCGCCTGCTCATACTCCTTGTCAGATTCTACCAGATCTGCATATCGCCCATGCTTCCCAACTCGTGCCGGTTCACTCCAACGTGCAGCCAGTATGCCATAGAGGCAATAAAAAAGCACGGTGCGCTGCGGGGAACGTGGCTGAGCATCAAGAGAATAATGCGCTGCCATCCGTGGGGCGGCAGCGGATACGACCCTGTGCCATGACCCTGTTTGACACCCATACCCACAGCCTGCGCCCCGACGCGTGGGTCAACCGCAGCCCGGCCGACATCCTCGATCCCGGCTTCGCCTACTCCATGGGCGTCCATCCGTGGAACGCAGCGGATTTCTCTCTGACAGAGCTGCGTGAAGCCGCCCGCAGTCCGCTTGTCGAAGCCATAGGTGAAACCGGGCTTGACAAACTCAAAGGGCCGTCGATGGAGTGTCAGGAAGCCGCGTTCCGCGGCCACATAGCCACGAGCGAAGAGTTCCGCAAGCCACTGATTATCCACTGCGTGAAGGCATTTGACCGGCTATTGGCGCTGAAAAAGGAGCTGAAGCCGCAGCAGCGCTGGATTGTCCACGGATTCCGCGGAAAGCCACAGCTTGCAGCCCAGCTGCTCGCGGCGGGTATAGACCTGTCGCTCGGACCGGCGTTCAATCCGTTCACGGCCGCCATCATACCCGCCGACCGCCTTCACATCGAAACCGACGACACAGACACGCCTATAGCCGAAGTGGCCGCGGCCGTGGACAAAGCAAGACAACAGTCATGAAAACATTCATCACCTCCCTGCTGCTTCTCTTTACGGCCATCACAGCCTTGTGCGCCCGTCATCTTGACTTCAACGGCATAGCCATCGACGGCACCATCGGCTCGTTCACCCGCAAACTCGAGCGACAGGGCCACCGTCTGAACCCTCAGTCCAAAACCATGCCGGCAGGGAAGAGGTGGTTCGATTCAAACGACAGAAACCTCGGGCCATGCACGATTGTGGCATGCTACAATCCGAAAAACAAAATGATGCATTCCGTGAGCGTCATTTTCGAATACACCGATTATCAGACAGCCCTGCAGCTTTTCGAGACCTTCAAGCAGGCCTTAGGCAACAAGTACGGCGAGGCCAGCTTCATGGAATCGCTGCCCGGAGACCCGCCATACTATGGAGTGGGCGTTGACAATGCCGACGGCACCCCGCTCGGAACGGTTTCCGTAAGGGTAGAGCAGGACAACGTGACCGGCACGGGGCTCACGTTTCTGTTTCTGGACTTCGAGGACAACGAAAACTGCCGCCGCTATCGCGATTAAGCACCGATTAGAGCTCTTAATAAGCGCAGATATATCAACTCTTATCCCCCAAATTTGCATATAACCGCTGAAATATCTACCCTTACTATCGCCTTCATCTGTTCTTATCGGGTAGTTATTTGCGGGAGTCGGGGAAACGGTCGGAAGGGGGAGTGCCGAGCACTGGGAGTGACAGATTGAACTTCAGCGTGACGTAGCGGAGAAGTATCACCGTGGCCGCACAGCTCAGGCCCTGGGCTACGGTTGTGCCTCCGGCCAGAAGCACTATCCAGTAGACCATGGCGCCGGCCAGACAGGCCGTGGCGTAGAGGTCGGTGCGGAATATCAGCGGAGCCTCGTTGATGAGTATATCGCGCAGCACACCGCCGAACGCTCCCGTGATGATGCCCATTACGGCGGCAACCCACATGGGATAGCCTATCGAGAGGCTTTTCTCGATGCCTATGACGCAGAAAAGGGCAAGTCCTATGCTGTCGAACAAAAACAGAAGTTTGTCACGGCTCACAAGGAAACTGCGGAACACGATGACCGCCACAAGGCACAGGGCCGTCACTCCGAGATACCATCCGTCCTGCATCCAGAATACCGGAATGTCAAGCAAAACATCACGCAGTGTACCGCCGCCAATGGCCGTCACAAGGCCCACGGTATAGGCTCCGAACCAGTCGAAGCGTTTTCCGGCGGCGAGCCTGATTCCACTCACGGCGAATGCCGCGGTGCCTATCATTTCGATTATAAAGAGAAAGCTGTCCTGCATATCATTGAATCGATTATCTGAATTTCTGAAAATAATTTGCAACTGAACCTGAAATATTGCCGCGTGCAACCTCTGGCCTCATGGCCTCGCAGAGGGACATTTCGCGCGGAGAGACCTCTATAAGATCCGAGAAACCGGACCGCAGAAGAGCCTCGGACGAGTCTATGCGGCCGCCTATCCCTATAACAGGCACTCCGGCCTCCACAGCCTGACGCATGACTGCCATAGGAGCCTTGTCATGCAGAGTCTGCGCATCCATGCAACCTTCGCCGGTAATCACAAGGTCGGCGCTCCGCATGGCCTCGTCGAAACCAAGAGCGCCGAGCACCATCCGCGCGCCCGGAACGAGCCGCGCCCCCAGAACGGCAACCAGCGTCCCGGCTGTCCCTCCTGCCGCTCCCGCCCCGGGACGGGACAGGACATCCGTTCCATAACATTCCTTCAGGAGCCGGGCAAACCGACACATACCGTCGTCAAGCCGCCTTACGGCTTCCTCATCGGCACCTTTCTGAGGGGCATAGACGCATGCGGCGCCATGAGGGCCGCAGAAAGGATTGTCCACGTCGCACGCCACGGTGAACGTGCAGTCATGCAACTGCGGCAGTGACGCCGAAGAATCTATCTTTTCGATAGCGGAAAGGGAAGCTCCGCAAGGCTCCAGAACGTTGCCGGCGGCATCCGTGAAGCGGAAACCGAGGGCCGCGAGTATTCCGGTGCCGGCATCGTTGGTGGCGCTTCCGCCTACACAAAGCTCTATCCTGCGGCAACCTCTGCCGATGGCATCAGCTATCATCAGGCCGGTGCCGAACGTTGAAAAGCGCAGCGGGTCACGCTCGTCAGGAGCTATCAGCCCGAGCCCCGAGGCCGAGGCAAGCTCTATGACCGCCATGTACGGGGCGATGAGGCCGTAGCGGGCCTCAACGGGACGTCCGGAGGCATCGACAGTGGCAACCGTCACCATGCGGCCGCCAAGGGCCTGAGTCATAACGGCGGCCGTGCCGTCACCGCCGTCGGCCACGGGCATAGCCGTAACCTCACAGGAGGGCGGGGCGGCACTGATTCCGCGACACACGGCATCACAGACTTCCGGTGCCGTCAACGACCCCTTGAACGGATTGCATGCGACGATAATATTACGCGGACTCAGGCCTGGGTTAATCATATCGCACAAAAATAACAATAGTTTCGCAAATTTTATCTATTTTTGTGGATATTAATAAACGATGCAACCGATTTTCCTCATAGGATTCATGGGCAGCGGCAAGTCAACTCTGGGCCGCGCGCTGGCAACCGCCACCGGCTACCAGTTCATTGACCTTGACTCCTACATTGAGGTGCGCTACCACTCCAACATAAGAGACATCTTCGCCAGCCGCGGAGAGGACGGATTTCGTGACATAGAACGCAGAATGCTCCACGAAGTCAGCGATTTCGAGGACGTGATAGTGGCCTGCGGCGGCGGCACGCCATGCTTCTTCGACAACATGGACCGGATGAACGCCCACGGGCTGACCGTGATGCTCACGGCCACCCACGAGACCCTGCTGCGGCGGTTGCTTGCCGGACGCCGGCGCCGGCCGCTCATAGCCTCGATGGACGATGCCCGGCTCGGCGCATTCATCGAGGAATCAATCGGACGCCGCATGCCGTTCTATTCCAAAGCGTCACACTTTTTCCCTTCCGACAGACTCGAGTCCCGGCAACAGATTGCAGAGACCGTTGCCGACTTCATCAGCCGGTTCATTCCGCAGTGCGCCGACAATCACCCTACAACCGACCCCACACAATGACTCCCACACCAGACACCACCCCCGTGCCGATGGAGCAGCAGGCCGCTGAGTCATCCCACAGAAGGCTGTTTTCAATAGGTCTTCCCAAATGCCTTGACCCGGCCGAACGGCGTTTTCCGCTGACGCCCGAAGGAGCGCGGATGCTCATAGAGCAGGGATTCACCATCAGGATGGAGAGCGGAGCAGCCGATTCAATCCATTACACCGACAACCAGTACATCTCGGCCGGCGCCAGCGTATGCGGCCGCAACGAAGCTCTCGCCTCGGACATAGTGATACATCTGGCCCCGCTTGACCGCTCGGACATCAGGCATCTGTGCCGCGGCGCCCTGCTGCTTACACTTCTCTCCCTCAACCGCCTCAGCGCCGAGACCCTTCAGGCACTGCTCGAAAGGAACATAATAACGCTCGCCATAGACCTCATACGCGACGAACGCGGCAACACCCCGTTTGCCGACATTCTTGCCGAAATCGACGGCCGCGCGGCCATGGCACGGGCATCGTCATTCCTCGCCGACTCGGTCCACGGCAAAGGCATCCTGCTCGGCGGAGTGGCAGGAGTGGGACCATGCGAGGTTACCATCATAGGAAGCGGCATAGGCGCATGCTCGGCAGCGCGTTCAGCCTCGGGAGCCGGCGCGCTCGTGCGCATGTTTGACAATGATATTTACCGCCTGCGCGAATCCACACGGGTTCTCGGACCGAGCGTCGTGGCCTCGGCAATGCATCCGCGGGTGCTGGCCAATGCCCTGCGCACGGCCGACGTAGTGGTGTACACCTCCGTCAGCCCGGCACCCAGATTCGATTCCGACGCCATAGCCGAGATGAAACGCGGCGTGATAATATTCGACCTCACCGCCGATCCCGGGAAAGCGTTTCCGTCGCTGCCCACCATTGACCTGGCCCTCGCATCGCCTCTGGACATCTCTCCCACCGAACCCTCGCGGGCATGCTACATCAACGCCGGAAGCGCCGCTGCACGCACGGCGGCAATGGCCCTGAGCAACACTTTCGCCACCATGTTCTACTCACTGGTGACATGCGAGGGAGTGAGCCACGCGCTCAATCTGCAGCCTGGCCTGCAATGCGCCGCCCTGACATTCCTCGGCAAAATCGTCAACAGGCAGGTAGCCGGCATTTTCAACCGCAGGGCCGTAGACATTCGCATTTTCCTAACCTTAAGCTGACAACCGCATGGCACGCCGACGCAAATTCTACGTTGTCTGGGCCGGACATTCGCCCGGTGTCTATGACTCATGGGACGAATGCAAGCTGCAGACCGAGAACTTCCCCGGAGCACGATACAAAAGCTTTGACTCCCAGGAGGAAGCCGTGATGGCCTATCGCGGCAATCCCGATGACTACATGAACATATTCCGCGCAATGGCCTCGAACCGGAAGCCCATAGTCAATTATTCGGCCATTCCGGAGATAGTGCAGGGTTCCATAGCCGTCGACGCGGCATGCAGCCGCAACCCCGGACCGGTGGAGTATCAGGGAGTGGACGTGGCCACAGGAAAGCAGCTGTTTCATGTAGGGCCGCTGCAGGGCGGCTCCAACAACATGGGCGAGTTTCTCGCCATTGTCCACGCGCTGGCCATGCTGACCAATGCCGGACGCGGCGATGTGGCCATCTACTCCGATTCGCGCACGGCAATGGCATGGGTACGCAACCGCAAGGCGAAAACCACCATAGCGCCCACGCCCGAAAACGAGCGCATACGCACACTGGTGGCCCGAGCCGAAGCATGGCTGCAGACACACAACCCCACCAACCGCATCCTCAAATGGGATACGGAAAAGTGGGGTGAGATACCGGCGGATTTCGGCCGTAAATAGGACGAAATCCCCCTTAACGGGGGATTACCCTGTTATTTCTTGTCTTCGGCCTGCTTCTTGAGAAGGTCGCGAATTTCGGTCAGAAGAACCTCTTCCTTGGTGGGTTCCGGGGCGGGAGCGGGAGCTTCGGCTTCCTTGCGCTTGAACTTCATGATCACACGCAGAGCCACAAAAATGGAGAATGCTATGATGAGGAAATCCACAATGTTCTGGATGAAAACGCCATAGTTGATAGCCACTTCCTCCACGGCGGCCACATCGGGTGCGGCTTCCTTGGCATGGACTATCACATACTTCAGGTTCTTCAGTCCGTCGCCGCCCGTGGCAAGCGACACAACCGGCATGATGATGTCAT
Source organism: uncultured Muribaculaceae bacterium (assembly GCA_947627615.1). Classification (GTDB taxonomy): domain Bacteria; phylum Bacteroidota; class Bacteroidia; order Bacteroidales; family Muribaculaceae; genus Paramuribaculum. The sequence goes on along the minus strand of CANQWS010000005.1, from coordinate 50,339 downwards.
TTACGAGTGAACTCACAATGGCGCCGAACGCACCTCCGATGATTACACCGACAGCCATGTCGATGATGTTGCCCTTCATGGCAAACTCCTTGAAATCTTTGATGAATGACATAATGTTTGGAAATATTTCGATTAACTATGATTTTTTAAACACTCCCGGGGCGCCTCCGGTTTTGCGCCGGAGTCTTTTTCGGCAATGCGCAGAATGTCGGTACCGGCCGGAGACTGGAACATGGCAAGCGAAAACCGCGACACACAGGCATAGATATGGTCCATGACATCGCTCTGGATCCGTTCGAAACTCTGCCACTCGGTGACGGGAGTGAAGAAATAGATCTGCAGCGGAAGGCCTGCAGCCGTAGGTTCCATCTGCCGCACCATCCGCAGCATGTCCTGCCGCACGAGCGGCGAGGTGGCGAGATAATGCTCGAGATAGCGCCGGAACAGTCCGAGATTTATAATCCGGTCATTGCCTGAGCAATCGATTCCTTCAAGAAAGCCCTCCTTGCGGAGGCTCCTGAGCTCGTCGTCAGAAAGGAATCTTACCGTGTTCAGGTCAATCAGGATGGAGCGGTCAACGCGCCGGCCTCCGGAATCGCGCATGGCCTGATAGTTGCGGAACGAGTCTGACACAAGCGAATAGGGCGGGATGGTGGATATGGAATTGTCCCAGTTACGGATCTTGACCGTGGTCAGCGACACGTCAAGGACCTCGCCGTTGACATCATGTTTCGGAGCCACAATCCAGTCACCGCGGTGGAGCATTTTGTTGGCCGTGAGCTGCACGGAAGCCACGAGTCCCAGAATGGTGTCGCGGAACACGAGCATGAGCACGGCGGCCGAGGCTCCCACAGCCGTGACTATAGCCACAGGCGTCTTCCCGATCAGCAGACTCAGCCCCACGATGGCTCCCAGGCCTATGGTGATTAGCTTGACCATCTGAAACACTCCCTTCACGGCGTAGGCCTTCATGGCAGGGCGCCGTGACATGGCCTCGTAGAGATTCGAGAGAATCACGTTTACGATATGGACCACGGCCCATACGATATAGAACGCCGTGAGCACCTTGGTCCAGTGATGGAGAGCGCTCGTGTCATCGAAAAAATTCGGCAGGAGCCAGTTGACTATGAGAGCGGGCGCAAGCTGCGCCACGCCTTTCAGCAGACGGTGGTTCAGCAGGTCGTCGTCCCACGTGGTGGGCGTGCGAAGCACCGCATTGTCAAGCAGATAGAGCAGTCCCTTGGTGATGAAATAGGCCGCCACGGCAATCACCGCTATTCCGGCCAGCACTGTCAGATCAATGAACAGAGCCTGGTCAGGACCGCTGAAAGTCTCGGCAAGAAGTGTTTTTATGGTCTGAATCATGGGCACAAATCACTTTCTGAGGGGATGCTGTTCAAATGTTTCCAGATCTTTCTTCCAGCGTTCGGATATGGGAGCGCCTTTGGCCGTTTCCGGGTCATAGCCGGCCATTACGGTACGTCCTATGCACTTGGTCACACCGGTAGGGCGGTCAACTATGCGCTGTTCGAGTCTTATGCTGCGGTCGCCGATGCTGACCGTACGGGTCCACACCTCAAGCTTGTCGCCCATGAACGAGGGCGAGAGGAAATCGCAGTCAACATGCGCCACCACCATGTTCAGCTCAAGGGCTGTGGTCTGGGCGCCGCGCACCGCCGCGAAATAGTTGATTTTGGCAAGGTCCATGAATATCAGATAGACATTGTTGTTGAGATGTCCGAGCATATCTATGTCAGTGAAGCGTATCTGCACGGGCTGGCAGTGACGGAAAGGATGGTCGGCGGGGGTGACCCGGGGATTGTCAGAATGAAGGTATGAGGGTTTTGTCATAGGTCTCAGTGAAACATTATTGTGGTTATGGCTTTGGAGCCTACTGCACGGTTGATAACATCCACGAGAGCCGAGCGGTTGAATGTCAGTTCATTTTTAAGCGCCGCCGAGGTGATGTAGACATGCAGCACCCCGCGCTCAACATAGCGGCGCGAAGTGTAGCGGTTCACCCCCGGCCCGACGATTTCGGGCCACAGGTAGCAGGCGCGCTGTTCCGCCACAAGGTCCGACAGGCCGGCGCTCTCTATGCTCTCGGTGATTATCTCGGCTATGGATTTGGGCTCCGTACGTTTCATTCTGCTTTCTCCCGGGTGGTTATAGGCGTGAAATTACCAAGACTCACACTCCACATGGCGTAATCGCCCGCAGTGTGGTCCATTATCTCGTCGAGATGCTTCCGGTTGGTGTCCGTGACAAAAATCTGTCCGAAATCATCGCCGGTCACAAGCTCCATTATCCGCTCCACGCGGGAGCTGTCGAGCTTGTCGAACACATCGTCAAGCAAAAGCAACGGACGCAACTCAGTGGCCCGGTGAAGGAAATCGTACTGCGCCAGACGCAGCGCCGTGGTGAATGTCTTGCACTGGCCCTGGGAACCGGTGCGCCGCATGGGCATGCCGTCAAGCGTGATCTCTATGTCGTCGCGATGAGGTCCCACCGAGGTGTGACGCACAATCTCGTCATGACGCCGGGCGCTGTCAAGGAGCGCAAGCAGGCTTCCGGAAGCTCCCGCGCCGTCGCTGTCGAGCGAACCGCGGAAATTCAGGCCCACGCTCTCGGCCGCGTCGCCGGCTATGGCGGCATAGTATCTGCCGGCCAGTCCGCTCAGTTCGGCCACCCACCGCGTACGCGTTTCGTGGATATAGCGCGCGGCCGCATCCATGACCGTCTCTATGGCCTCGTAGAGAGTGTGGTCCACAATGCCGGCGCGGAGCAGACGGTTGCGCTGTTCCAGACCGGAGTTGAACCTGATGAGGGAATCGAGATACCTCTTGTCGCTCTGTGATATGACCATGTTCATCCACCGGCGGCGTTCCTCGCCCGCTCCGCGTATCAGCTCAATGTCCTGCGGGGCCGACATGACAAGAGGGAAAAGCCCTATGTGCTCGCTCAGGCGCGAATATTCCTTGCCGGCGCGTTTCAGGCTCTTGCGCTTTCCGCGGGCCATGCCGAGGGTCAGTTCCTCGGAAATTCCGCGGCGGGTGTAGACCGCGCGGGCCATGCAGAAATCCTCGTCGCGGCGGATGAGCATATTGTCCGTCACTCCCGAGAAACTCCGGCAAACGCCCAGATAGAAAATGGCATCGAGCAAATTGCTTTTGCCCATGCCGTTGTTGCCCAGAAAACAGTTGAGTTTCGGGGAAAATTCAAGACGCGCCTCGGCGATGTTCTTGAAATTGGTCAGTGAAAGATGGTCAAGATGCATATCACCTACAAAAATAATGATTCTTCGGCAATCACAATTGTTTAATTTCGGAAAATCACAAATTTCATCACTATTATTTACTACCTTTGCATCCGTATGAAAAACAATTCTGACAACAGCAAGCGTCTTCTGGTTGTGGGCGGCGGCGGTTTCATCGGCGGTTTCATCGCCGCTGAAAGTCTTCGTCGCGGCTATGAGACCTACGTGGCGGTGCGCGAGAGCACATCGCGGAAATATCTCACAGATCCCGAACTCCATTTCGTGGTGCTCGATTACGACGACGAAGCGTCGCTGGCACGGGAACTGCGGGCCGCTCTTCCGGAAGGAGAGCGGTGGGACTACATAATCTACAATCTCGGCGCCACCAAATGCGTGAACTTCGCCGATTTCAACCGCATAAACTATCTGTATCTCTGCAACTTCACCGAGGCGTTGCGTCAGGCCGGCATGATACCTGACCGTTTTCTCTACATGAGCTCCCTGAGCGCCCTCGGACCGGGCGACGAGAAAACCTACAGCCCGCTGACCTCGCGCTCCATTCCGCAGCCCAACACGCGCTACGGCGTGTCGAAGATAAAGGCGGAGACGTGTCTGGAAACCTGCGCCGACATTCCCTGGACAATATTCCGCCCCACGGGCGTCTACGGCCCGCACGAGCGGGACTATCTGATGATGATAGAATCGATTGACCGCCATCTGGATTTCGGAGTGGGCTACAGGAAACAGATGCTCACGTTCATCTACGTGGAAGACCTTGTCAACGCCATGTTCGACGCCATGGTCTCTCCGGCTACCCTCAAGAAAAAATATATCATTTCCGAACCCCGGGCCTACAGCCAGAGCGAATTCCGCCGCATAGTGGCCCGCGCGCTCGGCGGCAAATGGGTCATACCCCTGCGCCTGCCCCTGTGGATGGCCTACGTGGCTTCAGTGGCCGCCGAGAAGTGGGGCACGCTGAAGGGACAGCCCTCGACCCTCAACCGCGACAAGTTCAAAATCATGAAACAGCGCAACTGGGACTGCGACGTGAGCGACGCCGTGGCCGATTTCGGTTTCCGGTGCCGTTTCCCGCTTGAAGAGGGCATCCGCCGGACCGTGGAGGCCTATCTCGACGGAAAACGGAAGGCAGGGGAGGGCCACGGTAAATGACCCGCCCCGTTCCGCCTACGCCGAAGTGGATGACCGCGCTGATAATCGTGGTCCTGCTGCCCGTGTTCCAGTTTCCGGTGCTGCTTTCCAACGCTCCTGACATACAGACGGTCAGGACCCTTCTCTGGATCTATCCTTTCTACTGCCTCACGGCCGCCTATCTGGCCTACGTGTGCTACCCGCAGCGCCGCGTGATGAGCTGGATACTGATAGCGCTGATGATACTGACCCACATAGCCGTTTGGCTTCTTGTAACCACCCCCATAGAACCGTAATCATGAAACTGCTTATAATCAACGGCCCCAACCTGAACCTCCTGGGGCGCCGCGAGCCCGGCATCTATGGCTCCAGAAGCATGGAGGAATGCCTCCGCGATCTCCGCGACCGGTATCCCGACATTGCCATAGAATATTTCCAGAGCAACCACGAAGGCGCCATAATCGATGAAATACACCGCCGCGGCACTCCCGGAGGGAGCTGCGACGGAATAGTGCTCAATGCAGGCGCCTACACCCACACGTCGCTCGCCATAGCCGATGCCATAGCCGCCGTCGATGTTCCGGTTGTGGAAGTGCACATCAGCAATGTCGCCGCACGCGAGACCATACGCCATACATCGCTGCTGACAGCCGTATGCGCGGGAGTAATAGCCGGATTCGGCCTCGACAGCTACCGGCTGGCCATCGAAGCCCTCAGAAACAGACTTGAATCATGAACGGGACAAGGATAATGGCCACCATAGCCGACACCCGGTGCACGGTGGAATTCATAGAGGCTCTCCGCAGCAGGGGCATGGAGGGGGTGAGGATAAACTCGGCCCACGTGGACCCCGCGACATTCCGCCGTATGGTGGAGACGATACGTTCCGTCGACCCGGACCTGAAGATTCTGCTTGACACCAAAGGCCCGGAGATAAGGACCACGGGGCTTGAGACACCCGTGACTCTGAAGGCGGGTCAGGAAATAGACATCCGCTCCGGACTGGAGGATTCGACCGCCGGATGCATCCGAGTGGCCGTGGAATCTCTCGAACGGTATGTGAGGCCCGGCGGAGAGGTGCTGATCGACGACGGCGACGTGCGCCTCGAGATAACCGGAACGGAAGGCGCGCTGATACACTGCCGCGCAATTGACGGAGGAACCGTGGGCTCCCACAAGACCGTGGCGTTTCCCGGGACAGATGTCCCGCCGCTTCCCGCCGTCAGCGAACGGGACAGGACCAATATCCTCGCGGCCATGGAAGCCGGAATAGACATCATAGCCCATTCATTCGTGCGCACGGCGGCCGACGTTACAGCCGTCAGGGCCATCACCGGTGACAGTCCGGTCAGAGTCTACGCCAAGGTGGAATGCCGCGAGGCACTTGAAAACATTGACGGCATCATAGCTGTCAGCGACGGACTGCTCACCGCCCGCGGCGACCTCGGCACCCACATACCGCTGCCGGAGATTCCGGCGGCCCAGCTGCTTGTGGCCCGGAAGGCTCGCAGAGCCGGAAAACCGCTGATTCTCGCCACCCAGATAATGCAATCGATGATAAGCCGCCCCATGCCCACGCGCGCCGAACTCAGCGACATCACGCTTGCCGTGATGGAAGGCTATGACTGGCTTCTGCTCACCGGCGAGACCGCCCAGGGCGAATATCCCCGCGAATGCATCGATTTCATGCGGAAAACCATAGAACAAGCCGAAAACAACCATCTGCGATGCACAATCAACTGATTGACGAATACATAGCCGCACATATCTCACCGGAACCGCAGCTGCTCCGCGACACATGGCGCCACACCAACCTCCATCATCTCTATCCGCGCATGTGCTCCGGACATGTCCAGGGACGCCTTCTCAAGATGCTGACGTCCATGATCAGGCCGCGCCGGGTGCTTGAGCTAGGCGCATTCACCGGCTATTCCACCCTGTGCATGGCCGAAGCCTTAGGCCCCGGATGCGAACTGCACACCGTGGAAATAGACGACGAGCTGGAGCAGGAACTGACGGAACGCTTCGCCAAATCGCCCGCCGGAGGAATCATCACGCTCCACATAGGCGATGCCCTCGAGACCGTCCCGGAACTCGACGGGACGTGGGACATGGTGTTCATCGACGCCAACAAGCGCAATTACTGTGACTATTACCGCATGATTCTCCCGCGCATGAATCCCGGAGGCTACATCATAGCTGACAATACGCTGTGGGACGGCAAGGTGGCCGAGCCGAACGCATCCCACGACCCGCAGACAGCCGGAATAATGGAATTCAACGACATGGTGGCATCCGACCCGCGGGTGGAGGTGAGCATAATCCCAGTACGCGACGGGCTGACCATTATACGCGTGCCTGAAAGCGTTTAAACTGGTTCAGCGTCTGGCGAATCGGGTGGTCAGCGCCGCTATGAACAGGCCGGTGAGCACCACGAGCCCCATCACCACAAGAAGGTCGGGCAGATACACCCTGACAGGATAGACCGTGACCGAAAGCTGGGAGGCATCGCCGCTCAGACGGATCAGGCCGCAATACTGCTGGAGCAGACACAGCCCCACGCCCGTGACAATGCCTATGATTCCGCCGAAGATGGAGATGAGCCATCCTTCCCACACGAATATTCCGCGTATCATTGACTGCCGTGCGCCGAGCGCCCTGAGGGTGACCATATTGTCGGTCTTTTCAAGCATTAGCATCGACAGGGTGGAAATTACATTGAACGAGGCTATCAGAAGAATGAAGGCAAGCATTATGAAAGCTATCCATTTCTCTATGGAAATCATCCGGTAGGCCTTCTCTTCCTGCTGCAGACGGTTCTGCAGCACATATCCGGCACCCGCTACCCGCCCTATTTCGTCACGCACAGCGCTCTCCGACGCTCCCGGTTCGAGACCTATCTCAATCATCGACGCCTCCGAGTCATAATCGAGAAGGTCGCGGGCCACCGTCAGCGGCACCATCACCGTCGAGGCGTCCTTCTCGGCATCCTCTATCTCATAGACTCCGGTCACCGTCAGCGAATCGCTGCGGAACGCCGCGGCGGCCGCGGACGGATTTATCCGTCCCACCCTGCGCGGGACATACAGTGCGAACGGCGCCATCGAGGCCGGACGCGAAGCGAGCTTGACGGCGGTACCCACCGACAGGAGCGCCACGGGGTCATCAGGGCCGGCGGACGCGTCAAGACCGTATTCCCCGTCAATAACCGCCCGGTCCACGCCGCTGACGCGGTTGTAGCCCGAGGGCACGCCCTTCATCCTCACGGCCATCTGCCGTGGACCCACTATGGCAAGGGCCTGTTCGTCGACAGTGGCCATTGCCGTATCCACACCCGGGAGCGCGGAAATCCGTGCGGCAAGTGAATCGGCATCGCGGATAATCTTTCCTGACTCCGGCAGCAGCTTCATCTCCGGGTCGATGACCGACAGACGGCCCATGGCGAGGTCCGAGAACCCGTTGAACACGGAGAGAACGCAGACAATGGCCACAGTGGCAACCGCCACACCGGCCATGGAGATGACCGATATGATGTTTACGGCGCTATGACTCTTTTTTGAAAAAAGATATCGCAGTGCGATGCGCAGGCTGACCATTGGCTCTGAATGATTACTGAATGTGAATGAAAGGTTTCTGCTGCGGGGCAGGAGTTATTTGCCCAGCAGATGGTCAATGTTGTCAATGTAATCGAGCGAGTCATCGAGATAGAAACTCAGCTCGGGGGTCTTGCGCAGCTGATGGCGCACAATCTGGGCCAGTTCGTAGCGTATGGTCCTGGCGTTGCTGTTCACGCTCTCTATCACTTCCTGGGCCTTGGCCGAAGGGAACACAGAGAGATATGCCTTGGCCGTGCTCAGGTCGGGGGAGACCCTTACGGCGCTCACCGTTATCAGCGTGCCGTGCATTTTAGCCGTCTGGCGGCGGAAGATTTCGCTCAGTTCTTTCTGTATGAGGCGTGATATTTTGGCTTGTCGTGTCGATTCCATAATTGTCACTATATTAGTTAGTAATAAGGGATAGCAACCCGCATGTCCCCGAATCTATAACAATCCTGCGGGACATTGGCTCACAAAATTACAATTTTTTCTGAAATCACCGTACCGTCAGCTCGTCAAAGTACATCCACGTGGGAGCGCCTTCGCGGGCCATTCCGTCAGGTATTCCGCCGGGATTCAGAGCCACTACTTTCAGATAGCGGGCCCGGGCATTCCCGGAAAAGAGCTCAATGTCCTCTATTTTTTCGGGATGGGCGAACGTCAGGGCCTCCGGCACCTTGACGTCGGACGCCAGCGTGAACGCCTTGCCGTCAGGCGAGGTGTAGAGCAGAATCCTGTGGGGCGCGGCGATGCAGATGTCGCTGTTCACGAGCGTTCCGAGACTCACCTCCCTCACATCTATGACGCTTCCGAGATCAACCGTGAACTCGGCCGGGGCATTCCACCAGCCGGCCCACTCGAAATCGGAGTTGCGCGACGAGCCTCTGAGGCCGTTGGTCAGAACGTACTGGAGGCCGTTGTTGCATGCGGGAGCCGTCACCTTGCGGCCCGTGGCCTCGTTGAACCGCAGGGGCAGTTTCAGCGTGCGGCCGGGACGACGGCCGTCGACGAACGCCGAGGCATAGACGCAGGCCGGTCCGCCAATCTTCAGAGGCCCGGCGTAGGTGCGGTGGAACGTGGAATCATCCATGGAATAGGTTATCACCGCATCGGGGCGCTCGCACTCGAGACTCACCTCTACGGTGCCGTCGCCCGAGGGACGGACGGTGTGCTGGATGTTGAACATGGAGCGGGCGTAGTTCAGTCCGTCAAGGTCGGGGTTTTTCAGAAAAGCGTCGAGATTGCTTACGAATGCCGGCCAATCGGACGTACCCTTGGGACGCCAGGCCATATCGGCCACAGCCATCAGGCGCGGGAACACGAGATACTGCATGTCGGAGGCCGACTGACAGAATTCGCTCCACAACGAGCCCTGGATGCCGAGAAGGCTGCTCTCGAGCTCCGGAGTCCATGTTGAGTCCGTAGGCTCGTAATTGTAGATTTCCTTCATCCGGTTATTGCCGAAATAGGTCCACGGCTCAAACCACTGCGGCCCCTGATAACGGATGAGATACATGGTCTTCGCGGGGCTCATGATGAACTTACGGCCGCTGCGCCGCGAATCATTGACGGCCGTGGAGCCGTCGCCCTGCCAGCCTATGATCACCATGTCCTCCTTCGGGTCGCCGTAGGTGACCTCGTCCCAGCCTATGGCCGTGCGTCCCTTGGAGCGCACATAGTGGTTTATGCTGTCCATGAACCAGGCCTGCAGTTCCTCGCAGTCCTTGAGATTCTCATCGGCTATGCGCTTGCGGCACAACTGACATTTCTCCCACAGGGTCTTGCTGGCCTCGTCGCCCCCGAGGTGTATGTAGGGCGAGGGGAAGATATCCATCACCTCGTCGAGCACATCCTTGTAGAAATCAATCACCTTGTCGTTGCCGGCACACATAATTATCGACGCGTCCTTGCCGCCTATTCCGGGAAACACGCCCACGAACCTGTCGTTGACAGGACATGCCAGTTCCGGATATGAGGCTATGGCGGCCGCGGAATGGGCCGGCATCTCTATTTCGGGGATTATGTTGACATGGCGCCGGGCGGCATAGTCCACAAGCTCTCTCATCTCTTTCCGGGTATAGAAACCGCCTATCGGCGTTGGCTCGTCCTTGGAGCGCTGGTTCAGACGTCCCGGAAAGCGCTCGGGCCGGTCAACACGCCATGCGCCCACCTCCGTGAGCTTCGGATATTTCTTTATCTCGAGGCGCCATCCGTTGTCATCGGTCAGATGCAGATGCAGATTGTTGATTTTCAGCCGCGCCGCCACGTCGACAAACCGCTTCAGCTCCGACACAGGCACATAGCAACGCACCACATCGAGCATCAGGCCCCTGTAGGCCATGCGCGGATAGTCATTTATCTCACAGGCAGCGATTCCCTCCGGGCCGGCTGTGGCCACAAGCTGCGCCAGCGTCTGTGCGGCATAGAAAGCACCCGTCTCCGTCGATGCAGTCACCGTAATCCCCCCGGGCGTGACCCGGAGCCTGTACTGTTCGGCCCCAAGTTCGGGATCGGCCTTGACCGATACCAGCGCACGTGAAGCCGATGCCTTTTTAGCCTTCACCGACTGCCGGTCAAGCGTACGGACAATCTCAGCAGCCAGAGAAACGGCGTTTTTATCAGCGGCCGCCACGGTTAGAGGCTTGCCGAGGGCGCAGTAACCCTCGCCAACGGAAATCTCCGCGGGCTGCGGAATGACTTTTACTGAAGAGGTGGCGCCGGCCCACAGAGCCAGCATACAGACAAACACAGATAGCAAAACAGTTCGGCTTCTCATGATTTCGGTCAAGGGTTTTATAGTTTCATGTTTTTATCAAAGTCCAAAGATAAACAAATAATTCAAAACCGGCGCAAACATCCGCCCCTTAACTCCCATTTTCTTAATCATCGCACTTGGATTCCGGGAATTAATGGCTAATTTTGCGGATGTAAGCCTCTAACGTCCAGTCAGCCATGACCACCCATCCATCCACATACAGCCGTGTCCCTCGGACCCGCAGGTCCGCGAGCGTAGGAGTGGCCGGCTTCAGCTGCCATAGTTACAGAGTTATGGGTATTCTCAGCCATGAAAGGGCGTATTAATTGTAGCCCCCTTGGAGCTGATAACACCCTTTATATCCACTTTACAGACAGAGCGTTGCAGCCCCGAAGAGGGGCTGAGAATGCCTTGGCTGGTGAGGCGGGGAAAGAGGCGGCTGATTCCTCTAAAAGGGATTTTGGGAGGGATGGCAGGAGGGGCTGACAACAGATTTTAGGGGATTTAGGAGGGGAGGTTGGAGAAATTTTGCTACTTTTGTGGCATCTTAACCATATCACGTCCATGTCAGAACATAAAATAAAGATAGGAATAACGCAGGGTGACACCAACGGCATTGGCTATGAGGTTATTCTCAAGGCCCTTGAGGATCCGCGCATGGTGGAGCTCTGCACCCCGATAATCTATGGTTCGGCCAAGATTGCCAACCATTACCGCAAGCTGTCGGATATTCCGCAGTTGAACATAGCCCAGATCCAGAGCCCCGATCAGGCGCGTCCCGATCAGGTGAATATCATAAACGTGGTCGACGAGAGCCTGCGTGTTGAACCCGGCACAACCTCCCGTGAAGCCGGCCACGCCGCATTCATGGCTCTGGAAGCCGCCGTGGCCGACCTCAAGTCAGGCCAGATCGACGCTCTCGTGACGGCTCCCATCAACAAGGCCACCATCCAGAGCGAGGAATTCACTTTTCCCGGCCACACCGAGTATCTGGAGACTTCACTTTCGGACGGCACCGAGCACGCGCTGATGATTCTGGCCTCGGACCGCCTGCGAGTGGCCCTGGTGACCATCCACACGCCCATAGCCTCCGTGGCTGAAAAAATAACCACAGAAAACGTCCTTGAAAAGATACGCCTGTTCGACGCGGCTCTTGAATGCGATTTCGGTATTCCGCATCCCCGCATAGCCGTGCTCTCGCTCAACCCCCACAGCGGCGAGGACGGTCTGCTCGGCAACGAGGAAAAGGAGAGCATCATTCCGGCAATCGAGGAAGCGCAGTCGAAGAAAATCAACGTGTTCGGCCCGTTTGCATCCGATGGCTTCTTCGGCAACGGCACCTGGAGCAGGTTCGACGGCATTCTGGCCATGTACCACGACCAGGGTCTGGCCCCGTTCAAGACACTGGCCATGGACGCCGGTGTCAACGTGACCTCGGGGCTGCGCTATGTCAGGACCTCGCCCGATCACGGCACCGGATTCGACATAGCCGGAAAGGGAATCGCCTCGGCCGATTCCATGCGCGCGGCCATCTACTCGGCCATCGACATCTACCGCTCCCGCTCGCGCCATGCCGAGGCGTTGCGCAATCCGCTGCGCAAGCAGTATGTGGAGAAGAACAAGAAAGACAACGTGGTGCTTGACCTCACAAAATCATCCGACGAATGAACTACGCCATCATAGCCGCCGGCGAAGGAAGCCGGCTCGTACAGGAGGGTGTCAGACTGCCCAAACCGCTGGTGAACCTCTGCGGCACCCCCATGATAAAACGCCTCATCGACATAATGATGGGCTGCAACCCCACATCGCTCAGCATCATTGTCAACGAGCAGATGACCGAGGTGAGGGAGTATCTCGAAAGCCTCCCGCTGCCTGTGCCGTTCAACCTCGTGGTCAAATCGACCCCGAGCTCCATGCACAGTTTCTACGAGGTGAGCCGCACGTTCCGCGAAGGCAAGTTCATCCTGACCACCGTCGACACCATTTTCCGTCCGGAGGATTTCGCCGGCTACGTCAAGGCTTTCGAGGCCGACGACAAGGCCGACGGCTACATGGCCGTGACCTCCTTCATTGACGACGAGAAACCGCTTTACATTGACGTGGACCCCGAAATGCGCATCACCGCTTTCCGCGACCAGCCTTTCGAGGGCGTGAAATACATTTCCGGCGGCATCTACGGCCTTACGGCACCGGCGCTTGACGTGCTGCGCCGCTGCATGGACAGCGGTGTGAGCCGCATGCGCAACTATCAGCGCGCGCTCGTCGACGCCGGTCTCGACCTCAAAGCCTATCCATTTCCCAAAATCATTGATGTGGACCATGCCGGCGACATAGCCACCGCTGAAAAATTCCTCAGCTGACAACCGCCATCACCGAATCCGATAAAACCAAAAACAACCCACATTTCCCCCACAAGCACAATATGGCAGATATCAACATAGCAGGCATCATGAGAGCCGGAGCGTTCTCGCCCAACCACATCGGAAACGATGCGGCCATATTCAACCTTGTCGCCGACCAGCTGCGCAAACGCGGCTGCTCGGTGACCACCTACAGCGAGGAACAGCTCATCGCCGGCCAGGTCAAGGAGCACATAATAGTGAACATGTGCCGCGAACAGCGCTCCATTGCGCAGCTCCAGCAGCTCGAGGACGCCGGCAACCTCGTCATAAACTCCGGCTACGGCATAGAGAACTGCACCCGCGAACGCATGACGCGCATACTGGTGGGATGCGGCATACCTTATCCCGAAAGCCTGATAGTCAACACTGACGAGGGCGTCAGGGAATCCCTCGTGCGCATGAAAATGGACCGCTGCTGGATCAAACGCGGCGATTTCCACGCCATGCACAAGGAGGACGTGAGCTACGTGCGCCATCCCGAGGAAGCCCAGGAAGTCCTTCAGGAATACTTTCTCCGCGGCATCAAACGGGCCGTCATAAACCGCCACCTCGAAGGCGACCTCATCAAATTCTACGGAGTCAAGGACTCGCCCTTCTTCTTCTGGTTCTATCCTTTTGACTCCGGCCACAGCAAGTACGGCCACGAAGCCATCAACGGCCGCTCCCAGGGCCTGACGTTCGACCATGCCGAGCTGAAGACCATCTGCCAGAAGGCAGCCGAAGTGCTTGACGTGGACATCTACGGCGGAGACTGCATTGTGTCGCCTCAGGGCGACATACGCATCATAGACTTCAATGACTGGCCGAGTTTCGCACCGTGCCGCAACGAAGCCGCCCCCCACATAGCCCGCGCCATCATGGCCTCCATAAAGGCCCACGCGGCAAAATAACCTTCGGACAATCAGTCATTCCAACACCACCCATAACCGAATCAGGCCACCGGAAACGAGAAATGCGAATAAAGGACGTAAGCAACAACCTACTGACAAGCGACAAAATCTTCTACACATTCCTGCGTAGCGGATTTTCCTCGCAATCGTCAGGTATTCTCGACATGCTGACCGGTTTCGCCCTGTTCGCGCTGCTTGACCTCCCGGTATGGTTCTCCACGGCCATAGGCGCCATTGCCGGCGGTGTGCTGAACTGCATACTCAACTACCGGTTCACCTTCCGGGCGTCGAACTGCCCGTGGAAAGCCGTCATAGTCAAGTATGTGATGGTGTGGTGCGGAAGCATGCTCCTGAACTCGGGCGGCACGGAAGCCCTTTACTTCGTGCTCTCCCGCTGGCACTGGCTTGACACCATCGGCTTCAAGCCCGACGGATATTACGCCGCCTCGCGACTGACCGTCTCGATTCTGGTGTCATGGTTCTGGAATTTCGTGATGCAGCGTTATTTCGTGTACCGCCCCACGAGATTCGACCCCACGGCCATAAAGATAATGAACTGCCTGCGGCCGTCGCTGCGCCACAAACACTAACCGACATCCGAAACACTCAACCCTCATCCCCCACCAAGACAATCATGGCTGAAGACAAAGACATAATGCAAGACAACGAGGTTAGACCCGACGTGCTCAACTACGACGACGTGCGCCGCATGGTGCCCGCGCTCGACAGGCATCCCCGTCTGGTGAACAGTCTGCTCAAATTCCTGTCGGTCGACAAGGTGAACCGCGTTCATGCCAACAGCTGCTCAGAACCGGGCTACAAGTGCAGCGAGAAGCTGCTCTTCCAGGAGTTCCACAACCGTCTGCGCGTTGACAACGCGCAGGTGCTGGACCATCTGCCCAAGGGCGCTTTCATCACCGTCAGCAACCATCCCTTCGGCGCCCTTGACGGTATTGCGCTCATCTATCTGATAGGCTCGCGCCGGCCCAGGTTCCGCGTCATGGTCAACATGATACTGAACCGCATCTCCGGAATGCGTCCCAACTTCATAGCCGTGGACCCCATCCCGTCCGACGACCCTGTCCGCAAAGCCCAGTCCGTAAAGGGAATCCGCGAGGCCCTGCGCCAGATACGCCTCGGCGAGCCGCTCGGATTCTTCCCCGCCGGCGCCATGAGCAAGGTCAACTGGCGCGGACGTCTTCAGGACCGCGAGTGGCAGCCCTCGGTGCTCCAGATAATCCGCAAGGCCGGCGTTCCGGTAATCCCCATCTTCTTCCACGGCAGCAACAGCTGGTGGTGCAACATACTCGGCGTGGTATGCTGGCCCGCACGCTCCCTGCGCATCCCCGCGGAAGTGTTCCGCAAAAACGGAAAAGAACTGCACATCTCAATAGGCAATCCCATTTCGCCGGAAGAACAGGCGGCCCACAGCGGCTCGCTCGAAGAGCTCGGCGCGTTCCTGCGCAAGGCCACCTACGATCTTCGCGACAACCCCGTCAATCCGGCACCCAAAAGCAAATGAAACGACATGGATAAAGATACAGAAAACCAATCGAAAAAATCAGCTGAAACCATTTCGTCGTCCTATCGTGACTCGCTGAAGTCCATGGACACGGAGGAACATATAGACCTGGCGTTCTACCGCCCCATAGGCTATGCCTGGGCCTGTCTGGCCAAAAAACTCGGCATCACGCCCAACGTCATAACCATAGCGTCGATATTTCTGGGAATCGGGGCCGGCGTGGCCTTTTACTTCCCCGAGATGTGGATCAACGTAATAGGCATGCTGCTGCTCATCTGGGCCAACTCCTTTGACAGCGCCGACGGGCAGCTCGCCCGCATGACCAAGCAATACTCCCGCCTGGGACGCATTCTCGACGGCCTCAGCGGCGATTTCTGGTTCGCCGCCATCTATGTGGCTATCTGCCTGCGCGAGAATGTCACATCGGAATTCTTCATGGCCCATCATTGGGTCATCTGGGTCATGGCCGTTGTCACCGGAATCTGCCACGCCAAACAGGCTGCCATGGCCGACTACTACCGCCAGTTCCACCTCTACTTCCTCAAAGGCGAGGACGGCAGCGAGCTTGAAAACGCGTCGAAT
This sequence comes from uncultured Muribaculaceae bacterium, assembly GCA_947627615.1. GTDB lineage: Bacteria > Bacteroidota > Bacteroidia > Bacteroidales > Muribaculaceae > Paramuribaculum. The sequence continues at coordinate 34,187 of CANQWS010000005.1, read as the reverse complement.
CTGAAAAAACAGCTCGGCGCACTGTCATGGAAGAAGAATTTCTGGAAGAAACTCACCATGACGTCCTATACCAACTACACCGTGCAGCAGGAAGCCACGGCACCGGCCATGCAGGCCCTCCGTCACGAACTCGCCGTGAGATTCCCTGACCAGAAGATACCCCGTCAGTTCCGCGAGGACTTCCGCCGCAAATCGCTGCCGCTGATGAAATATACCAACATACTCTCCTTCAACTGGCGCACCATAGCGCTGTTCGTCTCGCTCTTCCTGACCATGCCCTGGCTCTATTTCGCTTTCGAGCTTACGGTTCTCAACGCACTGCTGATATACATGGTGATACGGCACGAAAAAATCTGCCGCCGCTTCACCCGCATGCTCAAGGAAGGAAAATACTGACAACGACACGAGGCGACCGCAACAACCATCAAACTCTTCAAGCAATGGACTACAATAAGATAAAAGGTATTATATTCGATTACGGCGGCACTATCGACAGCCGCGGAGTTCACTGGAGCGAAATCATCTGGGACGGCTATCAGGCATGCCGTGTAGGGGTGGACAAGACCACCTTCCGCGAGGCCTACGTCTATGCCGAACGGGAACTGGCCCGCGTGCGCCACATCCTGCCCAACGACAATTTCCATGACCTGCTGCTTAAGAAAATGAAGATAGAACTGCAGTGGCTCGTTGACAACGGCCATCTCGAGCCGGGAGCCGTGGAGGCTTTCGCCGGCCCGGTAGCCGATTACTGCTATGATGCCGCCCGCAATGCCATTGCCGACGCCCGTCCGGTGCTTGAAAAGCTCGCCGCGCGCTATCCCATGATGCTGGTCTCGAACTTCTACGGCAATGTCGATTCCGTGCTGCGCGATTTTGACCTGCGCCGCTATTTCAAAGGCGTCATTGAAAGTGCTGTGGTGGGCATCCGCAAGCCTGACCCGACGATATTCCGTCTCGGCGTGGTGGCCCTGGGACTGGAGCCGGAGGAAGTCCTTGTTGTGGGCGACAGCCTCAAGAAAGACATCATGCCGGCCCGCTCGATAGGCTGCCCCGTGCTTTGGCTCAAAGGAAAGGGCTGGACCGCTGAGGAAGACGAGGCGACAGATCCGTCTACAATAGCTACACTGAGCGAAGTTCTCAACGTAGCGTTTCAATTTATTAACTAAGCAACCCCCTAAATTAAATTCAATTAACACATTTATCAATAAAACGCCATATAGTTTCACTACGTTAACAAAAATAAGAAAATATTAAAGTAAAAAATTTTTGCAATTGGATTTTAACGTGTACTTTTACACGCTGAATTACCAAGCACAAAAAGCTTCACGGCTTTAACCTTAAACTAGAACAAATTACAACATCAAATTAAATTATGAAGGCGACTAACGTAAAACCTGCCGATGGAAAGCTCGGCGTACTCGTAGTGGGTCTCGGAGCTGTATCATCAACCTTTATGACCGGCGTGCTTATGGCCCGCAAAGGTCTTGCAAAGCCTGTGGGCTCAATGACTCAATATGACAAAATGCGTGTTGGCAAGGGTGCCGACAAGAAATACCTCAAATATAACGAAATCGTTCCCATCGCGGACCTCAACGACATAGTGTTCGGCGCATGGGACGTTTATCCCGCCAACGCCTACGAGAGCGCCATCAACTGCGAGGTTCTCAAGGAAAAGGACATCAACCCCGTGAAGGACGAGCTCGAGCAGATCGTTCCGATGAAGGCTGCTTTTGACCACAACTATGCAAAACGTCTTGACGGCGAAAACATCATGAAAGGCAAGACCCGCTGGGAAATGGTTGAGCAGCTCCGCGAGGACATCCGCAACTTCAAGAAAGAAAAAGGAGTGGACCGCATTGTGGTTCTCTGGGCAGCTTCCACCGAAGTCTATGTTCCGGTTGACGAAAACGTACACGGAACTCTTGCAGCTCTCGAAGCAGCAATGAAGGCCGACGACAAAGAGCACGTGGCCCCCTCAATGTGCTACGCCTACGCAGCCCTCACCGAAGGCGCTCCCTTCATCATGGGTGCCCCCAACACCACCGTTGACATCCCCGCAATGTGGGAACTCGCCGAAAAGACCCAGATGCCTATCGCCGGCAAGGACTTCAAGACCGGCCAGACACTGGTGAAATCAGGCTTCGCCCCCATCATCGGCACACGCTGCCTCGGCCTCTCAGGCTGGTTCTCAACCAACATCCTCGGCAACCGCGACGGTCTCGTGCTTGACGAACCCGCCAACTTCCGCACCAAGGAAGTGTCAAAGCTCTCAACGCTGGAATCAATCCTCGTTCCCGAAGAGCAGCCCGACCTCTACACCGACTACTATCACAAAGTCCGCATCAACTACTATCCCCCGCGCAACGACAACAAGGAAGGCTGGGACAACATTGACATCTTCGGCTGGATGGGCTATCCCATGCAGATCAAGATCAACTTCCTGTGCCGCGACTCCATCCTCGCAGCTCCCCTCTGCCTTGACCTCGTTCTGCTCAGCGACCTCGCCGCACGCGCCGGCCGCCATGGCATACAGCGCTTCCTGAGCTTCTTCCTCAAGAGCCCGATGCATGACTACACCAAGGGTGAAGTTCCCGTGAACCATCTCTTCCAGCAGTACGTAATGCTCAAGAACGCCATCCGCGAAATGGGCGGTTACGAAGCCGACGAAGAAATCGACTGATTCTGCTGCAAATCAGACCTCCCTTTACTAACTAAATTCAATCCGGCTGCGTCCACATTCTTTGCGGACGCAGCTTTTTTATGTCCCCGTATAAAAACAGACGTCAGGCACCCGTGACCGGAGCCTGACGTCAGTTTTTTGTTACCTGTCCTTAGTTGTAGTAGGTGATGGAGCGTTTGTGGCGGCCTGACGAGGTCTTGACGTTGTAGCCGTCAGTGGTGGTGCAGGTGAAACTGCGGGACGTCCAGTTGCCGTGGCTGTCCTTGCGGTAGTTGCTGAAGCTGTAGAGAATTTCCTTGCCGTTCTTGTTGATTGACATGGTTTCCATGTTGTCGTTGGCATCGTAGGTATAATAGACGGATTCGCCTATATTGTCGTCGACCATGCTCACGATGTTGTTTCCGCTCCAGGAATAGACTTTCTCTCCGGGACCGTTGGAGGAATTGCTGTAGTGCTCCACGGTGATGCGTCCGCGCGAATCGCGGTCAAAGCTGCGCGCTCCCAGCTTGTCATGCCATGTGCCGGTCCATTCGCCGTCAGTGTTGAACGGAACATTGGCTCCCCACTGGTTGCTCATGGATTTCACCGGACCCTTGAGATCATGGAAACCGAGGTCAGGGGTGCGTTCGCCATCTGCCAGATAGGTTGTGCTCGAGGTGTTTTCCTCGGCATAGTTTCTCTCGTCGGCGACACGCGCAGGTTCGGCGACACGCGCAGGGGTATCCTCTTCGGGAATCACCACCATCTGCTCGTCGTCGTAATAGGAGCTGCGTGAGCTTCCCGATGAACCGGACTTATAGATGAAGTATCCGGCCACGGCCAGAGCCACCACGAGAAGCGCAATGACGACCCATATCCATTTCGGCACCGAGGTATTCGTGGCCACATTACCGTAATTGTCGGCTACGGGCGGAACGTAGGTCCGGTTTTCCTGCTCGGGAGAAACGGGAGGTACGGGTGGCACGTAGGCCAGCGAAGGCCCCGTATTGCCTGAATAAACATTCGACGGGGCAGGGGACGACATCACGGTCTCGTCAGCGTCAAAGTCCGGCCTGCGGGCCTCGGACGAGGCAAATCCGCGGTCCGACCTCACGGTCCTGTCCGATACCTGACTTCTGTCGGCAACCGGCGGAGCGGCCTTTACGGGCTCGCTGCTGACTCCGGCGGAATCGGCTATGGGTTTCAGTTCCAGATAGAGCTGACGGGCATCAGGGATGCGGTCTATGGCCTGAAATGACAGACCGAAGGTTATGATGCGGCGCAGGCGCTCCGGCACGTCGGCAGGAATTAGCTGCGTGACCTTGGCCGGGGTCAGCTCAATGGAGCGCGGGGGCGTTTTTCCGGTCAGACAGAACAGGATTGTGGCCGAAAGCGAATAGACATCCACCGCCGGCGAGAACCGGGTTATGCCGGAATACTGCTCCACGGGAGCATAGCCGTCGGAAAAGCCTCCCGCCATGATTGTGGACGTGGCCGAGCCGTCGGCGTTATAGTGCTTTGCAAGGCCGAAGTCAATCAGAGTGGGGCGGATATTTCCGGTGTCGGTGTCCTCCGCGAGAATTATGTTTGACGGCTTGATGTCAAGATGGGTGAAACGGTTGCCGTGGAGCGACGCTACGGCATCGACCACAGGCATGATCAGTGAAAGGGTCTCTTTTACGGATAGGCGCCCGTTTTCGGTGACATATTGCTTCAGAGTCTTGCCCCTGAGATACTCCATTACGTAGTAGGCCGTGTTGTTGGCCTCGAAGACCTCGTTGACGGTGACGATATTGGGGTGTGTTCCGGCCAGACGCTGCAGGGTCCGGGCCTCGTCAATGAACTCGCGCAGCGAATTCTGCACCCGCTCGCTTGCCGTCTGGCTGTAGGTTATGGACATTGTCTGCGCCGATCTCTCGCAGTCGGCCATAGGGAAATGCTCCTTGATGGCCACGTCGATACGGGCATGGATGTTTCCCTGCGTGGTGGGCATTGTGGCCACGTATGTTATGCCGAAGCCGCCGGAACCTATTTCGCGGTCAATGGTGTAGACTGCGGTTTCTGACGTCAGACGTGTGCCTTTGGGAAGGAAAGATGTGCTCATCGGTATATAATGATTGGGTTATTATTCAGGTTTGTCACTCGGCCCCTGCCGCCGCGGCGAGACTGTCAACCCGCTGCCCGAGCTGTCGGGCCGTGGCCTGCAGATGCTCGAACTGGCTGTCGGTAAGGACCGCCGCGTTGGCCTCAAGCACCATGGAAAAATCTTCGAGATAGGTAAAGGTGGCCAGATACAGACTGTCAAGACGGTTGAAATCCTCCGGAGTGGAGATTCCGGAACAGTTGCGGGCCGTCCACCGGTCGGCCTCGTCAAAATAAGTCAGCACGGTATCTATTTCAGCCTCGGTCAGCGGAATCCCCTGTGACGATTTCCAGACAATCATCTGCCTGACATCGGCCGTGTCCGGTTGTTCCGCATAAGTGTCGGCGGCTGAAGAAGCCTCAGCCGTACCGTTCCCGCTCTTGCCGGAGCAGGACACGAGAGCCAAGAGCATAACCAAGTGTATGGATAACTGTTTGAAGGTCATATCAGCGTGTTGAATCATTGTTATTTGTTGGGATAGGCCTCCCTGGCCATATCACGCAGCTCGGCTATGCGTTCGGTCTGCTGCTTTGACAGCCGGTCATAGTCATGAAGCAGCGCCGTTATGAACATGTCGGAATAAGGGAAATCCCTTTCCGTCTGCTTGTCAATGCGTGTTATGTCGTCCATCGTGCGGGCCTCTCTGAGTTGCGGAATCTGGGATTCGGTGGCCTTGTACAGGTATTGGATCATAGCATCGTAGTCATCGGAATCAAGCTCCTTGCCTTCCGACACACGGGAAGCAATGTCGTCACATGACGGACCCGAACACGAGACCGCCGTCACCGTCAGGGCCAGCGATGTGATGATTCCGTAAAATAAACCGCGTATATTCATAATGGAGCAAAAGTAATAAAAAACCTCAATAAAAGCAAACACTCCGGGCGTTGCGGTCAATGCAACGTCCGGAGTGACTTATAGCAAAATTAATTTAACGGATTATCAACCGTTTACTTTCTTCATGTGGGCGATGAGATCGAGCACTTTGTTAGAGTAGCCGATTTCATTGTCGTACCAGCTGACAACCTTAACGAAGGTCGGGGTGAGCTGGATACCAGCCTTGGCATCGAAGATAGAGGTGAGGGGGCAGCCGAGGAAGTCGCTTGAAACAACGGCATCTTCAGTGTAGCCGAGCACACCTTTGAGTTCACCTTCGGAAGCTTCCTTCATGGCAGCGCAGATTTCCTCGTAAGAGGTGGGCTTGGCCAGGTTGACGGTAAGGTCAACAACAGAAACGTCGAGAGTGGGGACACGCATAGACATACCGGTAAGTTTGCCGTTGAGTTCGGGGATAACTTTACCTACAGCCTTTGCAGCACCTGTGGAAGAGGGGATGATGTTGCCGGAAGCAGCACGACCGCCACGCCAGTCTTTCATTGAAGGACCGTCAACAGTCTTCTGGGTAGCAGTTGTTGAGTGAACGGTGGTCATGAGGCCTTCAACAACGCCGAACTTGTCATTGAGCACCTTGGTTATAGGAGCGAGACAGTTGGTGGTGCAGGAAGCGTTGGAAACGAACTGAGTGCCCTTGACATATTTGTCATGGTTAACACCGCAAACGAACATAGGAGTGTCGTCCTTTGAAGGAGCGGACATAACTACGTATTTTGCGCCGGCTTCGAGGTGAGCCTGAGCTTTTTCCTTTGTGAGGAAAAGACCGGTTGACTCAACAACATATTCAGCACCTACGGCACCCCAGCCGATTTCAGCGGGATTCTTGCAAGCGGTCACACGGATTTCCTTGCCGTTTACGATGAGAAGGCCTTTCTCTACATCGCAGTCAACAGTACCGTCGAAACGACCGTGCATGGTGTCATACTTGAGCATGTAAGCCATGTAGTCAACGGGGAGAAGGTCATTGATAGCAACTACTTCAATGTCGTCTCTTTTTGTAGAAGCGCGGAACACGAAACGTCCGATGCGGCCGAAGCCGTTAATACCTATTTTTGTCATAATTAGTTAATATAAAAATTGAGGTTATAAGTATCTGGAATCTAATGTTTTTACGTCAAAAATGGTCGTAAACCATTTTTCCGACACAAAAATAGCAAATATTTTTCATATCTCCTACCATTGACTCCAAAACTTATTGTCTGTCAATATTAAAATTTAACATTTTACCGCTTTGAGACTACATTTTTTACCATAGCGGGCAAAACGCCGACCTATAAGGTTCCATGATGCAAATGCAAGACCGCCTTTAGGGACTCCGGTTTCCGTCCCAAACCGGCTCACCTGACAATCATGAACTTCGCCGTGGCTCCCGATGAACTGCTGTCGCTGCCTTGAGAGACAAATACGTAATATACCCCCGTGGGGACCGGTCGTCCGGCCGAATTGCAGCAATCCCAGCTGAAGAGTCCGCCCTCGGAACGCCCCTGAAACACCACCGAGCCCGAAGCATCGGCAATCTTCACAAGAGAATTCTCCATCAGCCCCTTGATGTAAACCGGACCGAAATAATCGGGACTTACCGGATTGGGATACACGGTTATTGACTCGAAGTCATCCATTACGGGAGTGGCGTCGGAGGTATAGACATAAAGTCCATAGGCTGTGCCGACATAAATATCGGAGCTGTAGGGGTCGGCATACACGCTGAAAATATCTTTGGAGGGGAGGGGAGAGTTGTCGGGCGTGAAATTCTCCAGAATCTTGCTTCCGTCAGCCGACACGAGGAAAAGCCCGGAACCTTCGGTAGCTATCCATTTGCGGTTGGCCGCATCCACGGCAATATCATAAATGCGGTCGGTACTGAGCAGATAATCGGCCGTGTTGGTTCCGTCATTCTTGGGTACTTTCACACGGCGCACGGTCATATTGTCGGTGAATGCGGCCGCGGGATTTGTTATGACAAACACTCCGCCTTCATATCCGCCCATCCACAGCGCTCCGTTACGGTCCTCGGCCATGGCCGTCGTGAAGTTGGGGCTGAACACCTTTCCGTCCTGGTCAATATATTCTGTCCATGCTTTGGCACGGTCATCATTGAAATTATCGTAAGTGCCGCGTGTATCGTAGGCAAGAAGATATTCGCCTCCGGAACGACAGTAGAAGAATATGTACCTTGAATTATTGCTGAAAAGGATTTTCGAATCATGACTCACACCTACATCTATACCCTCCATATTGGGGTATACCCAGTCTTCCCGGGTTAGTTCATCGGGATTCAGACGCCGTTTTGCAGCCGGAAGGATAAACAGCGGGGGGTCGCTTTCAGAGGTCCTGCCGTTTGTGGCACACCACAGGTTTCCGCCCTTGTCTATACCCGTGAAATAACCTATGTTTCGCTCATCCACAACATGGAACGGGGAATTGTTTTCATGGAAAATTCCCAGCAGTTCGCCGTTCTTGATTTTATAAACTCCGTCAAGCACCGAAGAAGCGAAGTAGGTGTCCTTGTCATCGGGGTCAGGGGTTACCGCCGTGGGGCCTATCATGTATTTTCCATACATGTCCTGACGGCGGCGGGCCTCATATCTGTTGGCATCAAAGCCGAACGGAGTGACGTCAGTCGAAGAACCGTCACTGAGATCAATGACTGCGGCATTCAAAGGGATGTCCCAGCTCTCCCTTCCCGTTATGCCGAAACGATAGCCCGAGTTTCCGTTGTTGGTGACATAGAGGCGTCCGTCGGCGGTGGGATAGAAATAACACACTCTCTTGACAGAGAATTCCTCGGGACGGAAACGCTGGGTAAGCACGGTGGTCGAGCCGCCTTCAAACGAGTGGCAGGCTATTCCGTCGCGGTTAAGGCTCCACAGTTCCGAAAGGCCGGCGGAGGTTCCTATCACGGGACTGGAAAATTCCTCGGGAAATTCTATGGCCTGCGTGACCGTTCCGCGAGCGGCGTCGACCATGAAGAGACGGTTGTCAGCGGGAAAACAAACGGAGCCGTCGGCCATCACGGTCAGCGAGAAATCCTTATCAGTGGAATAGATTCTTTGTGAACCCGTGATTCTCAGTCCCTCAAGATCAATGTCAATCAGTTCCAGACCCTTGTTCTGGCCTATAATCCGGCCGCCGCCCGCAGGCATCATGCTTTTAAGGGCCTCGTGACGGCCCAGAGTGTTGAAATTGCCCAGAGTGTTGAGTCTCGACCCGTTTTTGATGGCTTTGATCTCGGAATCCACGGATATGATGATATAATCACCCATCACGGTCACGGCCGTCACCGGTTTCTTGAATATTCCGGACTGTACCACCTCATGGCGCGAATCGTCAAATTCCACCAGACCGAACTGGGTGGCGGCAATGAAGCCTCCGTCGGTGAAACAGATGTCATTGACCGAGACAGGCGGCTCCAGAGTGGAATCCATTATATCCGACAGGTTTACAACCCGTCCGTCGTCGTACAGCAGGTCAATGTTGCCGGTGGGATAGACAATCATCAGATATTTCTTAGCGGCGTTGTAGCGGATATCTGATATGTCAACTCCGTTCAGTTTGTTGTCCGTGGTGTAGCTGTAGCTTTCATCGGCTTTTTTATCGTAGGAAAACAGCGAGCCGCCGGAAATATAGTAGACCTTTGACCCGGTGTCGATTACCTTTTGCGGCGGAGCCGAAAACACGGCGTAGGTGCGCCAGCTTCCGGGTCCGGCGGCGGAAACACTGAACGATACCGCAGACAAGGCTGACAGCACCAGTAGGATGAGACTGCGAATCATGTTCATTGGAGAGTGGTAAGAAGATATTCTATGAGTTTGCGCGTGGCACGGCCCCTGTGGCTTATGGCGTTTTTCTCGCTGTCAGTCATCTCGGCGAAGGTGACGTCGGATCCGTCGGGACGGAACACGGGGTCATAACCGAAACCGGAGCTTCCGCTCCTTTCGGTGGTTATGGTTCCGTCCACTCGTCCTTCAAAGAATCTTACATCACTGCCCGTGACCAGACATATCACCGTGGAGAAATGTGCGGAACGTTCCTTGACGTCCGCCATGTTCTTAAGCAGCAGGGCCATATTGGCCTCGGAATCGTGACCCGGTCCGGCATAACGGGCCGAGTAGACGCCCGGGGCGCCGTCAAGGGCATCAACAAGCAGGCCGGTATCGTCGGCGAAACAGTCATAGCCGTAACGGTCCTTTATGTATCTGGCCTTGATTTCGGCGTTTCCGGCCAGAGTGGTGGCCGTTTCGGGAATATCTTCGTGGCAGCCTATGTCGGCAAGCGACATTACGTGCCACTGCGGGCCCATAATTTCACGGATTTCGTGAAGTTTATGGGCGTTGTTCGTAGCGAATACTATTTTACGGGGCTGTGTCATCCTAAGATTAACGGTTTTTTCCCCGGGTTATTTTATCCAACTACCACATTGACAATCTTTCCGGGAACCACTATCACTTTTCTGACAGTCTTTCCTTCAATCCATTTGGCGGCAGTCTCATGACCCAGGGCAAGTTTCTCCACCTCTTCTTTCGGAGTATCGGCGGCAACCTCTATGTTGAAGCGGACCTTTCCGTTGAACGAAACGGGATACTTCACCGAGCTTTCCTTGAGATATTCCTCATTGTAGGAGGGCCAGGGAGCGTCACACACAGTGTTCTCGTGTCCGAGCACGTGCCACAGTTCCTCGGCTATGTGCGGGGCAAACGGCGCGAGAACCGTGACGAGTTCCGACAGAACCTGCCTTGAAGCACATTTCTGCGATCCGAGTTCGTTGACGCAGATCATGAATGCGGCTACTGAAGTATTGTAAGAGAAGGCCTCTATGTCGGCTGTCACTTTCTTTATGAGCTTGTGGAGCGATTTCAGGGATTCGGCCGAAGGTTCGGAATCGTTGACAAGGAGAGTGTCACCTTTATAGAAGAGGCCCCAGAGTTTCTTGAGGAAGCGGTTCACGCCGTCAATGCCGTTGGTGTCCCACGGCTTGCTCTGTTCGAGCGGGCCGAGGAACATCTCGTAGAGGCGCAGCGTGTCGGCACCGTAACGGTCCACTATATCATCGGGGTTCACCACGTTGAACATTGACTTTGACATCTTCTCCACGGCATATCCGCACACGTACTTGCCGTCCTCGAGAATGAACTCGGCATCGGCATAGTCCGGACGCCATGCCCTGAAGGCGTCAAGGTCAAGAATGTCATTGCTGACTATGTTGACGTCGACATGTATCGGAGTAACATCGTAGTCCTTGCGGAGATTATAGCTTACGAACGTGTTGGTGTCCTTTATGCGGTAAACGAAGTTGCTGCGTCCCTGAATCATGCCCTGATTTATCAGTTTTCTGAACGGTTCCGGCTCGCAGACCACATCGAGGTCATAGAGGAACTTGTTCCAGAAACGGCTGTAGATGAGGTGGCCTGTGGCATGTTCGGTTCCTCCTATGTAGAGGTCCACGTTGCGCCAGTATTCGTCGGCTTCCTTCGATACGAGCGCCTCGCTGTTGGCCGGATCCATGTAACGCAGATAGTAGGCCGACGAACCGGCGAATCCGGGCATGGTGCACAGTTCAATTGGATAACCCTCGGCGTTGGTCCAGTTTTTGGCGCGTCCCAGCGGCGGCTCGCCTGTTTCGGTGGGCAGATATTTGTCCACTTCGGGAAGCAGGAGGGGCAGTTCGCTGATGTCCATCATGTGCGGAATACCGTTTTTGTAATAGACCGGGAACGGCTCGCCCCAGTAGCGCTGACGGCTGAAGATGGCGTCGCGCAGACGATAGTTGACCTTGACCTTGCCTATGCCTTTTTCCTCTATGAAACGCTTTGCCGCAGCAATGGCGTCCTTCACTTCCATTCCGTTGAGATCAAGACCTCCGCCACACGAATTTATCATCTTTCCGCTCTTGGCGTCGAAGCTCTGCTCCGAAACATCGGCTCCCTCTATCAGAGGCACCACCGGAAGATCGAAATGGCGCGCGAAAGCGTAGTCACGCGAGTCATGGGCAGGCACCGCCATAATGGCACCCGTTCCGTAGCCGGCAAGCACATAATCGCTCACCCACACCGGGATTTCCTTTCCCGTCAGCGGATTTACGGCGTAGGCTCCCGTGAACACTCCGCTCACGGTCTTGTCAATCATGCGCTCGCGCTCGGTCTTGTGGCGGATGCTGTCAATATATTCGCTCACGGCCTGACGGCGGTCAGGAGTGGCGACCATGTCAACATACTCGCTCTCGGGGGCAAGCACCATGAAGGTGACGCCGAACACGGTGTCGGCACGGGTGGTGAATATCTGGAGCTTCACGTCGGAGCCGGCTATGGGGAATATCATTTCGGCACCCTCCGATTTTCCTATCCAGTTTCTCTGTGTTTCCTTGAGCGATTCGGTCCAGTCAAGAGTATCGAGGCCCTTCAGCAGACGTTCGGCGTAGGCCGACACACGCAGACACCACTGATACATCAGTTTCTGCTCCACCGGATAGCCGCCGCGGATTGACACGCCTTCGCTCACCTCGTCATTGGCAAGCACGGTGCCGAGTTCCGGACACCAGTTGACCATGGTGTTTCCCAGATAGGCTATGCGGTAGTTCATCAGGGTGTCGCTTTTGGCCTTCTCGTCCATGGCACGCCACTCGTCGGCGGTAAAATCCATCTCTTCGGAACAGGCCGCCGTGAGTCCCCTGGTGCCGTTAGTCTCGAAATGGGCCACAAGGTCGGAGACGGGCATGGCGCGGTCACGTGCTGTATCGTAGTAGTGTCCGAACATTTTTATGAACGCCCACTGTGTCCACTTGTAATAATTGGGGTCGCATGTGCGTATCTCGCGGTCCCAGTCATAGCAGAATCCGATCTTGTCAAGCTGCGAGCGGTAGCGCTCTATGTTGGTGCGGGTTGTAATCTCGGGATGCTGGCCTGTCTGTATGGCATACTGTTCGGCCGGAAGTCCGTAGGCGTCGTAGCCCATGGGGTGCAGCACATTGAAACCGCACTGGCGTTTGTAACGCGAGTAAATGTCGGATGCTATGTATCCGAGCGGATGGCCCACATGGAGTCCCGCTCCCGAAGGATAGGGAAACATGTCAAGCACATAGAATTTAGGCTTGTCAGGGTTTATTTCCGTATGATATGTGCGGTTTTCTTTCCAGTAACGCTGCCAGCGGCTTTCTATTTCCTTATGGTTATATTCCATTTCTGTTTATTTCTTGATTGATTTCTGCAAAATTACTAAAAATGCATTTACTATTCCCCTTTTTTGAGTAATTTTGCGGTAACCAATCAAACATTTTTTAAGAAGTGACTTACGAATATGATTATCTCGTGATTGGCTGCGGAATAGCCGGCATGAGTTTTGCATTGAAAGTCGCCGGGCCTGACAGACGAGTAGCCCTGGTGTGTAAGACATCCGTTGACGAGGCCAACACAGCCCTGGCCCAGGGTGGCGTTGCTTCCGTGACAAATCTTGAGGTCGATGATTTTGACAAACACATCAGCGACACCATGATAGCCGGAGACCACCTCAGTGACCCCGACGCCGTTCGTAAAGTAGTGACCGAAGCTCCCTCGCAGATACGCCAGCTGCTGGACTGGGGAGTGGATTTCGATAAAAAAGATGACGGAAGCTTCGACCTTCACCGCGAGGGAGGCCACTGCGAATTCCGCATCCTACACCATGCCGACAATACCGGCTTTGAAATCCAGCAGAGCCTTATCCGGCAGATAAAGGCTAATCCCTACATTGACCTTTTTGAAAACCGTTTTGCCGTAGAGATAATCACCCAGCACCATCTCGGTAAAATAGTGACACGACGCACGCCCGACATAACCTGCTACGGCGCATACGTGCTCAATCCGGCCACAGGCGAGGTGGACAAGTTTCTGACTAAAGTCACCCTCATGGCCACCGGAGGAATCGGTTCGGTCTATACCACCACTACCAACCCGCTCGTAGCCACCGGCGACGGCATAGCCATGGTGTACCGTGCCAAAGGAACCGTACAGGACATGGAATTCGTTCAGTTCCACCCCACGGCGCTGTTCCATCCGGGCGACCGCCCCTCATTCCTCATCACCGAAGCCATGAGAGGCTACGGTGCCGTACTCCGCAATCTGCGGGGCGAGGAATTCATGCACAAATATGATCCGCGCCTGTCACTCGCGCCGCGCGACATCGTGGCCAGAGCCATTGACTCGGAGATGAAGCTCCACGGCGATGATCACGTTTATCTCGATGTCACCCACAAAGACCCCGAGGAAACACGCCATCATTTCCCCAACATCTACGCCAAGTGTCTCTCGCTCGGAATAGACATAACACGTGACTACATCCCCGTTGCTCCCGCAGCCCACTATCTGTGCGGAGGTATAAAGGTGGACCTCAACGGCGAATCCTCGATCAAGCGCCTCTATGCCGTGGGCGAGTGCTCATGCACCGGACTCCACGGAGGCAACCGTCTGGCCTCAAACTCCCTGATAGAGGCCGTGGTCTATGCCGATGCCGCGGCTCATCATGCTTCCGAAGCAATAAAGCATTACGACATACGCCATGACGTGCCTGACTGGAACGACGAAGGCACCACCCATCCCGAGGAAATGGTCCTCATCACCCAGAGCATCAAGGAAGTGAACCAGATAATGAGCACCTACGTGGGCATAGTGCGCAGCAATCTGCGTCTTGACCGCGCATGGAACCGCCTCGACATCCTCTATGAGGAAACCGAGCGGCTGTTCAAAAGTTCCAAGGTGTCACGCGAGATATGCGAACTGCGCAATATAATAAATGTGGGCTACCTGATAATGCGTCAGGCCAAGGAGCGTCACGAATCGCGCGGACTGCACTTCACCCTCGATTATCCGCCTGTAAAGTGATGTCCTGGCTTTCCTGGTCACTGAACGCGGCCTAAGTATGCAATGTTTTTACACTTGAAACGTTATATATTTTAATAGTCACCTTTTAAAAACCTTTGACGTGAAACGATTATTAGCACTCTCCCTTACGATCATTTCCGCTCTGGCGGCTCTGGCGGCCGCTCCGCCCCTGCTCGACATTCCCGAACCTGGCACCGGACGCATACGCGATTCACGGGGTTACTATGTGACCGAAATCGACGGCGAAGAGGTGACCATGATAGTGCTCAACGAGGTTGTGTGCTATCCGCCGCTGGTGTTCAAGAACAAGAAGGACGAGGAATTCTACTGGCGCACTGTCAGAGACGTGAAACTCACCCTGCCTTACGCCAAGTTAATCTGCAGCACTCTGCTCGAAACCTACGAGTACATAGAGACATTCCCCTCGAAAAAAGAACGCGAGGACTATCTCAAACGCATGGAATCGGCCATATTCGACCAGTACAAGCCGGTGCTGAAGAAATTTTCCAAATCACAGGCCAATATGCTCTGCAAACTCATCAAACGTGAGACAAACCAGTCAGGTTTCAATATAATCAAGGCTTTTCTCGGTTCTTTCAGGGCCACTTTCTGGCAGACGTTCGGACGATTCTTCGGAGTGAACCTCAAGACTGACTACAAACCGGAAAAAGACCATAAGGACGCCATCATAGAGCGCGTGGCCACAGGCGTGGAACTCGGAACCATCTGATTCCCTCCCCACTGACGCGTGTTCATCCGTATCTTTACTCTTCATCATTCAATCTCATGACCACATCATTGTCTGAAAACGAAATAACAGGTCTGCTCGCAAAGCAGCTTGAAAATTTCTTTCCTCTGACAGATAAGGAAAAATCCGGACTGGCCGGCATTGTCAGCATAGCCCTGAAAAGGTGTGAACACTGCTTCAGCCACATTGACAATAAATATTTCCATCGCGACGGACAGACGTTTTTCTCCCACCTCCATTCCGGACAGTGGATGACGTTTCTCTGCTATGCCGCCAACACCGCCTCTACGGGAAACAACCCTGACAAAACGCTTGCCGACAAGATATATTACCTCAACAAGATAATGCACAGCGTGGACATTTACCACGAGGTGAGACTGCCCCGCGTGATGTTTTTCGAACATCCGCTCGGAACCGTCATAGGCCGCGCCGATATAGGCGACGGTCTCACCGTCTACCAGAGATGTACCATAGGCGGAAACATATCCCGCGGCAAAATATCCTATCCTGTGATAGGCAGGAATTTCACCATGTACTCCGACAGTAAGATTATAGGTGACTGCAAGGTGGGCGACAATGTGACCCTTGCAGCCAACGCCTACGTCAAGGACACCGATCTGCCGTCAGGCTCCACCGTTTTCGGTTCAAGTCCTAATCTTACAATCAAGAAACTCCCGTCCTGACAATGAAATCACGCATGGTCAAAGGCTATCTGCTCGCCGCACTGGCAGCAGCGGCCTACGGCACCAATCCTGCCTTTGCCATTCCTCTCTATGAGCAGGGCATGAATCCTGACTCCGTGCTTTTCTTCAGATACCTGATAGGGCTACCTCTGCTTGCCATTGTCATGTTTTTCAGAGGTGTGTCGTTCAGACTGCCCGCAAAGACATCCGGCCACGTGGCCATACTCGGCATCCTCATGGCGCTCTCGTCACTGGCCCTGTTCGAGAGCTACAGATACATGAACTCCGGCGTTGCCTCAACCCTGTTGTTTGTCTATCCCATCATGGTTGCGGTGATGATGACTTTCTTTTTTCATGAGAAATTCAGGTTCACGGTAGTCGTTAGTCTCGCCATAATGTCGGCCGGACTGCTGATGCTGATGAATCCCGGCGAAGGCGTCAGGCTGAGTTCCTACGGTTGTCTGCTCGTGATGGTATCGGCTCTCACCTACGCGCTCTACATTGTGTTTGTCAATGTGTCCTATAAAATACGCTCCGTCCCCACCACCTTGCTTCTCTTCTATGTTCTCGCATGGGGATGCGTGGTTTTCGCAGTGAGCATGACGGCGGGCAGCGGACTCATACTTCCGGTATCCTACACGGGATGGATCAATCTGACGGCGCTCGCAGTGATTCCTACGGTAATTTCACTTGCTTGTACCACACGCGCCATCCAGCTCATCGGTTCCACCCCTACAGCCATCCTCGGAGCTCTTGAACCGGTTTCGGCGGTCATACTGAGTGTACTTGTGCTCCACCAGACCATAACCGCGAGAGACATCACCGGAGGCGTTCTGATAATCATTGCCACCACAATAGTCATAGCCGACAAATCGGTTGACCGCCTCATGCTCCATGTCCGCAAATTTTTCCCCCGCCGCCCCAAATAGCTCCGTAAAATCACAGTGAGTTCGATATTTCCAATTTTTCGGTAACCTCAACCTTTACATATTCAATAGAGACTTATGCCTTTATAAAGTACCTGTTGGTTGAGATAGTCAGATAATGGTTTGTCAAACTTTCTACGAGTTTCTTGATGCAGAATATTGCAACACCGGAACCCCGGAGAGCGGGAACAGCTCGACACTGATGCGGCAGACGGTTATCCCTTACTGTTGAGTAAGCCTGAACAACCTGAATAATTCGATTTAGTGGAGTTTGAGATGCCAAAATCTGCGATTTAGTGGAGTTTATTATATCTTTACGCTGAAAATCAGAAAGAAATGGATAAACAGAGATTATTACAGATTCTGCTTGGTCAGCAGGATTGTGAATAAGCTATACTCCACCTTGTCCGCCTCGGTTCTCATTCGGAACTTTTCAGACAATAAATCCTATTTTCCAGTTAAATTCAGTAAACGCATTTTAGGGGCTGTGTCATAAACCTTTATTACGACACAGCCCCTTTCTGTTTTTTGTGCAGAGGATAACACCCTACTTAATTCAATCTCTTATGCCGATTTTAGCAATCTTGTCTTCAACGGTGACAATATATATTCCCGGCCTGAACTGTATTGTAGAGCATTGAGTGATTGTTCCGGAGAAGTATAGCTTACCATCAACAGAGTATATTTTGACATTAAGATTTGGGTCAATATCGTTGATGGTCACATATCCGTGGTCCACGCTGATGTTTAATCCCTGTTTGGAATCGTTCTTGACAGATTCTATCCCTGAGGATACATTAGATTTAATTTGTGCGGATTTTACTGCTATTACATTTCCATCATTGTCTTTAACTGTTGCAATAACAAGAATGTTTCCTTCACCAAGCGACTTGATGTTCACGGTGCAGTCATCACGATTGGTTATTGAAGAACGTGCTGCTGTTTCATTGCTTGAACCTGAGATTTCTGCTCCCGAATCAAGATTTATAATACGATATGTGAATCCATACGCTCTGCTTGAACTATTGGGAATATAGATTCTTAATAAAGATTCTTCATCAAGCTCTGTAAACAATTCCCATCCATCCTCGGAATTGTCAGGCTCAAAAATCATTGTTTCTACAAAATTGTAGGTAAAATCATTATAAGCATGGTCACGTACATTTATGGATCCGATACCCCATATACCAGGAGCGGATCCTTGTGGCAATATGATGGTCTTAGTGTATTTTTTCCATACGTTGGGATCTCCAAGAAAATATCCCTCTTCGTCAACAGGAGCACCAACATCTCCGGAAAAATGTTGTATGCCCTGCGGGTCTCTTAGATTTATTCTACAATTAGCTAACCCCGATATATTATCACGTGCATAAAAGGTGATGTTGACTATAGTCTCGCCATCGGGTGCTTCAGGATGAGTGGGTTGTGCATAGACATACATCCTGTTAAGGTCTATCTCAGGATGTTCATAGTCAGGGGTTGGCGTTGTTATGTGGATTTTTTGAACCGGTTCGTGTTCGGGATCTTCAGAGAATCGGACATCTTTAGTCACTCCTCCCTCATCATCTATGGAGATAGATGCTATATAATAATCGGTAGTGTAGAAATAGTCTCTGATTCGGTATTGGATTTCAATAGTTTTTGCTTCTTTATCCACAATGGTGTTCCATCCCGGCATGTGGTTGGAATCAACACCGGTATATAATCCTCCATATACTCCTTTGATATTGATGTTATCATAGGCATTGAATGTAACCGATAACAGCTGCTCATGATGATTGCCCAGTGTTATATCAGAAAGCTCGTAGCGTAGACTGCCTTTTTCATACTTTGGAACAATCAGATCTTCCAGAGGATTGTTTACATAAATATTGGAGATACAATCATTCTTTCCTTCATATCTCTCATTGCCTTGAATATCTGAAACGGTAATGTCGCCCGGCACCCAATATCCCGCTTTTGAATATTTACTTATTGTAGCAGTCCCTCTCAGATGCCAATGGTCATTGTCAACAGGACCGAACCATAAATCTATATAAGTGCCCTTTTCATTCCCTTCGTCATCAATAAATCTTGGACTCATGATTCTGGTATAAGCATGGGAAGCGCCGTCGTCAAGACCTTCGATATGCGTAAGCCATATATCGAATGTTAACTGCTTGTCTTCTTCGGGACTTCCCTCCACGGAAATCTCAACCTTTTTTATTTTGCCCGGAAAATCATAATCCGGCCAAAGATTCAGTACCTCAAATGTTAGATGATCGGGAATGCTTGACATATAACGTGTGCCATGCATGATTCTATCGCGGATAAACTCATATTTTGACATGGAACGAGACATAAGTTTCTCAGGATCCTTAATATAAAAAGCTATTGACTCAGCCATGTCCTCATCCGGGTTTATGGCATGGGCATAAGCACTTACAAACTCAGTGGTTTTTGTTGTACTCCATCCTCCGCCTGCATTGGGGTCACGATACCATCCTCCTATCTCTATCCATTCATTTTTTATTTCATCTGAAAATGAAAACGCCCAAAGAAAATGAGTCTTTTCATGAAGAATAAGACGCTGGGTATCAAATTGTTCATTATTTCCACCAAATGCACTTACGCCAAGATGTGGAGCATTTATAAATTCTATGTATCCTTCCTCGGTGCACCATGATATTGCCGCCGCTTCGGGATACGTCGGATTCGTATGGCCGTCAACTCTACGGACCAAATATTTAAGTTGCGGTGTTTTATGGAATCCTTCGGGCATTTCTTCCAGCATATTGACCAGCGCTACAAGCTCGGAAGGATAGAAATCCTGAAAATTACCGGCATTTTCACCTGTAAGGCTCTCTATGTCATTGGGAAAGATTGAGCATCCGAACCTATTGTTTAGCAGTTGGTCTATTTTAGAAGAATCCTTACCGAAATTGGTGACAAATTTTACCATTGCGTGATGAAGACGTTTTGAGAAGAAACGCCCCCTTACTCCGTCAAGATTTACAAGAAAAGGATTGGCATAATAGAATGCATCTTTCGATATGGTTACCTCAAGGCCTTGTCCTAAATCGGTAACGGTCAGGTCATTCTCTAAATGGTCAGATGTGAGAGTGAATTTTGCCGGTCTATATTCATTCACATTCAGGATTTTCATTGTTTCCAGAAGTCGGTAGGCGTATTCCTGAGTCCACTGTTCTTTATCGTCGGATAGAATTATTTTGTAATTCTCATTAAGGATAGCCATTGAAGGTACATCGGATGGAACGATTTTTTTCCCAAGAAACTCTACTTCAGGACGTGTGTTGACATGACTTGTTGTGGTATAGCCGCCGATGCTGCCGTCTGATTCCCAGGAATGAGTCCATTTGTCAGGATTTTCATCCATTTTTGTAATGGCCAGGACTATGGGGCCGGCAGGATCTACTGTTCCATTATCTCTTACTTTCACCATTTTTGCAACAGGAAGATTATATCCACTTATTTCCACTTTAATGGAGTGTAATCCCGCAGGAACATCCTTAAATTGATATTCTCCGTCAGAATTAACCTCAATGGAAGAAATGTAACTGTCGGATGAGATTGTAATTACAGCGGGATCGCCTGATTTTAATCCACTCAGGACTGAACTTACTGTTGCGCCATTAAGCATTAGACCTGTATTGATTAAGCCTAACACCATAAAAAGTCTCAAGATACTTTCCATGATAATAAATGGGTGCCGCGGTCATCCTCTCGTTGGCATTAGATTGGTTTAAATAGAAAAGCACAGGAATCTGTATCTGTTGCCGTCCTACGAATCGAGGCTTCTCGCATTGCCCTATCTAAGTCGGACGGTAACGGAGAAGCCCTACGCTTGTATATGCAATCAATACGTCCGGCAGTATTCCTCCCGGAATATTGTGCCGAATGTATGATAATTACATATCCACAGGTATCTACCGTTGCTCAACCCTTGACTTAGATAGAAATTTTGCGAGAATTCCTATTCGTCAAGAATCAGCGTGGATAAACGCTTTCAAAATAATATTCACATCCCGCCCTCTAATCCCCCTTCGGAGCTTCAACGCGGGCTGTGACAGCAAATATAATTATTAAAAAATAAATATCAAAAGCCTATATGATTTTTTTCGAAAAGTCCTAAACCTTACAGCCTTGGACATGCATCCGGAACGTATAATCACTGCCGTTTCAGTGTTTCTTGAGCTTGCCTCGGTTGGTGAGAACCATCCCGAACACTATCACGGCCATGGCTATCACCTGCATGGGCCTCAGATGGTCAAGACCCATGATTACGGCCGAAATAGTGGCAAACACCGGAAGCAGGTACTGATATAGCGACACAAGCTCCGAGCCGATATTCCTGATGGCCGGCTGTACGAGAAAATAGGCAATAAAGGTGGGACACAGGAGAATAAATCCTATCTCAAGCCACGGCGCCACAGCCGTGCTGTGGATGATGGGCTGCTGGTCGAACCCAATGGTGAGTGCCACGGCCGGAATGGCGGCGAAGAGAAACACCCACCGGAGCATGGTGACGGGCCTGTAGCTGCGCGTGGGACCTTCAAGAATCACAAGATAGAAAGCATAGCAGATGGTGGAGGCCACTGCCAGGCAGTCGCCCAGCATATTGTCACTCCCTGCCTTGCCGGAACCTCCCGAGAGTATCACAATCACCGCCCCGACAAACGAAATGACCACCCCGGCGCACTCCAGAAGTGACGGACGGCTGTGGCGGAACATGGCATTCATGATGATGACAAACATGGGAGGCAGGGTCATGATTATGGAAATGTCAATGGGATTACCGTAGCGCAGTGACATCACAAACAGATAGATGAAGCCGAACAGCCCGACCACGCCCCCCAGCAGCAGGCGCAGCCAGTCGTGACGGGCTATGCGGCTGTTCTTTACAAAGAGCGAGCCTATCCAGAACAGCACGCAGCCGCCTATGAGCCTCACGGCCGAGATGCCCTCCGACGTCATCCACTGAGGTATCAGAGCCTTGGTGAACGACACATTTACGCCCCAGAAAATGGTGGCCACGAGTATACACGCGTTGCCGGCCAGAAATTTGCCAGCAGCGCCGGCGGCACGTGAGTCAGCATTCGGTAATGTCATAATCAGTCAATAGTTTTTTATTGACAAAACATCACTCCCGCCGGTAATGTTTAGAACCGGAGCAACCCGGTTCTGTCTTCTTTTATTATTATAAGGTGTGGGGCATGGATCAGCTCATGGCGAGCATCCTTTCTATGGGTCGTCGGGCCGATTCTATCAGTTCGTCCGGAACCACCACTTCAGGCTGCTCGAAACGCAAACAGTTGTAGAGCTTCTGGAGCGTGTTCAGCTTCATGTAGGAGCATTCGTTGCAGCCACACACATTGTCGTCGGGAGGCGCCGGTATGAAGGTCTTTTCGGGGCATTTCAAACGCATCTCGTGAAGTATTCCGCTCTCGGTGGCCACGATGAATTCCTTCACGGGCGATTCTATGGCATATTTCAGCAACACGGCTGTCGATCCAACCTTGTCAGCTATCAGATGGAGGGGTTTGCGGCATTCGGGATGAACAAGTATGTGGGCATTGGGATGCTGCTCCTTTAGCTCCTTTATTTTTTCAATGGAGAAACGTTCATGGACGTGGCATGCGCCGTTCCACAACACCATCTGGCGTCCGGTTACCGAGTTGATGTATTCGCCGAGATTTCTGTCAGGTCCGAAGATAATCTTTTCATCGGCCGGCAGTGACTCCACTATCTTGCGGGCGTTTCCGGAAGTGACCACAATATCCGTGAGGGCTTTCACCCGGGCAGTGGTGTTGACGTAACTGATCACGGTGTGTCCGGGATGGGCCTTTATGAAGGTATCGAAATCCTCGGCCGGACATGAATCGGCCAGCGAACAGCCCGCGTTGAGATCAGGCACCAGCACCTTTTTGTCGGGACACAGTATCTTCGCTGTCTCCCCCATGAAGTGGACACCGCACATAACTATTATACGGGCATCGGTCTCTGCGGCAATTCTGGCAAGGGCGAGTGAATCGCCTATGTAGTCCGAAACATCCTGGATTTCTCCTTTCTGGTAGTAATGTCCCATGATTACGGCGCCCTTTTCTTTTTTCAGCTTGATAATCTCTTCTTTCAGGTCTTTCACTTCGGCAGGGACCGGCTCATCGACATAGCCTTTTTCCACATTCATTACTTTTATATTTAAATTTTTAATTTTTTAAAATTTTCTATTTAAAGAAGAAGAATAGTATCTGTTGAAAGATGTGATAACTTTCAGAGCTTAAATTTGGATATTAACTTATTAAACCGTGATGTTATCCTTTTCAAATGTTTATCAACACCATATAGTAATGAATTGCAGTTGGTTGCTGACTTTATCTACAGGGTGTCAATAATGTGCAAAGTTAATAACTTTAGTCCATATATGGCGGATAAAAGTGTGGAAAAGTAGGTAGAAAAGGCTTCTGAAACATGTAGGGTCGGTTTTATTGTTTTTGAGGCTTCATGATTATATGGAGATTCAAATGTTAAATCCAAATCAGTTTATAAAAAACTTTTGATTAGTTATCAAGGGTTTTCAACACTGTTTTGAACACCCTTTTTCTCCCCGGGAAAGCAAGGCTGTCCGTGGTGCAAAGATAGGAGATCGGATACGAATCATCAGCATGCTCCACAGGGTTGTTGTCAACCACTTATAATTAACATCCGTATATAAAAAAACTTCCTGCCATAACGGCAGGAAGGCAATGAGGTGGGGAAGTATGTTTTCAGACCGACGGTTATTCCTTGATTCCGTAGGCCAGATCTCCGGCGTCGCCGAGACCGGGCACTATGTAGGAGTGTTCGTTGATTTCGGGGTCTATGGCGCCCATCCAGAGGGTGGTCTTTTCTTCGGGGAAAGCGGATTTGATGAAGTCCACAGCCGCCTGCGAGGCAATGACCGAGGCCACATGGATATGTGCGGGATTTCCTTTTGTCAGGAGTGCGCGGTAGCTGAGTTCCATTGACGATCCGGTGGCGAGCATGGGGTCTACGAGTATGAGAGTCTTTCCCTCGATGTTGGGTGAGGCTATGTATTCGATGAACACATCGAAATTCTCCTTCTCCCTGTATTTTCTGTAGGCCGACACAAATGCATTCTGGGCATGGTCGAAATAGTCTATGAATCCCTGGTGAAAGGGTATTCCTGCACGGAATATGGTTGCGAGAACTATGTCGGTGCCTATGACCTGCGCCTCACACTGGGCCAGCGGGGTGGTGATTGTTTCTGTGCGGTAGGATATGCGCCGGCTGATCTCGTAGGCCATGATCTGGCCTATGCGCTCAAGATTGCGCCGGAAACGGAGCATGTCGTTCTGTACGGTTACATCACGGAGTTCGGCCACATATTGGCTCACGAGCGAAGGTGTGTCGGCAAAATTTATGACTTCCATATTATATTATGTATGTTCAGTTATATGATGCAAAAATAATAAATTTCCAAGTCCGTTCCATGACGGAGGGTGATTAATTTGAAAACACTCCATGCAAAAAAAACGTTCCGCACCTTCTGATGCGGAACGCTGATATTTGAAAATGGTCCGGAGAACTATGCTCCGCAACCTGTTTTTCAGAGTTTGGGACCAGCTGTTACGAGAGCCTTGCCTGCGGGGTGGTTCTCGAACTTCTTGAAGTTGTTGATGAACATCTCGGCAAGTTTGTCGGCCTTCTTGGTCCATTCTGCGGGATCTGCGTAGGTGTCGCGCGGATCAAGGATCTTGGGATCAACGCCGGGCAGTTCGGTAGGAATGGTGAAGTCAAAGATAGGCAGCTGCTTGGTGGGAGCGGTGAGGATTGAACCGTCGAGGATAGCGTCGATGATGCCGCGGGTATCCTTGATTGAGATACGTTTGCCTGTTCCGTTCCATCCGGTGTTGACCAGATAAGCTTTGGCACCGCTCTTGTCCATACGTTTCACGAGTTCCTCGGCATATTTTGTGGGGTGCAGCGAAAGGAATGCTGCGCCGAAGCAGGCCGAGAAAGTAGGAGTGGGCTCGGTGATGCCGCGTTCGGTACCGGCGAGCTTGGAGGTGAAACCTGACAGGAAGTAGTACTTGGTCTGTTCGGGTGTGAGGATAGATACGGGAGGAAGCACACCGAAGGCGTCGGCTGAAAGGAAGATCACGTTCTTGGCAGCCGGACCCTTGCTGGGCACCTGGATGTTCTTGATGTGGTTGATGGGGTAGGAAACACGGGTGTTTTCGGTGACAGACTTGTCAGCGAAATCGATGTTGCCTTCGCAGTCAACGGTTACGTTCTCAAGAAGAGCGTCGCGGGTGATTGCGTTGTAGATGTCGGGCTCTGATTCCTTGTCAAGGTTGATAACCTTGGCATAGCAGCCGCCTTCATAGTTGAACACGCCGTTGTCGTCCCAGCCGTGTTCGTCGTCGCCGATGAGCAGACGTTTCGGGTCGGTTGAAAGAGTGGTCTTGCCTGTACCTGAGAGGCCGAAGAAGATGGCGGTGTTTTCGCCCTTCATGTCGGTGTTGGCCGAGCAGTGCATGGAAGCGATGCCGCGAAGAGGATTGTAGTAGTTCATGATTGAGAACATACCTTTCTTCATTTCGCCGCCGTACCATGTGTTGATGATGAGCTGCATGCGGTGTTTCAGGCTGAATGCCACGCAGGTCTCGGAGTTGATGCCGAGTTCCTTCCAGTTCTCAACCTTTGCTTTGGAAGCGTTGAGTACCACGAAATCGGGCTTGAAGTTCTTGAGTTCCTCTTCAGTGGGACGAACGAACATGTTGGTCACGAAGTGAGCCTGCCATGCAACTTCCATAACGAAGCGTACGGCAAGACGGGTGTCGGCGTTGGTTCCGCAGAAAGCGTCGACAACGTAGAGAGTCTTGTCTGACAGCTCCTTGTCGGCGATAACCTTGAGGGCATCCCATGTTTTTTCGGTGATGGCCTTGTTATCGTTCTTGTATTCGTCGGTAGTCCACCAGATTGTGTCCTTTGAAACCTCGTCCTCTACAAAGAATTTGTCCTTGGGCGAACGTCCGGTGTAGACACCTGTCATGACGTTAACAGCGTCGAGGTTGCTGAGCTGTGCGCGTTCGTAACCCTCGAGGTTGCGGTTCATTTCGTCATAAAACAGTTCCTGATAGCTGGGATTGTGGATCACCTTTGCTCCGGTGATACCGTACTGAGTTAAATCAATAGTGCTCATGAGAGATTTGACTTGAAATATAAATGGTTAATAATTTGTGTTGTCTGTCTTTGTAGACTATTAACAAATAAGGTCATGAGGAGTTAGTGAATGAGCCTTGTTTATCAAATGCAAAGTTAAATTATTTTTCTGAAAACAGCAATAAATTAAAGAAATTTTTCCGTATTAAATAACTTTTATCTAATCCAGTGACAGCTGCATGATTGCCTGTTTATCAGTAGTCAACATTTTTGCACCCGAAAACTGTACAAATTTGTTAATTCAAATATGATAACAAACATTAATGTTTTAAAAATAATTAAAATAAGTTTGAAAACTTGTTCCAGAACAAATTTGCTATTAAATTTGCCATCGGTCATAGCAAATGACTGTTAACAATAGTCATAGCTTATATTTCCCGATGTCTGGAAACCGCCAATCATGTTTGTCCAGGGAAAAATCGCTGCTCATTACTTCTTACCCAGGTATACAGGGTCGGAGCGAGCAATGCTTTATTTTGAGGACAAAGGCGCTTGGCGGTGCCTCAGGCAGCAAGATAAGCATAGTGAGTTCCGCCCTTTTTATATCCATTAGATAATGAGTGAAATTTTTATCGGATCGCTGATAGAGTCCGAATTGCGCCGACAAGAGAGGACAACCGTGTGGTTTGCTCGCAAACTTGGTTGTAACCGCACCAACGCCTACAAGATTTACCGCCGGCAGAGCATCGACACCGACCTGCTGATGCGGATATCCGAAATCCTCAAATTCAACTTCTTCGAATATTACTCACGCCAGCTTAACTC
The DNA here is from genome assembly GCA_947627615.1 of uncultured Muribaculaceae bacterium. Lineage (GTDB taxonomy): Bacteria > Bacteroidota > Bacteroidia > Bacteroidales > Muribaculaceae > Paramuribaculum. Next base: position 7,295 of record CANQWS010000005.1, on the reverse strand, counting down.
CTGACACCCTCACCTCTCGCCTCATTTCCCCAACCCCATCCCTTACGAAAGGAAAAAATCACCGCGACCCATGAAAAACGAAAAAGCCAAAGTCTATACCCGTACGGGCGACAAAGGAACCACATCGCTTGTGGGCGGAATCCGGATCGACAAGAACTCCGCGAGAATAGAAGCCTACGGAACAATTGATGAACTCAGCTCCAACCTCGGCCTGGTGGCCGCCGACACAGCCACGCGCGAAGCCGACAGGCAATACCTGCAGTCGGTCCAGAACGACCTCTTTGACATAGGCTCATACCTCGCATGCGACCCCGGCGGAGACTTCACGCTATCCCACGGAATCACACCGCGGAAAATATCGGAAATGGAGCAGCAGATTGACGCGCTCAACTCCATGCTCCCCGAGATAAAAAGTTTTGTGCTTCCAGGAGGAAGTGAACTCGCCGCACGCACCCACGTAGCGCGCACAGTGTGCCGCAGAGCCGAGCGCCGCATCATAACCCTTGCGCGACAGGCCGATATGGACCCCGAAGTGATAGTCTACATTAACCGTCTGTCGGATTATCTGTTCATTCTTGCAAGATTTAACAATATTAAATCAGGCAACCCTGAAATATTTTGGAAAAAAAATTGTTAGGTACAATAAAATGTGTACTTTTGCGGCACATTTTTCACCAGTAACTAACAGCACAATTAAAATCCGAAATATATACCGCTATGTATTGGACACTTGAATTAGCATCGAAACTCGAAGACGCACCCTGGCCTGCAACACGTGAAGAACTCATAGACTATGCCATGCGCTCAGGCGCCCCCATGGAAGTGATTGAAAATCTCCAGGAAATGGAGGACGAAGGCGAAACCTACGAATGCATCGAAGACATCTGGCCCGACTACCCCTCCAAAGAAGACTTCTTCTTCAACGAGGATGAGTATTGATAAGCATATAAACATTTATTATCCTCATAATCAGCGAGATAAGCAAATATAATTTGTTTGTCTCGCTGCTTTTTATAGCCTTTTATAGCATAGTTTGTTTGCCACAAATGCGGAATTTTCGGTTGAAATATTAGTTTGTTTGTCTCAAATTCATTATCTTTGTAGACGTTTGTGAGTATTCACTTAACCTCCTCAATTATGGGCAGACCGAAAAGACAATACCCTTTGGGAAAATATCGCCTGCGGGCGGGCAAACATCCTGACAAATCAAAACCATGTACCGTTGTATTGGAATACACGTGGAATCGGCAGATATTCAGGAAGACCACCAATATTCTTGTCCGGGAATGTGACTGGAATCAATCTCTTCATCAAGGCAGAGGCGGTGTCCGTGTTTCATACGGACCGGAATCAGCACGCACCAATGCGTTACTCCTTGCCCGTGTGACCAAAATAGACAACCTGCTCGCCGAGTACAACCAAAATCATCCCAATCAGATTACAGCACAAGTAATCAACGATATTCTGGCAGACAAACCCATCACCCGCAAGGATAATGGTAAGGACTTCATTGATCTTGCATTGGAAAGACTTGAATCAGACTACAGCCGAAATCGAATAGGCCGAAGCCGTTACCAAAATGGTGTCAGTGGCATGAATATTTTCAAGTCGTTTCTGCGGGCGGAGGGTAAAGGTACATATAAACAGGATGGCCTGTATGTAAGCGAAATCACAGTCGAGCTTATTGAGGACTATATCAAATGGCGAAGACTCGTAAAACAGAATTCGGACGCCACTATCAACCATGCGCTGACACCTATAATGAAGGCTTGTGCATACGCCGCCGACATCAACCTTATTCCTGCTTCCATCAATGCCAGGATACAAGATATGCGCATAGTTCCAAAGATACAGCTTTCATCGGACGATGCAGAATTCGACGGCAAGAGCCTTTCACATGAAGAGATGGGAAAGCTCATCACCTATTATAATGAGTGTCGCGAGCCTCGACGCAGGGAATTTATCGAAATGTTCTTGTTCGCGTTCCATGCCTGCGGTCTCCGTGTCGTGGATGTAATGACATTGCAATGGTCAAATATTGACTTCAATCGTAAGGAGTTGCGGAAGATAATGATTAAGACTGGTAAGCGGCACATCATTCCCCTGACGGATCCAGCCATCGGTATTCTCAATATCTGGAAAGAGAAGAGAGGCGACAGCCGCTATGTTTTTGATTTGGTCAAGGATAATCTTGATATAGACAATGACGAAGCATTGTATAAGGCAAGGAACAATGCCACCAAGTGCATTAACCAATCACTGACGGTAGTCGGCGAAGCTCTCAGTCTTAAATTCCCACTGACCATGCATGTCGCGCGCCATACATTCGCAGTCTTCGCTCTCAATAAGGGGCTTTCAATGTCAGTTGTCAGCCGCCTGTTAGGGCACGGAAGCACCGACATTACCGAAAAAGTATATGCACGCTTCCTCCCAAAGACCCTCTCCACCGAAGTCGCACGCCTTGCAGGAGACATCAACTCATTGTCAATAATTTAAGAAATGCCGTAAATATTTATTACTTTCGCATATGGAAACCAACGAAATAGTCCTATACCAGCCAAATGAAACGATGAAACTTGAGGTTCGCCTCGAGAATGAGACTGTTTGGCTCACACAACAGCAAATAGCCGATTTATTCGGCACTAAACGACCAGCGATTACCAAGCATCTTTCCAATATCTTCAAGTCAGGAGAATTGGAAGAAGAAAGCACATGTTCCATTTTGGAACATATGGCTGCTGACGGCTCAAGAACATATTCTACAAAGTATTACAACCTAGACGTAATTCTTTCAGTTGGTTATCGAGTCAATAGCGTCAATGCCACAATGTTCCGGCGATGGGCGAATCAAGTCTTAAAAGAATACCTTCTTCGCGGATATTCTGTGAATCAGCGACTGATGCAGATAGAAGATAGGATTGACAGACGATTATCTGAGCATGACAGGCATCTGTTGATGTTGGATGAAAAGGTAGATTTCTTCGTAAGGACTTCATTACCACCCAAGGAAGGAATTCTGTTTCAAGGTCAGATATTCGATGCCCATGTGATAGTATCAAAGCTCGTTGAATCTGCCAATACGCGCATAGTTCTGATTGATAATTATGTAGACGCGACTGTTTTGACACAACTTGATAAAAGAAAGCCGGGAGTCAAAGCCACCATTTACACGCAGGAAATCAAGTCCATACTCCGTCAGGATCTACGGCGACATAATCAGCAATATCCCGAAATCACAATCCATGTATATCATGGAGCCCATGACCGTTTTCTGATAATCGACGAGACGGTGTATCACATCGGTGCATCGCTCAAAGATCTTGGCAAGAAACTTTTTGCTTTCTCTGAGATGACAGCGATGACCGGCACAGAGCTATTGTCTAAACTGTAAATCTCTACGATTAGAGGACTAAACACATTCATAAGATTTAAAGGAGGTGACGAGCCTCCTTTTTTATGTCCGTATCAAATTTTGGAGCCGGAATCATAGAGTCAGAGTGCCGGGATATAGTGCCGATTTTGTGATTTGGTTATACCAAGCTAAAAATCAGGGCATTTCGTGTGCATTATTTCTAAATCCATGGCTAATGAGATACTTTTGCAACCGATTTGAAAATGATGGCGGATAAATCCGCAGCGCAAAAAGAATAACGAAAACATAAATGCCAAAATCAAGTAACACAATTACCACAGCGGAGGACATGCTCAAAAGGATCCTCTATCTGCTTGAGGAATCGCAGGAACGAAGCACCTCGGGCAATGGCACTTCAAACGAGTGCCGCATCTACACCAACAAAGAGCTGATGAAGCTGCTCGGTGTGGAAAGCCGTTATCTCAAAAACCTACGTGATAATGGCTACCTCTCCTATTCAAGACACGGGGATAAGTTCTGGTACACACAGAATGATGTTGACACCTTTCTTCAACGCTTCAAGTATGAAGCATTTGCCAGTGGAGGGGGTGCAGGATGTTGACGCCATCTGACCCTATTAAGCTGCTTCCAGCTAATGTCGATCAACCCGTTCACTGCAATGCGGCATCAAATGATGAGACGCAGGCAAAGGATGTAGGGTATGCTGACAATGCATTTGAGCAAAATGACCTGTCAAATCAAATTGAAAGCGAATGTCCCTATATCCGAGTAGGCACGGATTATTACCGGGAGGTGTTGCGTCCGCAGGCGAACGGCACCACTTGCAAGTGTCTTGTCTATTGGAAGGCTTCGACTATCAAGGGTGACCACGGGAAGGACTATCTGAACGATGTGCCGAAGTATGACTGCTTTTGCACCGTTCCGAGCCATACCGACTATAACAAGATAATCGGCAACGCCTACAACCTTTATGAGCCAATCACCCATAAGCCGATGCCGGGAGACTGGAGCGCGATTGACGGCTTGCTTCGCCACATCTTCGGGGAGCATTACGAGTATGGTCTCGACTATATACAGTTGCTGTATCAGATGCCGCTTCAAAAGTTGCCGATACTGATATTAGTGTCGGAGCAGCGTAACACCGGCAAGACCACTTTCCTCAATCTTCTCAAGGTGATCTTTCAGGACAACGCGACCTTCAACACCAACGAGGACTTCCGCAGCAAGTTCAATTCCGACTGGGCGGGTAAGCTGCTTATCATGGTCGATGAAGTTCTGCTGTCGCGCCGCGAGGACTCAGAGCGACTGAAGAATCTCAGTACGGCAACATCCTACAAGATGGAGTCCAAAGGCAAAGACCGAAACGAGATTGCCTTCTTCGGCAAGTTCGTCCTCTGTTCCAACAACGAACATTTTCCTATTGTAATTGACCGCGAGGAAGTGCGATACTGGGTTCGTAAGGTCAACTCTTTGGAAACTGACGACCCGTTCTTTATGAAGAAACTTGTGGCACAGATTCCGGCGTTTCTCCATTTCCTTATGCAGAGAGAACTGTCGGTGCAATGCGAAAACCGAATGTGGTTCAGTCCGGAAAGACTTCGCACCGCAGCCCTCAACCGTATCGTAATCTCCAACCGCTTGAAGATAGAGTTTGAGGTTGCCGAACTGCTCATGGATATAATGGACAGTACCGGCGAATCATCGATATCTTTCGTTGTTAACGACATCGCTACTTTGCTCACATACCGGAATGTCCGTGCCGACACAAACGAGATACGCCGCCTGTTACAGATATATTGGCACCTCAAGCCTGCATCAAACTCACTCACCTATCGAGCTTACGCAGTCGGCATGTTCCCGGCGAAGTACACCGCTAAGAACGCCGTCGGCAGATACTATACCGTTACCAAAGATTTTATTCTGAATTTATCATTATTCTGATGAAATGATGAAAGAATAAATGAAGGGAAAGAAAGTCAGCAAGTTACAGTGGTGTGGGCCCTCATCAAATGGATTCGTGGATGTTGAAAAGCCTCCCATTCTTCCCCTTTCATTCAATATTATTTGATGATGAATTGAATTGACCTGTAATACTGCAAGTTACACACACACTTTCATCATTTCATCAAAAATCAGCCATATTTACTTTTAAGCAGTTGCCTCCTGTAAGTCGGAATGTACGGTTCAACCGCATCCGGAAAGCTGGGGCAAGATTGCTTGCAATAAGACCTATGAGGGTATAGCCTAATATACCTTCATGCGAAGGTTGGCGGCTCCGATGCGGAGACTGACCGTGCAAGCACCTCTGTTGTATAATCAATTCCAACCAAACCATAACCAAAAGCACCAATAATTATATGTCTTCACCAAAACAGATGATGGACTTCAAGCCTGTCAAATCAGTCGATGCCAATGTCAGCAACGAACATCAGCGCAACTGGAGCGATGAACTCTTCGAGCGCAAGGCCAAGAATCCCGACCACAACTATGACCGCTCACGCACCGCCTTGAATTTTCAGGTCGGGCCGGGAGGAGTGATAACCACCGTTGATAAATCGCGGCGTATCGGCGACAGGGTCGAGGAGATAATCAAGAAACATCTCCGACCGTATGCCCGAGTAACCGCCATATCCAACCGTGCAGTCATGGTCGTATTCGGCGGCAACCGTGAGCGGATGCGTAAGATGGCTTTCGGTAGTCAGGATTTCCATGAACATGAGGAAACTAACGGGCATCTTGTGCGGCAACCCGAAATCGAGCGATGGGCAAAGGATGTGTACGGTTTTGTATGCCGTGAATTCGGAGAGGAAAACGTAGCCTCGTTCATCGTCCATCTTGACGAGACGGGACCACATGCGCATTGTGTGTTCGTGCCGTTGACCGCCGACGGACGCCTATGCTCAAAGGAAGTTCTCGGAGGCAAGAACAAAATCGAGGCGCGGCAGCACATGAGGGATTTGCACACCCGGCTTGCCGAAGTGAACCGCAAATACGGGCTCGACCGTGGCGATGACATCCACGAGACCGGCGCACGGCATCGCTCGACTGCTGAATACAACCGCGACCTTCACCGTGAGAATGCCAAACTCGAAACTATTATAAGCGACAAATCCGAGCAGCTGGGTCGACTTGAAGACCAAATCAAGAAGGCTGAAACGCGCGTCAAAGGACTTACGACCATGATTGCGAATCTCGAAAGACAAGAGGCAGAGCTGAATGACGAGATTGCTCAGTTGAAGTCAGACATAGAGAATGGTGCCGGTGATGTTTCCGAATTGCGTTGTCGCATCGCGTCCCTTGAAGCCCGACTTGAATCTACCGGACAGAAACTTGCCGACAAACGCGATAAACTCAAGCTCGCCGACCGACAACTTGCCGGGCTTCAGGATAAACTTGATGCCCTCAGTGAGAAATGCGATAATGCTCAAAAGAATTTCCACGAATTCACTGAAAAGAATCAGGAGCAGGTTCGTATGAGGCTGACCGATGCCGTCTTTGCCAGAATGATTGTCGATGTCCGTTCACTGCTGGACACTATGCCTCCGGAACAGAAAGCCTATATTGACGGCGACTTTCTCACAGAAATCGCCGAACAGCCAAATGAGATTCTTAAGTGTGCGATGTATCTGTTTCTCGGCTATCTCGACGGCGCAACCCAATTCGCCCAGTCATGCGGCGGTGGAGGCGGTGACACATCGCTCCCTTGGGGTCGCAAGGAAGATGAGGACGATCGACGCTTCGCCTACCGCTGCATGATGCAGGCCCACAAGATGCTGAAACCGTCTCAGCAAAAGCACGGTATCCGTCGCTAATGTTAAAAATATTTCATCGCATACAGCTTAAATCACGCAAAATTTAGCTAATTTTGCAATCGAAAACAATAATCTTCGACCCATTATTTTATGCGTACTCGATTCTCCAT